>CAZUAH010000286.1:0-17386 GCA_964617665.1 uncultured Pirellulaceae bacterium
CCTCACAAAACCAGCTCAGTTAACCAGGAAAGAGCAAGTTTGGCGCCCCCGAGCATGCACCTCAAGGCCAACATCGCGTTTTGCTGCTCTATGGTCCCTGGCTTTTCGCCGTATCTTGTTCATCGTGATCGTCAGCAGTAATTGCCACAGGGCCACGGACTGGTCGATCGCGAACTCGCCCTTTCGTGCGCAACGAAAGAAACTCTTGAACGCAGACTGCACGGCATCTTCTGCATCAAATCGGCGTCGCAGCCGCTGGCTGATCTGATTGCTTGCTAGTTTCAACAGCCGGTTTGCATATCGAACATATAGCTCCCCCGCAGCCTCTTCATCACCATTCTGGGCGCGTTGAACAAGGGCTTCAACCGCTTCGCGATTGCACATAACGGCGCTTTCCACGAATCATGCAGACACGTTCATTCACATTCCCGCGTCGAAGCGAACCAAACGGCGTATCGCCGCTTGGCAGAAGATATTCACACGCGAGACTCTATTATCCGACGCGCGAGGCTCATGTCAATTTGCCAAGCGACCGCGGACCGCGAAAATCAACGGCCCTACGTGCTAAGATCGACCGCAGCCCAGAAATCTGCCGTCAGAAGGCGCATCACACAAGCTCTCGGCCCTTGCGTACAAAGAGACTGTTTGTTTGATAGGAGCGGGACATCCGTTCGGGGCCAACAGCGTACGAAACCGTCCCGGGCTTGCGGTTGACGGATTTCACCAAGCGTGGAATTTGGGAACCGTGGTATGTGAACAATTACCTCTGGCGCTGGTCAGATCGGTGACCCAACCGATGTCTATCTCATGCAATACTGGGCTCCGTTTGTCACTCTTTGGCCAGAAACAGGCCCTCCACTGGCTGCAATGTAAGGCTGCCGGTAACAGCCGAACCGTCGTTGGTTATGGGATCTTGTAGAGCCGTTCCTTTCAATCGCCGGAACTTGACGCCGGGGAATAGTCGCTGCAAGTCAAACGTGTATGGCCTCGGGGACGGATTGGCCAGTACGAGTCCGTCCTCGTATTGCCGGTAGATTACGTCCGGATGGCTAAGTGCACGAATCGACTTGATCCGAACCGATTCGGGACCTTCGATTCGCCATTCCAGGTCGACCGTCTTGGATCTAATGTCGGAGAAGTAGAAACCTGATGTGAATTCGCGATCGTTTATCCAGGTCATGAAACGCACGGGCGGTGTCCATTTGGCTTGGCCTTCCGGCCCAGCCACAACCACATCGCCCCAGTGCGCGTGGTCGGTCGTCGAGTTGTCGTTGGGTCCACAGTCGGCGATATACTTCAGTCGCACACGTTGTCCAGCGAAACTCGCCAGCGAAACGCGATGCGGCTCCCACTGAAATGCCTTCTGAGAGTGCTCAAGGATCTGCGTGTACTTCGCCGCGTCGCTGGCGTCTGCCACCAGCACCTTGAACCAGACTCCGTCGCTACGTTCGGGACTCTTGGGCCCCATACCGGTGTACAGTTCCAGGTGGCCATCTTCTGGGACTGTAAGCTCGCGTTCCCAGAACGTGTAGCCAACACCGCCTTTGTACGGCGGATGGACGCGGTACGCATTGTGCTTCTGTCCGGCCAAGTCCACTGCGCGGGAAAACCGTACGCTTGCCCCGCTCTCCGACGCGATTTCCGTTTCCTCGCCGCCTCTGAGGCACATCCCGCATGTCGGTTGATTGGCGCGGACCAATTGGCCCTCGTTCGGTGCGATGCCTACCCACATCCGTCGCGCGATTTCTTTCGGTTCCGCCGCGCGATGCTCGCCACTGGCCGTCACTAACACAAACAGATCCGGTCCATCGCAGGGAATGCCTTGGAGTGTGAAATCTAGCGTGGCGCTACTTTCGTCGGTCGACGCCACTTCCAGAACGCCGCCGGACAATGTGAACTCCGCATTCTCGCCCGTGAGAGCTTTCGTCAAACTCTTGCCAATGGGTTCACCGGCGCCTTCCAGCAAGTCTGGTTGCTCCTGGGCCAATCGAACCGCCGGCCCCGGCGGTCGGCCCAGCCAGCCAAGCTTGTTCTCCGTGCCTTTGCGGAATTCGTCCCAGATTCCCATCAGCTCGGTCCGCTCCTTTGGTGGCGTGAAGCTGTAGCAGACCGCCGAATCCGTGAACATGGCAGCAGCAAACACAAGACGATGGACGCTGTACGGAACGTCGGGCTGAACTCGCGAGCCCGGGGTTGCTCCGGCCATCGTGAATTTGTGGTTGATGTAGTTGAATACGGGCTCCGCCGCGTTCTGGTCCCAGAACCAATGACGGTTCAACCCACCGGACCAGTCTTTGATCTCCCAATCGCTCAACGTGGGCCAGCCTTCGCTTTCGATACCGTTTAGTATCTGAAAGGCACGTTGGTTGCGCAAGCTCATCCCATCGGCCAGAATCAGTCGCTGCCGTCCCATCTTCTCGCGAAGCTGACGGCAGAATTCGACAACGCCGATTCCGTACGTGTTTACGCCGTCGATCACACCGCCATCGGCCTTGCCGTCTGCGTCGCAGTCCACGCCAAACAACCCGCCACCGCCCGACTCGTGGTGCAGTACATCGAACTCGAGCCCGTCAAAAGCCGCCAACTCGCCGCCGGGCAGAAACCGCGCAGCTAGTTCCTCCGCATGGATGTCCGAGCACGTCTTGCCTTGTTCGTCTCGCGGGCAGCACGTCGCATAATTGTAGTACCACATCAAGTTCGACTTGCGGCCCCACGGGCCCTCAGTCACATGTGTCGCCGCATAGGCATTGCCGGCTGGAAACGCCATCGGCTCAGTTCCATAGCAGCCTCGCCGTACACGGATCACCTTTCGCTGCTTGTCGACGGATATCAGTTGCACCTGTTCGCTGCGGTGCCAATCCGGCTTGCCGTCGTCATCCAGCAGACATAAGCCGATATCGTCGTTCGACCATTTGTATCGTCCTGTGTTGACCCGAAACAAATTCGGGTTATCGATACGGATCTCCAACTCGCCCGGTTCCGCCGGCACGTCGTCCAGGATCTTCGTTCCGCTGTAGTACAGAAAGTGACCTGCAAAGTACTCCTCGGTCTGGTACCGCGGATCGCGAGCGTTGCCGTTGTAATGCAACAGGACGAGTTGATCGGGATGGTCGCTCTTGAACCGGGTGAAGAACTCGATGTTGCGAATCGACCGGCCAGGTATCTCCTCGTCCAACACCTTCCCTTCGATGCCCATCAGTCGCGAGAACGACTGTTCCCAGCGGTCGTAGGTAACTCGTGGGTTTGATGCCAACCCTTCGCATCCACGGAAGAAAAACACTCTGGGCCACGCATCCCCAAGCGCATTCAGTGCTTCCAGATCCGCTGCCCACGCTGTTGGCCATGCCCAGCAGTAGCTTACGATCATGAAAAGGTAAGCTAGGGCTCTCATTGGTCGATGCATCTTGAACTCCTTGGTGTCGAGAGTGCTGAACGTTGTCAGCCAGCCGAAAAAGCCACGGACCAATAGGCGGGGTTCGCAACAGGCGGCTTGTTGCACAATGTACCGGCTGGTGTCTCGAACGAGAAGTTCCCAATGTCCATGTTACCGTGATATACTTACGCCGATAACAAGCGACACAGCACTGGGAGGGTTCCTTCATGCGACAAGTATTGACATTCTTGATCTGCTCATGCGTCATCGTGGCCTGCGCCGCAGATGCTCTTGCGGTCGAGCGGCCGAACATCCTGCTGATTACCGCAGACGACTTGAACTGCGACAGCGTTGGTGTGTTTGGCTCGAAAGTCAAAGACACTACGCCGAACATCGACCGACTGGCGGCTGAAGGAATACGGTTCGAGCATGCTCACGTGACGATTGCCGTGTGTCAGCCATGCCGAAACGTCTGGTTGACGGGACGTTATCCGCATCGCAGCGGCGGCGAAGGCTTCCATAACCTGAAGAAGCCGAATGTCCCGATCCTGCCCGCTCTGTTGCGGGATGCCGGGTACCTTGTCGGCCTGCTTGGCAAGGAGCCGCACTCGTCACCCTACGCCGCGTTTCGTTGGGACACGTCCAAAGTCCAACTTGGCGGCGGGCGAAGCCCGCGACTGTACGCCCAGCATGCGAAGGCGTTCTTCGAGCGGGCGAAGCAAGACGGCAAGCCGTTCTTTCTGATGACCAATTCGCATGATCCACATCGGCCGTTCTACGGCAACGACAAATACAAATACGACAATCCAAACGGCCCGGAAAGGTCCTCGAAGGTTTTCAAGCCGGAAGAGATCGTCGTGCCCGGCTTCCTGCCTGATATTCCCGATGTTCGGCTGGAGGTTTCCGAGTATTTCAGTTCGGTCCGACGTTGCGACGATACGGTGGGCGCAGTGCTGGCTGCTCTGGGCGAAGCGGGCGCGGCCGACAACACAATTGTGTTGTTCTTGTCGGATCACGGCATGGCGCTGCCCTTTGCCAAGACCAATGTGTACTATCACAGCACGCGAACGCCGTGGATCGTGCGCTGGCCGGGCAAGGTCGAACCAGACTCCGTGGACGACCAGCATTTCATCTCCGGCATCGACCTGATGCCGACATTGCTGGACGTGGCGGGCGTTGATTCTCCCGACGGAGTGGACGGGTTCTCGTTCAAACCACTGTTGCTCGGCCAGTCGCAAGACGGTCGAGAAATGGTATTCACCCAATTCCACCAGACCGCAGGCCGAGGCAGGTATCCCATGCGTGCCGTCGAAGACAAACGGTTTCGCTACATCTACAATCCCTGGTCCGATGGAAAGCGAGTGTTCAGGAACGAGTCCCAGTCGGGAAGATCCATGCGAGCGATGCAGGCGGCGGGCAAGGAAAATCAGGGCATTGCCGCTCGAAACAAACTCTTCCTGCACCGTGTTCCTGAGGAATTCTACGACCTGCAAAACGACCCTGACGCCTTGAACAACTTGATGGACGATCCGAAGTGCAAGACAGAAATCGAACGACTCCGCGAAGCGTTAGCCGAGTGGATGAAACGGACTGGCGATCCGGCGTTCGCTGCGTTCATGGAAAAAGAGAGTGAAGACATTCGCAAGCGGTTCATGGCCGAACAGGACATGAGGGCTCGTCCTCGAAAACAGAAACAGGAGAAGCAGCGACCATCAAAATGAAAAGGTTACCCTCATCAGCGTAGGGTCCGGGGCCGAGCGGTTGGCTAGACCTTTCTCGTACGACTCTTTCATTCGCTACTCCAGACCGGTTCATCCCGGCGCTATCCCTGTCCCCTGGTCAATACCTCCCCTCGATGTCGTTTTTCTTCCGCATAGCCTTTATCTCCTCGGCGTTGTTCTCAATATGGTCAGCAAGTGATGAAAGGCCCAGTGCGACCTCATTGTTCTTCTTTCCCCACTTGTCCTCTGGAATGAACGAAACTCCTGGATAGACACTGCCAAAGTCAGGAAGCACCTTTCCTTCTCTCTTTACCTGTTCGATGGTCTTGCGAAGCTTGTCCAGGTCCCCGAATGCGTAGCCATTTATGTACTCTCCGACTAGCTGCTGAAATGCGTTGTAGGCCTGTTGCCGTTCGAAAGTCGATGAGCCTATGTTGCCAATCTTCGTGGGATCAAGGACGCTTTGAAAAAGACGAGAGCGGTATTGTGCAGAATAGAACCAGTACACTGCTTCGTCTTTCAGGGCCAGATCGTAGAGCCTTATCGACGCTGCATACATCGTCTCAACACTCAGATCAGTCCAGCACTCTTGCATCTTAGAAATGGTTGCACGAAGCTCCTCTACCGAGTCAGTCGACAACTTGCCGCTGAACTCGCCGACGTTGATTTCCGGCCCCTCGCAGTTGTAGTACGGAGTAACATGAATGGGCATCCGCCCCGCAACGCGGCCGCTCGTTTCCGAATGCAGCACATCTTGTGTCGGCTGCACCGTAGGCACCCAGTCTATCATCCCTTCCGAATTATTCGGCTTGTCCTGCTCGGGTTGTTGACAAGAGACAGCGACAAGACAGGATACAAGCACAACCGTACCTACAAATGGTACTCGTACTGTCGATTTTCCAATTCCTGCCTTCTTGCATTGCGGTCTGTCACCGCCCCGTCCACATCCCATTGTAGAACTCCAAGAATAAGTTTTCGGGAATCGTCATAAGCCGCTCCCAGAAAGTAGGCTTTCGCGAATTTGCCAACGCCTTCTGCATTGCGTGCAACACTTCGGCCATGCCATGTAGTGTAACTGGGTCTCTCATTCGCCCGCAGAGAGAATGCGTCTTTCCGATGCTATCGGGCATCAACTGGCCAATCGGCCCTCTACCATTTTCGAGGGTCGTCAGGATTTCACCTCGCACGCGATAGACTACAATCAGATCTTCTGCTGCAGATCGGTTCTTTCCGTGCCGCGCCACTGTAGCCAAATGTACGCCGGCAGGGTTGAAAGTCGTGGCTGGAACTTCGTAAATCAATGCGGCTGCACTCGCAAGCCCACCTCCCAGCGAGTGGCCGACGATTTCGAGCCTATCTCCAAATCTCTTCTTGAATTCAGCCGCAGTTGCAGTAGCCAATTCGTATTGCTTACTCTTAAGGCCAATTCCCTGACACACATTGGCCTTCCAATCGCCCGTAAGGTCGCTTGCCTTCGTCCCGGCGAATGAAAGGACGACCTTACCCGTCTTGGTGTTCCCAAATAGTACCGCCCGAAATCCACTTTCCTCGTGGTCGTACTCCCAGAGTTTCTTCCAGTTGTCGAGATTCAACTTGTCCGTTCTTCCTTTGTAAGCCGCATCGGCAATTTGCGCGCGCTCAAGGTCCCCGATGAGTCTTCCCTCGGTTTCCGAATCGTACAATCCACTCGGGTCCGTCGCATTGGTCGGACTGTTGCCGACGCAGCGGTAGAGGTTGGCGTCACCTGCATTGAATCCTATTGGGTCTTGGCCGATTGAACCGCATCGAGTGCAACTGGGATGATGCGAGGTGCGTTTGGCGTGGGATTCTGTGGAGATGCTTGCGCACAGGCGGCGGTGATGTTGGCGTATGATCACCCCACGCGCGCGAAGCGCGGCGTGGGGCGATCGAGGTGGCTTTCTGCGCACGAGGAGCATAGCTCGATTGTAAATCAGGGTGGGGAAGTTGCGACTAGTCCTGTGACTCGGGGTTCGTGTCTGAGGGTGAGTCGGTGTCTTGGTCCGGTCGCTCGGCTGGGTGTGTGGCGCCGTGGACTTCCAGGAGCTTGCGGAGACTGGTGCGGTGTAGATTTGTGTTGTCTCCAATCGCTCGTGGCCGAGGATCGCTTGGAGGTAACGGATTTCGGCTCCGTTCTCTAACATCAGTGTGGCCATCGTGTGGCGGAAGATGTGGCAGGCTCCGGCCTTGTTCACGCCCGAGGAACGCAGGTAGCGGCGTGCGTACTCCGTCAGGGAATCGGGGCTCAACGGTTGGCCGTCTTTGGTCAGGAATAGCGTGGGCTCTTTCGCGTCCAGCAGGAGTTTGTCTCGGGCGTGCTCGACGTAACGGGCGATCCATACCAGGGCGCGTACGCCCACCGGGACGTAACGATCTTTCTGGCCTTTGCCGAGGCGGATGAAGATGGCGCGGCGGGATACGTCGACTTCGTCCAGGCGAAGACGGCACAGCTCCGCGCGGCGGAGGCCCGAAGAGTAGAACGTTTCCAGGATCGCTCGGTCGCGCAGGCCCAGCGCGGTGGTGGTGTCGGGTTGGGCCAAGACGCGTTCGACTTCGTCGAGTGACAGAATCGGTTTGGGTAGCGACTTGGGTTGCTTGGGCAGTTCCAGTTCGGCCGCCGGGTTGAAGGGCAGGTGATTCATCTTGACCAGGTAGCGGAAGAACTGGTTCACGTGCGTCAGGTGCAGCGTTTGGCTGGACCACGAGAGAGGCTGGCCGTTGGCCTTGCGCACCCGGTACAAGTGACGCTGGAAGGATTCCAGGATCGGTTTGGTGATCTACGCCGGTTGGGTCAGATCCCGATCCAGGCACCAGCGGGCGAAGGCACGCACGTAGAAGGCGCGGGCCCGCTGGGTGGCGGGCGAGTAGTTGCGCACCTTGAGGTGTTCCACGTGTTCCTGCAGCAACCGCCAGAACCCGCGCGGGTCGGACTCGTCGCCGAAGGGATGGGCAAGGACCGTATCGAGTGTTGAGGACATAGTGACATCTCCTACGGTGTCGGCGCGCACCGATCACGCCGACGGTGAAGGGGTTTGAAAGATCCGTTCATGCGGAAGCGATGAACGGTGCGGCAGACCTACCGCTACGTACGATCGGTGAGTACGATTTTTTGCCAGGGGGTGCCGTACAGCCGGGCAACCCGCCAACGTTGAAGCTAAGTCGTTGAGTGAACTTGTTTTCGGTCGGTTTTCCGGGGCCGCCAATGGGGCGCTTTTGGGGCGCCGATCAACTGTTTGCCTCCGCCAATCAAGGTTTTTGCCCCGCCAATCAAGCGTTTGAGGCCGCCGATGGGTTGGTCGTACCGGAAGGTTCGACCAGGTTGGCCGGGTCGGTCAGGCCGAACAGGGTGGGCTCGCCTTCGCGTCCGTGTCCGTCCCAGCGAAGTTCGTACATGAGCGTTCGTCCGGGGCCGGGATAGACGTGGACATATTCGTAGGCGGCCAAGCGGTTCAGGTGGGTTCGCAACTGGGTGTGTCCCCAGTCGAGTTGCTCGCGAAGCTGGCGGCGGGTGAAACGCAGGTCTTCCAGCGAAGCGTCTGTCTCGCCCGCGGTCCGCTCGACGTAGGTGAACACGTCGCGGAGCAGACGGCGGGTTTGTGAGGGCAACTCGTCGATACTGGAGCCGAACACGGCCCCGGCGATCCGGTTGGCCACGGCGATATCTTCGCGCGTGACTTCGATGTACTCGATGCTCACGCCGTGGGCCGTGGCTTGTTGCACCGGGCGTTGGTATTGGTGCAACAGCGTGACGGATTTGATCAGCGACAGGTATTTGGCGTTGTCGCGGCGGTTGCGTACTCGCGTTTTGGCGAAGGTCAGTTGATCGGCATAGGGATTGACTACGTGCACGGGGCGCAGCAGGCGTTGGGCGTTTTGATGGAGCGTGCGGATCCGGAGCACGGCTTGCGCGGCCAGGATGTCTTGGAGCGTCTCGGCGTCGCGTTGGCGTTGCTGGATGGCGGCCGTTTGTTCGGCGTCCTCATCGACGCTCAACACCAGACAGCGGTTCAATAGCTCCGGGTCCACGTCGGCGGAGGTGGTGGTCATCAGCGTGGCCACTGGACCCTCTACGTCGTAGCGTTCGACGGCCGTGCGGCCGGTGCCCGATTCTTTGGCCGTGGTGACGATCGACAGCTTGCCTTCGCTTTGCAGGAGCTTCAGGGCGTAGGACGCATCTCGCACGCCTTGCTCTTCGGCCACCGAGAGGATTTTGTGGCGCAGATCCAGTTGGCCTGCATAGTACAGGCTCCTGCCGGTCATGGCGCTGCAGGCGAATTGGCCTTCGGGCGGCATGAAGGCCAGGATGGCTTCCAGCAGCGAGGTCTTGCCCGCGGCCGAGGAGCTTTGGATGATCACGCCCAGCGGCTTGGCCAGCAGGCGGCTGGTGGCCGCCAGGTAGCCGGTCAACTTGCCGATCCGCTCGCCCACGATCCCGCAGGCGTCGAAGTCGTCCAGGATGCGTTCCAGCAGACGTTCGTCGGTCAACAACTGCATGGCCGCGCTGCGCTGTGCGTCAGTCAGTTGCACGGCCTGTGTTTCGTTCTTGTCGCGGGTTTGTTGTTCGTGTTGTAGCTGTTCGAGCTTGAGTAGGACGCGGCCCAGGTCGGCGCGCAGGTCGTGTTCGGCGATGGCCGTTTCTTCGGAAGACTCCTTGAGGAACACGCGGCGGGCGCGGGCGTGGTACAGGTCGAGCGTGTCGACGTGGAAGCGGTCACTACGTTCGTTGTAGACCATCAGGTTGATTCTCATCACGCCGGGCGTGGTGTTGCGCTCCAGGCCACGCACACGCCAGCGGCGTGACTCGATGTGGAAGACCGTTTCGGCGTCGGATTGCTCCAAGTCGATCTCGGCCAGCGGTGCTGGGGTTGGGGATGCGGTGGGGGATGTTGGTTGTGGGTGGTCGGTGGACTCGTCTTCGCGCTCTGCACCCGCAGGCTGGCAGCCTACGGCATTTTCATCAGTTCCGCTCGCAGGCTGGAAGCCTACGCCACGGACATGGGTTGCGGCGCGGATGCGTTTGCCGAGGGGGTCGTCGAGGGTACGGTTGAGGATGGCGTATTGGTTGACGGTCATTCCTTCGGGCAAGTGAATCCGCATTCGTTCCACGTGGCCGGACAACTCGCCGTTCATGTTCGGATCGGCCAGGAGGATCCGCCGCACGTGGCCGACGTGTTGTTGGGTGAGCGGCAAGCCGTCGGCGGCGATCGCGTTGGTATGACCGGCGGCGTGGAAGGTCCAGGCGTCGCGCACGTCGGCACAGATGATGACTTCTTCGTACGAGTTCAACGCGGCGGCATTGAACAGACCGCTGCCGATGGTCCGTTGCGGCTCCGCTTTGCCGTGGTTGTCGACGCGCAGGCCGTAGATGCCCGTGGTGTTGCCGGCGAGGTCGGTCAGCGGTACGGTGACGAACCCGCGCAACGCCTCGTGACCGGACGCCTTGAGGATGCCCAGACGCTGCAACTTGGCACGCAGTTCGCGCCCGGCCTTGTTTTGCCGTTCGGGGATCTGTTTGCCAAGCGTGCGATCGGCGAAGCCGACACGCAAGCCGTCGTGGGCGGCAAGGCAGTTCCTTTGAAGGAAGGCATGGGCGGCAGCGTTCAAGTGACGGGCGTAGTAGTCGGCCACGGTTGCCATTGGGTCGGCCAGAAGTCTTTGCGTCAAGTCGTTGTTCGGCATGTGTTGGGTTCCTTGGGGGTGCTGTTGGAGTCCACGCTTTAGCGTGCAAAGGAAGACTGGCTGAAGCCTGGACTCCAGCGCTCGTTCGGCGCGTACCGGTAACGCAGCGGGTCATGGGTCCTTTTTTGAGACTTTCCGAGATGGAGAGCGTAGGGCGATTGCCGTTGGAAGGGGTCACGCCGGGTTCACGCAACGGGAGCGTGCGCAATCTGTCCGGGGGTGACGACGATCCGTTGGCAAGCGACGTTGGACGCTACGGATGCGATGCAAGATGGCACGTTCGCTCTACCCCTGCCATCAAGCGGCACGCACCCGCTGCTCGTCAATCCCCCTGGTCGTGTTTTTGAGGAAGTTTTCCCACATTCCTGGGCGCGCGTCGGCCCCAATGGCCCGGTCAGGAGACCGGCCACAACGCGTCGCCTCAGAAGAAGAACGGGGCACGGTCGTTCGGCTAGGCGCCGTGCCGGTCGGCGCGGAACGGTCTGAAGAGAAGAATTCCTTCGAAAGGGGATGAGCTCTTGGCGTGGGGGTGAGCGTTAGCGTGTGGATGCGGGCAATCGGTAGTCTTTCGGGATGGACGAGCGGGTTTTGAAGGGCGTTGAGTCGGTTCGGATGGTCCGCTCAAGACGGAACAGGTAGTTCCGCTTTCGCTCGTCGAATCCTGGCGGTGGGGCTGGGGGCCTTTTGCGGGACGGACTGCGCTGCGGCCTTGCACACGGGCTCGCGCTTCGACGCGGCCTCATTTAGAACGAATTCGCCATCCAGGCTCATCGGTCTTCTTCGGACATCCTGTCCTAGCTCCGCCCGCTGTTGCCACGCCTGCGCCAACACGGCCGGACCGGCTGCGCTACGTCGCTCGCTGCCGCTCGCTCCTCCGCTTCGCCGACCCGTCCATGTCGGCTCCGGCACGGCAACCCGCCTCGGCCTTCCGGGCCTCGGCTAGGCGGGCTCCGCACGGCCCGGCCGCCGAAGACGCCGGCCCCTACGCTACGGCCGTCGCGGGGTGTCATCTGGGTTGGATGATTTCTCTTTCCGGCTCTTGTCTCTTGACTCTGGACACTCGACTCTTTCCCCCGCTTCCTTGGCCTGCGCTGCGGGGTGCCATCCAGGCACCGGGCCGATCAAAGCGGCGGCCATCCATGTCCGCCGTGCCTGCGGCTTCTTGTTCTTCCTTTTCCCGCAACGCCCAACGTGTTGCCGCTTCCAGTGCGTTCTCTCCATCTCGCCGCTATCGCGGCTTCGCCCGCGGCGGCTACGGCCCCTGCCGGGCTGCGCTTCGCTGCCCGCACCAATGGCTAATGAAACTCTGACCCCAAATTCCCTCGCTCTCTCACTTGGCCGCTCCCTCACGTCGCTGTGCAGCTTTGACGAATCCGGCCTTGACTTCGGGATTTCTGAGCACAATTAACGCCCAGATTCCAAAGGGGATCGCGACTACGTAGCAAGGCCCAAGGAACGGGACAATTGCGAGCCATGCAGCGACCAGCGCGAACAGATAACACCGAAGACGGACCATACAAATTGCGCCTGCGATGATCGGCAGCGAGAAGACGGCGTGCACGGCCGTATATACGCTGTATTGGATGAATGCGTGCCGGATCTCCTCGCTTGATTCGGGATCAAAGACGCGTCCCAAGTTGAACGCAATGCCGAACATGTCGGTCGTTAGACCGATGATTGACAGTACGATTAGTGCCACGGCTGCGGGAAGCACTCGTGTCTGGGGGCCAATATCTCTTCCTGACGACGGAGGTTCGTACGGGTTGCTCATAGTGACCTATCTCACGCGACCAAGAGAGTAGTGAAGCGCCTTACCCATGCAACTCTGATGTTTCTGGCCTTTCCCAAGCCAATCCTCTGTGCCATCTTCCCCACGTCGGCTCGATCGCCAGATTCGCCCCCACGGTCTTGGTTCTCTTGACGGCTCACTGGCTTTCGGCGTCTCTTTCCTCTCTCATGGCGTCAATCTCCTCCCGGGGATCGTAAGTATCCGGATCGATGAACACGACGAGGACGAAATTGAACACCAACTGCCAATAGCCGCCGCTCTCCATAATTCTATTCAACAGGTCACGAAACGGCGATGAATCGAAAGGGACTTCACTGACTCCATACTCAACCATCGTCAGCAAGGACCTCTTGATCACCTTCTCAAACCTCAACTCTCGCGGACCGGTCTCAGCGGCCAGAATCACCGTATTGAGGCTCCGAAGTCACGCATGGATGCTCAAGCAACTTGTATCGAGCATCCCCGAGCGTTCTCACCAGTAGAGTTGTCGAGACACCCTCCCCTGGAACCTCCAAGAGAACCTCGAACGTTTGCTCGCATTTTTGCGGTTGTTCCATTTCGTGGCCCGTGTGAAATTCAGAGCTTGAGGGAAGAAAAGCTGCCTTGGTGAATTCTGCCGTCGTAACAGCAAACGACGGGGCGCCCACTGAACGCGAGTGTCTGTGCAATCGAGAACTTCAGAGGTCACATCGACCTCAGTACGCAAGGAACGGCACGACGAATTCGCGGTGTCAGCTAACTGATGACGCGACATGGCCCTTTTGGGAGGTTGAACCGGGGCAGTTTTGCTCCAGCGCAGCCTGCTCAGATGCTGCACCTGAAGAGGATAGTTTGGCTTTCCTTGGCCACTGCTTTGGTGCAAACGAGGGCTGTTCCGGCAACGGTCTTGGCAAGCGAATCTCTCCTCAGGCAAAGCTCATTTCGCCCGCCTGTGGCGATAGGCCCACGTTTGCCGAAGCACAGTTGAGCTACAGCTCAAACTTGATGAGGCCCTGGTAGCCGGCTGGGATCATAAGGTATCCGTCGCCGATGAAAGGCAGGTCGGCGTTTCCACTGACTTGGAACTTGCGGATCAGTTTCGGCGCTGTCAAATCGGTGATATCGAGAACTGTGATGTCTCCATCAATGCGATTACACGCCACCAGTATGTTTCCTCGAACCGCTGGTTTGCCGCGGAAAGCGGGACCGCCTGGAATCCGGTAGACGGGCATCTCGGAATCATATTCGCCTGCCAGCAGCGGTTTGTAGAATGAGTATCCTCCATCGCGGGTTACCAGCGCGTATTGGCCGCAGGCACAATAGCCACCGCATCTCATGTCCGGCATGATTCCGGTCGGGTCCGGCAAATTCGTAGGTTCGTCGCCGCCCAGATCGGACATGAAGGTGCGACCGGCGCACCAGGTTCCGCAGATATACCTTCCGTCGATGAACCCGTTGCACAGTTGCCGGTAGTACACCAGCCCCGCCCAACCGCGTTCAACTTTCACCCGTTTGATTTGGCTCCAGTCGGAAACATCGACAATCTCGTAGCCTCCGCCGCCCACATGAACGACGGCGTATCGACCGTTCGGCGAAACGCGAACCTGCTTGATAGCGTGGTTCGCTTCGTACGAGGTTGCCCTTTCAAGCGTCGAGCCGTCAACCTCGTAGCAAACGAGCCCTTCAGAGCTTTGAGCAGCATACAGATTCTCTCCGCAAACCTGAATGTCCATTGCGAAGCCTGCGGTCGGATACTGCTTCAGAAGGGCCAACTCCTTGTCCAGAACATGGATCCCGGCAGACCCGCAGGCGGCGTACACATGTCCGTTGTGCTCAATCGCCGTGTAAACCTGCCCATCCGGCCGATAGGTGGTCAGATTCTTCAGTCCGAACGGTTCGAGCGCTTTGAAGTCATGGAAATCGCCGCTGACTTTCAGCTTACCCGCGTCGTCTGCGTGCGTGATCGCTCTGACGAGATCGTCGTTCTTGAAGATATGCAAGTCCGTGAACATGCCTGTGAAATACATGTAGCCGTCGACGGTTTCGAGGCCGCAAACGGGGCTGTAACAGACCTCTTCCGGGTCGAACGGAATGGCAACAGGCCGGACTCCGGACTTATCCGAAGTACGAAGTTTGCGATAGCCTTTCTCTCCCGGCAAACGAGGAATCCGAATCTGAGCCAGTTCCTTCGGTTGCTTCGGTTCGGAAACGTCCAGAATGAAGATCCCGTTGTGTGTGTGATAAAGATAAGCGTACGGGCACGACAGCTTCACACGCCACGTGTCCGGATATCCGTAATAGTACCGCCAAGCAAACTGAACACGGGACAGACGTTTCGGCTTGGCCGGGTTGGAGACATCAAAAATATCCATCCCGTTGCCGTTTCCGTATCGTGGGTCTTCCAGCGAGTGCTTCGCGCCGGGTTGGTGATGACCGTACGCCGCGTACAGCACTCCGTTTTGCACGCATAGGCCGTCGCCGCGGCCGTTGAGCTTGACCGTGGCGACTTGTTTCGGATTGGCAGGATTGCGAACGTCGCAAATCGCAACGCGGCATTCACCCCAGGCGCCGGCGTACAGGTAACCATCGGAAACAACGCATGACTGGGCTTCGCCGACTCGCACAACGGAGACATGACGCAGCTTCGACGGGTTGGAGATATCGATAATCTCCACTCCGAACCATCGCTGAGCGACAAACGCGTACTGGTCTTTCAACGCAATTCCGGTCGCGAATTCAATGGTGTCGTAGTGCGACAACAATCTCGGAGCCGTTCGGTCCGAAACATCAACGACGAACAGGCCGTCCTCCCGCGCGGTGATGTACGCGACGTTGCCGCGCACAACAATCTGCCGAAGGTTCCCAACATTCTCCAACTTTCCAATCACCGCCGGTTGGGCCGGATCCTTGACGGAGAGAATCACCAGATGACGTTCCTGGAGCATGTATAGATATTCCCCTTCGCGGACAACATCCATACCAGGCCCGACTCCGGCATCTGCCGTCGGCTGTCGTTCGTTCTCGAACTTGATGGAAACCGTATTCAGGGCATCTTCCGCAATTGCAGTAGAAGCGAACAACAATAGGGTGAGGAGTATTGTGTGTTTCATGAGGACAAACCTATTCCGTCTTGATCAACTTGAAAAAGGACGTGGGACCGTCTGCCAGTGTTGCTGTGTCAATCTGGACATTCTGCCACCGGTTCGCTTTCGGGCGAGGCCATGCGCAACATGCCTGTTGCCGCCCACAGGATTGCGCATTGCCCGTGCATGTCTCCCGCGGACAACCAGGGCTTCCATGGCGGCTCGCGTCGGAAGTTAAAGTCACTTATGTTCGTAACGGCCCCTTGGGCGTCAACGCAGTTCGTCAGCGCCCGCCACGCCCGCTTCACCGCCTGCCGGTACGCATCTTCGGGAAGCCATCCGTGTGCCACACCGGTTGCCATGGCGTAGATCAGCATCCCGGTCCCCGAGCTTTCGGGGCGCGATTCAGCGATGTCGATCTGCTCGCCCCACATTCCCGAGTTTTTCTGGTATTTAGGCAGCGTTTCCATCGTGAGGACGTACTCGTTCACAATCACCTGCCGCAACAACTCTGGGTTGCCCGTCTCGTCAGCGAACAACAGCACCCGGTAGTTCACCGACACTGGCGCATAATCCGGCGGCAGCACGGGGCGGTCGTTGGTCACGGTGGGTTTGAGGTATTCCTGGTGATGGCCCAGTACGTGGCGACCCGGTTGCCGATTTCACGCGGCGATTTTCCCGCGGGCCACGCTGTGGCCTGACCCTCTTCCGACGCCATGGCATACGCCGCCACCATGGTGCATGACATCATGACCATCCGCCCCATCCATCGGTTTGTTGTTGCGATCCTACCTGCCTATAAGAACTTGCTCTTGCGGGGTTGAGTCTGAATGGGTTCCTTCAGTCACTCTTGGTCAGATGCCCCAGAATCATCCTGGCGACTTCGGCACCCATTGACTTACATCCTTCCGGCGACAGATGAATTCCATCGGAGGTCAGGATCTTCTCCGGGCCGGTTTTCTTCATGAAGGCGTTCAAGTCGTTGACCGTTATCCCCAGCTCCTTCGCTACGGCGCGCGCTCTTGCGTTGTAGATTTTGATGTCCGCATTCCGGCGCACGACTCGCCCATATCCCGACTCTGGCTGTCGTTTCTCATCCACCACCGTCGTCAATGCAAAGATCACCTTGGCATCGCTCAGCTTCTCGAGCTTCGCGAAGATGGCTCTCAGGTTTTTCTCATAGGTATCAAGCGTGTGTCTCGGCATGTCCGTCTTGGCATTCAGGAACAGGTCGTGCAGCCCGACATTGATGTGAATCACCTGCGCATTCTCCTGCCCCTTCAGCCAGCGATCGAGGTTGTCGAGCGTGTAGGCCGAGTGGCCGCAGTTGTCCTTTGGCGACCAGATGTTCGCTGTGCCTTCCAGGGCCTTCCTCACGGCGTTCTGATAATTGTGCCGGATCGAATCCCCCAGCAGAACGGCCGTTGGCAGTGATTCGCTTGAAGGTTCCTCCCCTGGATCTCGTGGTGCTTGCGCACGTGCCGAATATGAAATCAAGCCAACAAGGCACAAAAAAGCCAATGAGAAAGAACGATTCATGGTGCTGATACCTCTCGGAGAGTCTGTACATCACGAAGCATTGTAGTTGCTGGACGCCGCCGGTTGAAGAACCAATCCCGCTGCTGGGAACGCCGCGATACTACTGATCTCAAAGATCGTCAACTTTTTGGCAATGTTAGCGACCAACGGGAGTGGGCCACCCGCAACCGAGCGGCAGCTTTTTTTGGTTGGCGGCCCTGCCGCC
>CAZUAH010000287.1:0-17308 GCA_964617665.1 uncultured Pirellulaceae bacterium
CTGGCCGACCATCTCGGACATGCGCTGCGGGCGCAAATCGCGGTCTTCGTCGTCTTCCGGCGGACCCCCGCCACCGACAATCCGTTCCCTAGCCATGGTCGATCCGTGCTGCGCTGAATGTAGCACAGGCCTCCGGCCTGTGGTTGATGCGGCTGCTCTGTTGCACCGGATGCGAGTACAGGTCCGAGGTCCGTCCGCTGCGGCCCCGCCGACGCTGCCACGAATCCGACAACTCCCAAGCATATCACCAATGCGATGATCGCCACAATGGCCAATGCTACGATTACCTTGGTCCAGGAAATTGGGGCCTGGCCCGTAGCTCGCTCCGTTTGCCCGTTGATCAGGAAGCGGTAGACACGATCGTTGTATTTGTACGCCATCACCCAAATGGGCAACAGCATCGGCTCGCTGGACAAGCCCTCCATGCGGACGTTTACCTTCATATTGCGGCAGCGCCCGGGAACATAGCGTTCGCAGCCTTTCCGCTCCAGGTTCTCCAATCCCTGTCGTGCCAGCGGACGAGCGTACTTCCGTTGAACGCGGAACTGTTCCACGATCACATCCTCGGTGCTCACCTCCTCGGGCACTTTGGCCTTGGCCAGTTCGAACGGACAGATATTTGACGTCTCGCTGGGTGTGAGAACCCCGCTGGCACCGATCAACAGCCCGGAGTAGCTGCCGTGATGGTCGCCGGACATGGGATACCAGTCGCCGCGAGCACCGGGCGGCGTTCGGTTGCTGTCCGCGGTCCAATACGTGAACGTGCGGGCCTGGAACACCCAATACGGCACGTAAACCGGGGCGATTTTCGTGAGCACTGCCGCGCCGGCCAAGTCGCCCGGCCGCCAGAAACCTTTGCCCAGCCACTCGCGCATGATCGCGCCGGCCCGTTCGCGGTCGACCTCGAACGGCACAACGCGGTCCGGGGCCAGCACCTTGGCGTCCTTCTGTTCGGACAGGGCGTCCGATCCGCAAAACGGGCAACGCAACGTCTGGGCCGACGCATCGTAGCTCATCGACGCCCCACACCCCTCGCACAGGAAATTGTGGGTCGACGTTTGTGTATGCGGCTTCGCCTCGGTCTCGCCGCCATGAGGAGCTTCGGTGCCACAATTGGCGCAGAACAGATCCTCTTCGTCGACGAGGGCTCCGCACACCGAACATTTTTCCAGAAGATCCGACATCATCCACCTGCCAAGAGCATGAACAGCAGAACCACCAACAACAGAAGAACGAGACCACCGACCACCGCCACAGTGACTCGAATCCACGACAGAGGCTTGTCTCCGGCGACTTTACCGGTCTGCCCGTTGACCAGGAAGCGGAACAGTTTGTCCTTGTATCTGTAGCTCAATAGGTAAATAGGCATCAGGCACAGGTCGGAATTGACGTTAGAAAAACGCGTGTCCACGCGCAAACTGCGGTGAGTGTCTCCGGGCAGGAATGCCGAAACATTTCGCTGTTCGCGTTGGTGGAATTCCTGCCGACAGACTTCTAACGCTTCATCACGCTCGACGGAATACTCCTCGCACAGCCAACCAGCCAGGAAATAGGGCTCATATCGCTTCATGGCGGGCAGTTGAAATGGCTTGATCCGATCCGCGTCGCGTTGCGATAAGCCTCGGCTGCCGGAAACGAGATAACCGCTGTAGTACCGGTGGTGTCGGCCGGAAAGAGGCCACCATTCGGTCTCCCGGACCCGACGAGTCCTGGTGACGGTCTTTCCCTTCGAATCTGTGGTCGTGTAAGTCTCCGTGCGATACCAATACTCGCCGATGCTCGCGTTCCAGGAACTCGCCGCAAGCATCGAAAACGACCAGAATGGGAGGTATACGCCTTTGAGTCTCTCGGCCACCTGAGCGGTCTTCAGATCGCCGGGCCGAAACCAATTGTTCGAGCGCAACCACTGACGGAACTTCTCTTGGGCCTGCTCCAACGTCACGCCAAAGCCGATGACAAACTCCGGCCGCTGGCGCTCGGTCAGCTCGCGCGAGAATTCGGCTACGTATGTGGAATCGCAAAACGCGCAGACGTAGCTTCGTTGATCCGGGTCGGTCGCCACTTCGCTGCCGCAGTTTTCGCATCGGAAATACTTCTGGGCCGGCACCTCAGTCTTGGGCTCCGGTGGCGCCTCGGCCGTGGTGCGCGGCGTTCCGCAGGCCGGGCAAAACCGGTCGGCCGGCTCGACCGGGCATCCGCACGCCTCGCACGGCTCACCCTGCGGCGCCGCCACATCGCCATCGACAATCGGGGCATCCGGATCGGAATCCAATTCGGCATCCACGACTTCGACTTCTTCTTCGGACATGTCGCTACCCTTGGAAAAGCAGGGGTATTGGCTTTCCCGTAACCATATCCAACACCCCGTCAATATCAAGCGCTGTGCAGAAAGGAACACGCGATGCGAAAAATACAACCCTCTGGGCTATAGGCAACCCCGTCTCTGTCTGCTACACTTGGTGATAGCACAAGACGTGGTACTGGTGCATGATGTACCAACTGAAGGGGTCTGCTATACGGCTTTGGTCTGCCATCCCGTCTACAATGGGGATCAATGGTCGCTTGAACAGCAAGATCGTATGTCTATTCAACACCCATTCGCATAAGGGAAACAAGAAGCCATGACAGTTAGAGTACTGGTCGCAGACGACCATGAAGTGGTACGGCATGGATTGAAAAGCCTGTTCGCCGACACAGAGATTGAAATCGTCGCCGAAGCAGGCGGGGGGCGAGAAGCCTTGGAGCTTATCACGCAGAACGAGGTGGACGTCGTTGTTATGGATGTCCGCATGCCAGATATTGACGGTTTGAATGTCCTTGGAAGGATCAAGCTGGACTTCCCGGACATGCCCGTTTTGATGCTGTCCACCTACGACAATCCTACTTATGTCGCACGCGCGGTGGCACTGGGTGCCGCAGGGTATGTGTTGAAGGATTCTGCTCGCGAGAGGGTCTTGGATTGCGTACGCAGGGCTGCGACCGGGGAAAGCGTGTGGACACGTGAAGAACTGCGCCGCGTTACCGGCGCTCTAGCAACGCCACGTCTGAACGCCAACGTCGAAGTTCCTTTGACGCAACGCGAAAGCGAAGTATTGCGTCAGTTGGCCCTGGGCTTGACCAACAAGGAAATCGCCCAGGCTCTGCACATCAGTTACGAGACGGTCAAGGAACACGTGCAACACATCCTGCGGAAGATCGGCGTGACGGACCGAACACAGGCAGCCGTCTGGGCCGTACGAAAGGAGTTGGTGTAACCGTCAATGACGAAGCCAACAGACATCTATCTGAAGAGCGTTACCACGTCGACCGAACAGATCGAATACCGTACGCCCATCAAGTTTGGTGGACGGGTGGTGGTCGACGTGGTGCTGTTGAACGTCCATGTCGACGTCGAAACGCGTGACGGTCGGCGTGGTCAGGGCTTCGGTTCGATGCCGATCGGCAACGTCTGGGGATGGCCCACCGACGCGGTAAGTGGCGATGACACGCTGGCCGCGATGATCACGTTGGGCCAGCGTTTAGCCGATCGGGCCGACCAGTACACAGATGCGGGCCACCCGCTGGAGATCACGCACGATTTGGCGGCCGACTACGATTCGGTTGCCAACCAGGTGACCAGCGAAGCCGGTTTGGCCGAACCGATGCCCCGATTGGCTCAGTTGGTATCGGCCAGCCCCGTCGAGGCAGCCATTCACGATGCCTTTGGCAAGATGCTGGGCGAGAACTCCTATAATGTGCTGGGCGAGGAGTTCGCAAACAGCGATCTATCCAGCTACTTGACCGACGAGTTTGCCGGCGAATACCTGGATCGATACACGCTTCGCGAGCCGAAGCCGACGATGCCCTTGTACCATTTGGTCGGTGCGCTGGATCCGTTAAACGACGCGGAAATCGAAACGCGCGTGGACGACGGAGGCCCCGAAACGCTGGGCGAATGGATATTGGCCGACGGTCTGACCCATTTGAAGATCAAACTCTCTGGGGACAACCTTGCTTGGGATGTCGAACGAGTGGCCGGCGTCGAGAAGGTGGCGGTGGAAGCCCAGGCCAAGCGAGGATGCGCGGAGTGGAACTATTCGCTGGATTTCAACGAAAAGTGCTCCAGCGTCCAATATGTGCTGGATTTCTTGCAGCGGGTGCGTGAAGTCTCGCCCACGGCACTGGATCGTGTCCAGTACATCGAGCAGCCTACGCATCGGGACCTGCGGGCCAATCCCGATAACACGATGCACGAGGCGGCCAAGATCAAGCCGGTGGTGATTGACGAATCGTTGGTCGATCTGGAAAGCCTGCTGCTGGCCAGAGAACAGGGCTACTCGGGCGTCGCGCTTAAAGCGTGCAAAGGGCACAGCGAGGCGCTGTTGATGGGTGCGGCGGCTCAGAAATACAACCTGTTCCTGTGCGTTCAGGATTTGACCTGCCCAGGCGCGTCATTCCTGCATTCAGCAAGTCTCGCCGCACGCATTCCTACGATCGCAGCGATCGAAGGCAATAGCCGGCAGTACTGCCCCGCTGGAAATACCGCGTGGGCAGAACGCTATCCCAGCATGTTCAACATCACGGACGGCACGGTGGGTACAGCGGCCCTGAACGGACCCGGCCTGGGATACGAAACTCTGTAGCAACCAAAACCCGACGCGTGAGCGAGGGACCAGCCCCTCACTGACGTTTCGGGTCACGATGAATCGCGACTGCGGCAGAAAGCACAGCGGTCCACGCGCATGACAAAAGGCCCGCAGGCAACCAAGCCTGCGGGCCTTTTTTGTATTTCGTGGTACGTGACCGTGATTAACGTTTCGAGAACTGCGTGCCTCGGCGAGCTCCGTGCAAACCGGGCTTCTTCCGTTCCTTCATTCGCGAGTCACGGGTCAGGAACCCGCCGTCTCGCAGCGGAGGGAACAACTCGGTGTCGTAACTGACTAGGGCTCGCGCCATACCCATCCGACAAGCACCGGCCTGCCCAGTGGTTCCGCCGCCGGTCACGCGGATGATCACATCCACATCTTCCAGCTTGCCGACCGCCTCTAGAACGGACTTGACGGAGTTCCGGTCCTGGTCGATCAGGAAGTACTCCTCCAGGGGCCGTTTGTTAATGGTGACTTTGCCGCTGCCGGCTCGGACTCGTACACGGGCAACAGCCGACTTGCGCCGTCCGGTGCCAAGTGCATCGCCGTTACTCTTGTCTGTTTTTACTGCTACCATGATTCCTGCAATTGCTCTGTTGTCGCGTGCGTCTGGTGCACAAAAGAACCAAAATACCGTGCGCGTCCCGCTTACTTGACGCCCAGCTCCTTGGTCTGAGGTTCTTGGGCCTGATGGGGATGCTCGGATCCCACGTAGATCTTCAGTTTGGACAACATCTTGCGTCCAAGCTTATTCTTAGGCAACATCCGGCGAACCGCTTCGCGGAGGATCTTCTCCGGTTGCTTCTCTGCTCGTTTGGCGGCCGTCTCTGCCCTTAATCCAGGGTATCCGGTGTACCAAGTGTATGCTTTCTTGTCCCACTTCTTACCGGTGAAGACAATCTTTTCGACGTTGGTCACGATTACGAAATCGCCGGTGTCGATGTGTGGCGTATACGTCGGGCGATGTTTGCCCATCAAGATCGTGGCAATATCACTGGCCAGCCGGCCGACGATCTTATCGGTCGCGTCCACCAGCCACCAGTCTTGCTCGACTTCGCGGGGCTTTGCCATGTAGGTCTTTGTTGTCGCCAATTTCCACTCTCCAAGGCACAGGTGTAAGTGCACACCTGATGCTCGATCAATTGCGCACGATGCAGAGAAACGAGTACTTTAACGATTTCCCTTTGCCCCTTCAAGGGTTACGTCGGCCCAATTGACGCCCAATTTGTGGGAAAACAGACCGTCACCCATATATCTCGACCGTTCTTTCGGGGGAATCAAGGTGGATGCTTCAGTATCTGTCGGCGGGCTGGTAGTATTGACGGCGGTGAAGAGGGAGATCCTGAGTATGTCCGTTGTTCGTAGTGCATGTGCGCTGTCGCTAGGGTTCGCCCTTGCAATTTGTGCGCGTATGTACGTGACGGCGCATCGCCCACCGACGGAACCGCTGCCAAATGAGGGGGAACCAGGTGCTCTAAGATCTCGAATTAGTCCTCCGGATGACTACGTCGCGCCAGAGCTTTCTCTGGAGAGGCCATGCCAGGAGAAAGCAGAACAATTGCGCCATCAGCTTCGTGGCAAGTGTGGGGTTGTTGTCCATGAGCCTTTTGTCATTGCCGGCGATTCCAATGTCGATACCCTGGAAAGGATGCACTGCGCAACCATTGAGCCGGCGCGACAGGCTATGCGGCATCAGTATTTCGATCGTTGGCCAGATTCTCCGGTAACGATCCTGCTGTTTTCGGATGAGGCGACGTACCAGCGTTATACCGAATTGCTGTTCTTTGATAGAAATATCTCACGATTTGGGTACTTCAAACCTGGACGTCGCACGATCCTGGCGAATCTGGCGTGGGGCGACGGGCCACTGCTGCATGAGTTGACCCACGTGCTGATGCATTTCGATTTTCCCGAGGCCGCGGTCTGGCTGCGCGAGGGGCTCGCTTCGTTGCACGAGGCGAGTTCGCTGGTTAGCAGAGGCAAAGATTGGGTGTTGGAAGGAAAGGTGAATTGGCGGCACAGAGTCCTCAAACGCCAGATCCAAGCGGAACGATTGCAGAGCCTTCACGAATTGATCCAGACAGTGACGTTTGATGGAGAGGACGAAGCGATCAACTTTGCACAGGCCCGCTATTTCTGCTTGTTCCTGCAGCAGAAAAGCGTGCTGGGCGAGATATATCGGCAGTATCGCGCGAGTCACAGGGAGGATCCGCGTGGAGAAGAGTCGATCCTCCGTGAGTTTCCGGGGCGCGACTGGCGGGATGTCGACACCGAGTTTAGCGGTTGGGTGATGTCGCTGTCGAACGGAGAAAGGACAGTGGACAAACAAAACCCTTGTTTAACGACAAGCCGTAGGCGTCGGTGATTCAGGAACGCAGTCGCCTTCGGCTTGCCGTTAAACGAAGACGTAATGCCGCAGAAAGAGAGCACTTCATTCTATGATACAGACACGCGTACAACGGATCTTGGACGAAATCGGCTCGATTGCTTTTCCGGGTATCTATGACACGCTTTCGGCGAAGATCGCTCAGCGAGTTGGATTTCCGATGGGATTTGTCTCGGGCTATTCGGTGGCGGCCACTTCGATTGGCGAACCTGACTTGGGGCTGCTGACGCAAACAGAGATGATCGAGCGAGCGAGGCGGATCTGCGGCAGCGTCGACATTCCGGTCATCGTCGATGCCGACACGGGGTACGGAAATCCGCTGAACGTCCATCGTACCGTCCGGGAATTGATCGCGGCCGGAGCGGCTGGGTGTTTTCTTGAGGATCAGGTGTGGCCCAAGCGGTGCGGTCACATGCACGGCAAGAAGGTCATCGAGCGTGACGAATACGTTCACAAGATTCGGGCCGCCGTGGATGCTCGTGACGGGCGGGATTTCTTCATCGTTGCTCGAACCGATGCGCTGGGGGCCGTCGATATGGACGAAGCCGTGGCACGTGTCGCTGCGGCGAGTGAAGCGGGTGCCGATGCCAGCTTCATCGAAGCACCCGCATCAATTGACGATCTGGAGACGATCGGAAGTCGATCGCCGGCGCCGAACGTGGCCAACATGATCGAAGGCGGCAAGACACCGGTATTGCCCAAAGCGAAGCTCGAGTCGCTTGGCTTTCAACTGATCCTCTACCCGCTGGCCGGCTTGTTTTCGGCTGCGCGGACAATGGAGCGGATGTACACGAAGCTGCGCGACGATGGTACAACAATTGGTGAGGAAGACAAGTTGATGACTTTCGCCGAGTTCAACGATTTGATCGGCGTGGACGACAAATACAAGCTCGCCGAACGGTTCGGCGTCGAGTGAACGGCCAAACAGCAGACTCGATAACGGTCACTCGGTCACATGGCGGAGCAAATCACGGCGATATGTCCGGACTGTAGCAGTCCGCAAAGTATTCCCGCGGAATCGCAAGGCAAGTTTGCGCGCTGCGTAAGCTGTAACACGATCTACCAGGTGCCTGGAGGCGACACTGAACCGTCGGATGACCAGGATTGGCAGAGCTTCGGTGAGGCGGAAAGCACACTTGCGGTCGCGGGGAATGCCGAGCGTTGGGCTGATATCCAGAGCACACAGGAGCCGGTCTACGTCGGGCGCGATTCCGCACGCCCGCGGGCGGCGAGTTCATCTAACCGCAGGTCGAAACGGTGGCTACTGCTATGCGCCTTGATCGGGCTACTTATCCTGTTGGCTGCCATCGTGTGGCCGGCCTTGTATGGAGTGGTGGAGTCCGGTACTGGATCACGTCGAATCTCCCGCGAGGTGTCGCAATTGCACATGGCCATCGAAAGTTACAGGCAACGTTTCGGGGAACACCCACCGGATTTTTCGGACTGGGAAGTGGTCAAACGGCACGTCAGGAGAGCCTTTCCACGCCACAGCGAGAATCTCGATCCAACTCTCCAGGTCGGCGACGACGGAGCCAAGCTCGAGGACATTGATCCAGCCGAGGCATTGGTCTTCTGGCTGTCATGTCTGAAAAATGATCCTCGCCATCCCATCACCGGCTCAGGCGAACCGTTGATCATATTCGCCTTCGATGAAATGCGACTTTGGGATTTCGACGGAGATGGTTGGTGGGAATACGTGCCAGGGGAAACCGGCGTTCAGGAGACGCCCTACGTCTATTTTGACAGCCGCACGTATTCTCAGGCGAGATATCCCAGGGAAGAATACGACGAGTATCCCCAAGGGGTCGCTTATCCCTATCGCACAACGGCCTTGCTGACTGATCTGGGCAGTAAGGAACCGAGGGTGAATCCAAACACGTTCCAGATCATCTCGGCCGGGATGGATGGTGACTACGGCGCCGACGATCCTGTGAAGCTATTCCCCCGTGGCGCGGGCTACGGCCCGGGTGATTGGGACAACGTCGCGAATTTCAGCGATGGAAAGACACTGGAGTCCTGGGCGCCCAAATAAGACGAGTCTCGACAGTTAAACGAGAATCGCAATTTTCAGATCACGGTGTCCGATTCTCTTGCGGCGACGGGGCTTGGTCCATCGCCGCCTCCGGCCTCGAACCGAGCGATCACAGCACACCCGCAGGAGTCACTCCAGACATTGACGCAGGTGCGGCACATGTCCAAGACGCGGTCTACGGCGATGATTAGCCCTTGGGCTTCGGTTGGCAGGCCGACTGCTTGAAGGATGATGACCATCATCACTAAGCCCGCGTGGGGAATGCCGGCGGCTCCGATGCTGGCCAGCAGCGCCGTGAACGCGACGATGACTTGCTGCACTATGGTGAGGTCAACGCCGGGGGTCAGATTGGCGATGAACAGAACGGCGACCACTTCGTAGAGGGCCGTTCCATCCATGTTGACCGTGGCGCCCAGCGGTAATACGAAAGAGCTGACTCGGTTGCTGACGCCAGCTCGCCGTTCGACGCTGGTCAGCGTGAGCGGCAGTGTGGCGTTGCTCGAAGCGGAACTGAAGGCCGTCAAAAGCGCCGGGCTCATCGCTTGGGCATACTTCCACGGACTTCGCCGCCCGATGAACTTGAGAATTAGGGGGAGAATTATCAGGGCGTGCATGGCCAGCGCGCACGCGACAGTGACCATGTACATGCCGAGACGGCCGAATACGCTGAGGCCTTGGGTTGCAGAGGCAAAGAGCATCAAGCAGAGCACGCCGGCCGGCGCTAGTTTGATGACCGCCATCGTCATCTTCATCATGACATTGAAGCCGGCGTTGGCTAGGTCGCGCACGGTCTCGGCCGTCCGTCCGCCCACAAGAATGGCGAAGATCGCGAATGCCAAAGTGAAAGCGATGATGCCTAAGAACTGTCCTTCCGCCACTGCCTGCACGGGATTCGACGGTATCATATTCTCGACTTGTTCGAACAGGACGGTCGAGAGCTTCTTGCCTTGTTCGGCTGCCTCCACGCCGCCCGCGGCCTGATCAGCCGCTTGTTGCTCGTGATCGACGCCGGGCTGGATCAGGTTGACCATCAGCAGTCCGGTGCAGATCGCCAACATGCTGGTGGATACGTAGTACAGAATCGTCCGTCCAAACATCTTCCCCAGACGCTCGGCGTGCCCCAGGCCCATGACTCCGGTGGTCAGAGAAAAGACGATCAAGGGCACAGAGACCATCTTCAGCATGCGCAAGAATAGATCGCCGAGTAGCTTCAATCGGTCGCCAATGCTGCGGGCCGTTGAACGGCCGTGGCGTTGGAAGATGGCGTACGCCTGCGGTTCCCGCTTCTTCAATTCGCCAAGGCTGGGCTGAATGACTTCCCTCACTTCCAGCTTTTCGTCCTGGGGTAGTGGCGGCCAGTCCGTAAGGTCCGAGAGCCGCTCGCCTTTAGGTTTTTCGCGAGATTCGTCATCCAGCGCGCCGACAAAGACACGGCGCACGGCCGTACTGTCGTCTTCACTGAGTTGCATGAGAATGCGATCGGTCCGATCGTGCGACCAGAACGTGCCATCGTTGACAGGGACCGGCGCCGAAAGACCATAGGGATGCAACTCGGCCTCCTGGATCTCGACTGGTTTATCGAGACGGTAGTCGCCGGCGGTGAAGTTCAGCAACAAACCGACGACGGCACCGATTACCATCGCAATGATGATTTGCCAGTGCAGTGCGAGGCGAGGCATCGTTGTTCCTCCAGGAGTCCATTCAAAACGAGGAAGTCAATCCAATTCGTGATCCTATGGACAAGTCGTTCCCTGTACCAGCGTCCGCACGCGGCACAGATAGGCGTCGGCCGTGATGAACAACGTCTTGCCGTCTTCGCCAAATGTACAATTGGCCGTTGGGCGACCTGTGCTGAATCGGCCAAGTAGCTTGCCTTCTGGTGCAAACACCAGCACACCGCCGGGCCCCGTCGCCCAGATATGCCCCTGTTTGTCAACGGCCATTCCGTCGGGCAGACCAGGTCGCTTGCCGACCGACTGTGTCGCGTCATACAGAATTCGGCTCTCGCCCAAGGTGCCGTCTTTCTTCACTGGGAATGCTTTCCAGATTGCAGCTTTCGGATCGGATTGCGCGACGTACAGCGTCTGTTGGTCGGGCGAGAAGCCAATGCCGTTCGGTCGAGCCAGTTCGGTGGTCAGCAGCGTCACTTGGCCATCCTTCGACAGCCGGTACACGCCGCAGAAGTCCAACTCGCGACGGGGATCATCAAACCGGTTTGGCAGGCCGTACGGCGGATCCGTGAAGTACAAGTCGCCGTTCGACTTGTACACCGCGTCGTTTGGGCTGTTCAGGCGTTTTCCCTGGTAATTGTCGACCAACGTTCGTTTGCCGCCGTTCTTGGTCAGCACCGAGATTCGGCGATCGCCGTGCTCGCACGACACCAAGCGACCTTGGGGATCCAACAGCAAGCCGTTGCTGCCCGGTTCCAGCCCGTAAAACGTACTGCCCGTATATCCAGATGGGCGGAGGAACAGGCTGATTCCCTCGCCTTCCTTCCACTTGAATACCGAGTTGCGTGGAATATCCGAAAACAGCAAGTAACCGCCATCGTCCTGCGACACCCACACCGGGCCTTCGGTCCAAGTGAAACCATGGGCCAGCACTTCGATCCGGGCGTCTTCGGGAACCAGTTTGTCGAACGCCGGGTCCAGACGCTCGATGGATCCGAGCGTTTGGCCATCGGACGACACGGCGACGCTGTTGCCGAAGAGCGTTATCACGACCATCGAAAGGGACAGCAGGAGATGCCAGCAAGCGTTTCTCATGATGCGATTCCTTTGTGCCGAGGGGCTCGAGCTAACGGAGTATCTGAAACAAATTATTGTATTGATCCGTCCAAAGCGGAACCGAATCGTCTACCGGGGTGAAGCGGGTGATCTCCTCCTCTTCTTCGTCGCGTTCTCTGAACGCATCTTTTCGAAGAAAGCGTTCGTACCTCGTCAGCAAAATCCAGTCGGCCCACGCGATCGCCAGTTCCCGCGACTTCTTGCTGCGGACGACGACGTTTTCCAGATTGTAATGCTGGGCGACCTTCAAAACTACGGGGACCAAGTCAAGGTAACGGTTGCTCGTGTGCACCGCGATCACTCCGTCGTCCTTCAGATGACGCAGGTACACTTCGAACGCCTCGCACGTGAGCAGGTGGACCGGAATCGAATCGCCGCTGAACGCGTCCAAAACCAAGACATCGAAGCTCTGCTGTTCTTCCTGCTCCAGAGATAGCCGCGCGTCGCCTAGGACAAAATCGATCTTCGCGCCTCGTTCGCATGCTTGGTTCAGGAACGTAAAGTGTTTGTCTGCCAGTTCGATGACGAGGGGATTGATCTCGTAGAAGCGGAAGTAGTCGTCCTGTTCGGCATAAGTCGATATCGTGCCGACGCCCAGCCCGATTGCCCCAACTCGCAGCGGCGTTCCCGCGCGGAAATGACGGAACGTCATTCCAATGCCACTTTCCGTTGTGTAATAGGACGTAGGAACATTCAACTTTTCCTTGGCCTGAAGCTGGTACCCGTGCAATGTGTCGCCATGGAACATTGCCAGACCTCGCAACTCGTCATCGTTAGGAAAACGTTCCTTCACCGAAAGCACGCCGTAGAAGTTCCGTGCCCGCTCGAGTCCGCGTTCGCTGTCGCGAGCCGTCAACTGCGTTACTACGACGATCGCCAAGACGACGACTGCGGTCAGTGCAATGGCGCCTCGCAGGAGCACTGTTGCATTGGCCAGCCAATGCCGTTTGGCTTCGACGGCCAACGCGGCCAAGGCTACGGCAAATCCCAGGATCAATGCCAGGTTCAGCTCGAAGAACGTTGAAAAGACTCGCGGGCAGACGAGCGCAACGAGGATTCCTCCGATAGCTCCACCGGCAGCGACCGACAAATAGAACGAAGTCAGTCTGCGAGCATGCGGCTTGCGACGGACCAGTTCGCCATGACAAACCATGCACAGAAAGAACAGGACGAGAAGGTATACGGGCGCCTGCAACAAAACGTGTTTGCTGTAATACGTCCATTGCCAGCCGTAGCCCCGTTCTATGAAATACTGTTTCAGGAAGGGAGCCATAGCCAGGTAGGTCGCGGCAAGGACAGAGATGACTGCCCCCAAGGCAAACCAGCGGCGCACGTACCACGCTTCGCGATCGAAGCAGATGATAAACGACAGCAGATAGAGACTCAGCGGCAAAATCCAGAGCAGAGGCACGACGGCGACGTTCTGGCACAGGTGGTTCGTGACCGCTAGTAGAAGGATGGAACCGAGCGCAGGCAATGCGACCCATGAAATCCGTGTTACCCACGGCGGTGATATGTCCTCCTCCGAAGTTGACTTGGTATCGCCTTGCGTCATGGAGGGCAGAGCCCCCGCTCGCCATAGTTTGATGGTCAGTGCTGCGCACAAGGCGGCAAAGAGGCCGAAGGCCACGGACCATACGTTCCCCTGGATCGACGTGGTCAAAGCCGGTTCGACGATGAATGGATACGTTAACAGCGCGCCCAACGAGCCCACGTTGGACAGGGCATACAGTCGATAGGGCGAGCGTTCCTGGTAAACTCGCGCAAACCACGCCTGCAGCAAAGGCGAGGTTGCGGACAGCAGGAAGTATGGCAATCCAACGCTAACCGACAGAAGAAGCAGGATGTAGAGCGTCGGATAAGTCACCCCCCCAGGCTTCCAAGAAGAAGCGGGCGTGATCGGTAGCGTAGCGAGCGCAACGCCGATCAGAAGCAGATGGATGAGTGCTTGGCGCGAGGGTTGTTCGACGCGCACCAGCAAATCCGCGTATGCATAACCGCCTAACAAGAGCACCTGGAAGAACAGCAAGCAGGTCGTCCAGACGGCCGGGCTACCGCCGAACCAGGGCAAGATCATCTTGCTGATGACCGGCTGGACCTGGAACAGCAGAAACGCTCCCAGGAATATTGTCGCCGCGCACCACGCCCAAAAGCCGACAATCGTATGCTTCTTCACCATTGCGACAGCGTAAGAAACTATGGCTGCGCTAACAATAGGCCAGTCGACGTCGCACCATGACGAAACGCACGAATCAGGCGGGAATCTTGCGGCTTTGGGCCATCTCCGTGAGTTCGAATCGGCTGTCCTGCGCCGACGGCAACGGAGGCGGAAGCTTGCTCAAGATGTAGTCGGCCGCCGTGCTGGACGCGCCGGCGCTGGTGTGTTCGGCCTTTAATTGCGAAAGACGGCGGACCCGTTGTTCATATGCGTCTTCATCCGTCAACCAAGAGAGAACGTAGTTGGCGATTTCTTCAGAACGGTCCTCATACGTCAGGTACTCGGGAAACGGCACATCCGGTTTGCTGGCACGTTGTGCATCGTACCTCGCGCCACGCGGCACGAACGGATCGTCGGTTGCCAACAAGTTGACCAGCGTGATAAAGCGGACTTTCATAAACAGAGCCGTGGCAACCCAATAAGCGTACCGCTGGATCCAATACAGTATTACCGTGGGCTTGGTGTGATACAGCAACTCGAGAGAGACCGAGCCCGAGCACGCCATCGTACAGTGGCTCAGGTGGACTAATTCTGGTGTTCGGTCAACGAACACGTCGATCGGCAGGTCCGCCTCGGCAACTTGATTGCGTGCGACTTCGGCCTGTTTCTCGTTGAAACTGGCGATGGCGAACCTCGCCTCTGGAGCGTCTTCGTGCACACGCTGGGCCGCCTTGAGGAACCACCGGAGGTTCTTTGTCACTTCCTGGGTTCTCGATCCTGGCAAGATTGCGACAAGAGGGGCGGGCTGGCTTCCGTATTCCTTCAGGAACGCCTGATCGAGCGACCTGCTTTCCAGTTCGTCGAAATAGGGATGGCCTACGTAAGTCGCATTGCAGTTCTTCTGGCGATACCATTCGGCTTCGAAGGGCAATTTGCACAGGACGTGGTCCACAAATCGACGCATCTTTCGTACGCGCCAGCCTGCCCAACCCCAAAGTTGCGGTACGCCATAGTAGAACACCGGGATGCCCTGCTTCTTTGCCGCTCGGGCAATCCACCAGTTGAAACCGGGATAATCGATCAGAACGACGGCATCCGGTCGATTGTCTCGGAAATAACGCTTCGCACGCTGATATAGGCCCCAGAACTTGTGAATGTTCAATAGCACTCGCAAGAACCACATGATGGCCAGCCGGGTCAGGTCTTCATGCAACTCGCAACCGGCTTCCGCCATGCGCGGCCCGCCGTAGCCCATACATTCAACGTCCGCACGTCGCTTGCGCAATTGCCGGATCAAGTTTGCTCCGTGCAAATCGCCGCTTGGCTCGCCCACCGAGAAGAACACTTTCATGAGGTTGAGCTCCTTGGTCCCCCCTACAAGGATGCGTGCACTGTGCGCGCGTTCCACCAGCGAGACTAGATCGGGCAGGAGTATCTCAGATTGCCAAAGGTCGGGATAGACTGATTTTGCGCAGCGATTTCACCCAAATCCCGAGGGTTTCTTGTTCGCTCACTGATTGATTCGCGGCATATCGGTGAATAGACTGGATAAATTGGGAAGACATTTACGGTTTGATCCGTTCGCGAACAGGAAAAAGCCTCAACACCGTCCCAGCCACGTGGATTGCCCATGATTCGTAGTCGCCGAACTTCTTCAAATGGGCATGCTTGCCGTCCACCGGCTCTCTTCTTCGGATTCGTCCTGTTGGTCTGGGGTGCCATCGCCATTCCGCAAGGCTCGGCCCAGATCCTTCAACGCCCCGTTGCCTTACAGGACGCTCGCATACTGACGATGGACGGGCGGGTGATCGAAAACGCGACTCTGCTGATCAAGGGCGAAATGATCGCGGCGCTGGGAGTTGGGGTAGATGTGCCACTGCTGGCTCAGAGGATCAAACTCGAAAACGGGACGATTACGCCTGGCTTGATTGACGTGTACAGTGCCTTGGGACGAGCCGGATCGCCACAAGGGACTGCTAGTGCGATGCGTCGAGCCGAGGATGCGTTCGATCAGTACGACGCCGAAAATCTCGTCGAGGCACTCCAAAACGGCGTCACGGCGGTGTACGTTTCGCCGGGAGGCCCGATCGGCATTTGTGGCACGGGGGCCGTTTTGAGACTGAAGAAGGACGGGCCCGAGCGCTTTGGTCGCGTGCTGAAAGGCGAAGCTGCTTTGTGTATTGACTTGGGCTCCTCAGGCAAGCCTATTGCTCGGCTCAAGACGCTGCAGGGAGTGGAGAAACAGTTCCGCGGTGCACTGGACCATCGGCGCAGTCTGGAGAAATACGAAGAGGATTTGGCCGAGTACGAGAAGAAGCTGAAAGAACAGGCGTCGAAGAAGCCGGCAGCCAAACCGACGGACAAGCCCAAGCCAGCGGCTGCGGCGGAGGAACCAAAGAAGGAAACGCCAAGCAAACCAGATGCGAAGAAGGACGAGGCCAAACTGAAAAAGCCCACGCGTCCGCCACGCCGACCTACTACAGATATCATACTTCGAGCGATTGATCGCGAGATTCCGGTACGAATAGCGGCCAGCCGAAGTGGCGATATCCTCAATGCACTAGAATTGGCCGAGGAATTCTCCTTCGACTTGATCCTTGAGGGTACGACCGAAGCTCATTTGGTGGCAGAGCAGATCGCCGACGCCGAGGTCCCGGTTGTGCTGGGAAGGATGGATCAAAGCGGAGTGCGTCGCAACGACATTTTCCGTCGAATCGCCTTGGACCAGGGGGCGGTATTGAGTCGAGCGGGTGTGTCTTGGATTGTAGGGAGTGGTCCCAGTTCCGGCCGAGCGCGGTTCCTCCTTCAGAACGCTCAATTGGCCGTTGGGCATAACGACATAGATGATCCGCTAAGGCTCGTTACCGCCGAAGCTGCCGACACGCTGAAAGTGAGCCGGCATATCGGCCGCTTGCGTCCGGGCATGTTGGCGGATTTCGTGGTTTGGTCCGGTGACCCTCGTGATCCGGCGACTGAAGTCCTTCGTGTGTACGTCGGTGGTGCTCTCATTTACGAGAGGGCGGTCGAGACGGAAAAAGGAAACGACGAGTGACGTTTCGAGCATTCCTCATCCATTCGAGTTCTGGGGTTCTGGCGACGGCGGTGTTCACTGTCTTGGCCGTGCCGCTTTCAGCACCAGCGCAGGCTGCGGACGATTCCGCCGACGTAGCCTCTTCGGTTACGCTTGTTGCTGGACGCATTGTGCGGCCTGATGGAACGTTGGACGAGGGAATGGCCATCGACATCCGCAATGGGAAGATCAAACGCGTGGTCGCCGCAAAGGATGTCCGCGGGCCGGAAATTCGGCGTTTCGATCCCCAG
>CAZUAH010000288.1:0-17277 GCA_964617665.1 uncultured Pirellulaceae bacterium
CACAGACACAACCAAACAGGCTACTGGAGTCCCTTCTTCAAGAATCCTGATTTAGCCGCATGATTGCATCCGCCGTCTTGAGCCGTTGTTCTTGGTTGGTGGGTGGGGTTTGGAGACAAGTGCGTTGAAGGGGCGCGTAAGGCCCCCTTTCCCCCGTGGGACGATGGCTTTTGAAGATGTGTCCAGATACCTCAACCAATTGAGAAAGGTCAGCCGGGTGTAGGGACTAGCGTGGCAGCCACGGTGCGAAAGAGGCACTGAAATGGGCAGCTCGATGCGAGGTGCAGCACAACGCGATGAACCGATACGGTGACGCGGGCTGCAATTTTCAGAAGCGTCAGACGGATCCTGCTCGCTTGAGCCTTCTCTAGATCCGTGCCGACCAGATGCGAATGCCGCAGTTCGTGCAACAGCACGTACGCGAAACTCGAAAGCAGCAAACGAAACTGGTTGGCGAGAGAATCATGGCAACTGGTTCGATCTGCGAACAGCATCAATTGCTGTTCCTTGATCCGGTTTTCCATGTCGTCTCGTTGCGCGTAGACCTGGTCATAGAGTTCCTGCGGATTTCCTTTCAGGCTGGTTACAATGAACCGGCGGTTGGGCCCTGCCAGTAGCCGTTCGGCCTTCATGATCACGCGACGCGAGCGATCCCAAGTGCCGGCGGCATAGCCCGTCGCGCCGAACAGTCGCTGTTTCTCGCTGGTTTCGTCGAAGGCAGCTTCCGCCTGTTCCATCAACGGTGCGACCAGTCGCGCTAAGAAGGGATTGCGACCAATACCGAACACATAGTCCACATCATGCTTATCTCTCCATCGCATCAGCCGCCAGCGGTAGAAGCCACTGGCGACGGATTCGATCCACCAACAGCTTCGTCACGGCACGAGCGCGATTGGCCGCGTCGATACTCGACGGCCTGAGCAAGGCACACAGCAAGTGCCCTCCGCAAAACACGTGCAGCGGAAGGAAGCAGTAGTGCCGATAGTAACCATGAAAAAAGCGGCCTTCTTGCTGACCGTGAATCGGAGCGTCGGTGGCATCAAAGTCCAGTACGACCTCTTCCGGCGGCGAGTCGTGAGCGGCAAGAAACCGCTCCACGAACAACGCGGACATCTTCACTAGGGCCGCTCGATCCACCCGATTCTCTAGGCGGCACAACGTCGAGGGCGAGGCGAGTGGGTCATTGGGCTCAGGAGCCTTGCCCGCGTCCCTTCTTGATTCGCTTGGGTTTGAGCTTTCGCCGACACTCGCGTACCGCATCCAGAACCGACTTGTTGATTTCGGCAATTACATGAAAGACGTACAATTGATGCTTTGCATCGGGCGAGATTTCTGCAATCGTGGAAGGATACAGGTGCGAACGATCCGACACGCCCCCTTGCGGTGAAAACCCATGGTTTTTGAGGTTTCGCATGAATCGAAGCATGTGCGCAGTGTCATTCTCAGACACTAACGGGCAAGCGATTGGATTGTCCGCAACCGGATCCCTGGCCAGTAAGGGAACTCGCTTGCCAAGGTGAATTTTGCCGATGCACAAGATGCCGCTGAACCGCACAAGTACCTGCTTGCGAAACGCATTTCCATCAAAATGCCGGATCGCATAGTCAAGCGCGGCATAGATGTATCCTGAAGATAGTTCCAAGCTAACGTCGCGTTTCATGCTAGCTTGAATAGTCGATAGGTTCAGCTTGTCTTGCAGAATTCGATCGATGACGGCTTGACGCACCTTGTGATCGTATTTCGCTTTCAGATCAACGCCCGGCCGATGGCTGTGAAACGACACGCAGCAATCGCATTTGGCAACATATTCGCCGTAATGAATTTCCAGCCAAAGAATCTCCTGATAACCAAGCGAACGAATTTTGCGGGTACGCATCCGCTTGCGTCGTCCCAGCTTCCCACAATTCCGACAGGCCATCTTTCGCGGAGCACAACGTACCTGTATCGTGCGCACGGGTGTTTCTGAGCATCCATGCCTGTTTCCTTTCGAATTGAGTCGCCAGAAAACCCCTTTAGGAAGGAACAGGCTATTCATGTCCTGATCAATTCAAGAATGGTGGCGTTTTTCAAGTTCAACGCCCAATCTATCCAGCAGCAGCAACCCGCTCCCCCAACAGCATCGCTCAACCTGCTGCCGGATAGATTGCAATACGTTTTTCACCGACAAGTGTCTTTTCCTGCAACGCGTTGAAGTCGGATGCAGCCTCTATCCCTTCTTCCTCCCGTAACCCGTTGCGACTGCCACGACCATCAACGGGAACAGGATGAGCCCATAGAAGATGAAGGGAGCTTCCTGCGTCCAGGGAAGCACTTGCACGAAGTCGTAATCCTTTGCCAAGTTATGCTGGATCCCCGCGGCGGCCACGATCGGTGCGCTGTAGGGCAGCATATAGGGAAACGAGCAGGACACCGTATCCATCAAGTTGGCGCTGCGGTATGGATGGATCTTGTGCCGCTTCCGAAGTCGATTCGCCAAGGGTCCCACCGTGATCATGGCAACAGTGTTCACCGAGACGCAGAGATTCGCGAACGAGATCAATGCGACGATGGTCGCTTCCGCGCCGCGTACCCCGCGCGCCACCACGCGGTCAAGCCAGGACATCAATTGGGCAAGAAAGCCGGCATCGGCCATGATTCCCATTGAGGTCACCAGAAGTAGCGTCAGGATGCACGTGGGGATCAGCGAGACCGCTCCAACTACGGCGCTACCTGCCACCGAACGGTCTGCGGTAATGTAAAACACTTGGTCCAAGGTGAAAGCTCCGCAAAGCGGTCCTATCAGCAAGGCGGCTCCGAGACCGGCAGTCAGCGCGGCCAGGAAGTTACGCCCGATCACGGCAACAAGGAACACGATGGCCGCCGGAATCAACATGGGCAGCCCCGTCGGATTGGCCGTCTTGGTTATCAGCCGGTCGGCCTCCTGCACGTCTATGTCTGCCCTGCCGCCACCGACCAGCGCGAATGCCACGCACGACAGCCCGGCGGCGATCAGCACGTACTTCAGACGCGAGCGCACCACCCCGGCGACATCGGTTTCCTGAGTGGCAGCCGACACAATCGTCGTGTCCGAGATGGGCGCGAGGTTATCGCCAAATGCGGCACCGCTGATGATCGCCCCCATGACGGCTGCCGGGTCGGCGCCGAGCACGATGCCGGCCGGGTAGATCACCGCTGTGAAACCGACCACGGTGCCCATGCCGGTACCAACCGTCACTGCGAACAGTGCCGATGACACGAACGCGAGGACTGTGAAGGCCGCGCCGGTAACGTGTACCGCGGCCCCGACCCAAACGATGGCTTCCACAAGGCCCGAGTCGCGCAGGATTTCCGAAAACGTGCCTGCCCACAGCCACGCAACGATCGCCACTGTGGCGGTGCGATCAGCCATCAGGGCGAACACGCGTTCGGTGTAGTCGCCCGGCCGGCGTGCCAACAGCAACCCAAGCGAAATCCCACACATCGCGGCCAGGACCATTCCTTCGACCGCCGGCGCGCCCGCCACCACCAATGCTGCGGTTGCGAGAACGAACACAGCAAGCGGTACGATGCTGACCCAAGCCCCGCCTCGAAATTCAAGGTGTTCTTCCACGATGCGTCATCCCAAATACCGAAGTCGCCCGATGGCGACCAATACACGAAATCGCCGCGACATTGCGAACTCAATTAGATTAGAATTGTACCGGCATCATGAGGCACGTGACAGTGAACGCACGATTCAGCGGAATGATTGGGATTGCCAGTGGAAAAGGAGGACTTCATGAACGACGCAAAGAGTAAACGCTTGGTGGCGTATTCGTTTGCGGTTCTTGCAGTGGGTTTCGGTCAGGCTCTGACCGCAGCCGATGCCGCGCCTCCACCCAGCATCGTCTTGATCATGGCGGATAATCTGGGCTACGGCGATCTGGGATGTTACGGACAGCGGCGGATCAAGACACCCAACTTGGACCGGATGGCTGCGGAAGGCATGCGATTCACACAGTTCTACTCCGCCGCGTTGGTTTGCGCACCGGCGCGATGTACGCTGATGACGGGTTTACACACGGGGCACTGCCGGATTCGCGGCAACCACCGCGATTCCGATATTCAGGCGTTGGAGCCCGAGGACGTAACCATCGCCGAAGTGCTTAAGCAGTGCGACTATGCAACCGCCGTAGTGGGCAAATGGGGACTTGGCGACGAAGGGAACGTGGGAATTCCCAACCTGCAAGGTTTTGACTATTTCTTTGGCTATTTGAACCAAGTACATGCCCACAACTACTTTCCTCATTTTCTGTGGCGAAATCAGCAACGGGTGAAGTTGGCCAACGTGGTCAAGCATCCCCAGAAACTGTACCAATCTCCCGAATTGGGCGGCGCGGCAACAAAACGGGTGGATTACGCGCCCGACTTGTTCACTGCCGAAGCTCTGTCGTTTGTCGAGAAGCAGACCAAAAATCGGCCGTTCTTCTTGTACTTGGCATACAACTATCCGCATCCGAATTGCGAATCCTGGCTGGTGAAGAAGCACGGGGCGGAAGTGCCAGACTACGGAATCTATGCCGACGAGGATTGGCCCGAAATTCAAAAGGGTCACGCGGCGATGATAACGCGGATGGATCGCGATATCGGTCGGCTTTTTGACCTGCTGAAACAGCGCGGTCTTGACAAAGAAACGCTGGTGATGTTCACCTCGGACAATGGGCCTCACACTGGCGATCGTTTGAATCCCGAGTTCAACGATTCAAACGGTCCGCTGCGCGGCGTTTTGCGTGACGCGTACGAAGGAGGAATTCGCGTACCGATGATCGCTCGCTGGCCGGGACACGTCGCACCTGGCGGGACCACCGATCACATCAGCTCGCTTGTTGATGTTCTCGCAACCTGCGCTGACATCGCCGAAGTGGCGGCTCCCGCAAGCGACGGCATTAGCTTCCAGCCAACGCTTCTTGGGCAGAACGCGAAGCAGAAAAAGCACGATCACCTGTACTGGGAATTCTACGAACGAGGGTCCGCGCAGGCGGTTCGCTTGGGTGATTGGAAGGCGGTTCGCAAACCGATGATCACGGGTGAAATCGAGCTGTACAACCTGCAAAATGATCTCGCCGAGACAACCAACATCGCGAAAGACCACCCAGAGATCGTCGCCCAAATCGGTGCGATCATGAAGCATGAACACCGACCGTCACCACATTGGAAACCACCATCGACAAAGCGGGTACAAAAGAAACGATAAGACAAAAGAATGCGGACACGCGGAAGCCCGGCCCGGCGTCGCGATGTCACATAGCCGACGTTCGCATCTCCATGGGCTGCTTTAGCAGCCAAAGGCTGAAGACACTGAACAGGATCATGCCTAGCAGCAAGGGGACTTGGCTGAGAAAGGCCTTCTTGCGGACGCCGAATACGTGAGTTGAAGTTCGACCGGCGACCCACAGGCTGTAGACGTGGCCGACCAGGACCAGCAGGATTTGCAGAATCCAGAGCACGTCCAACGATACTAGCGGCGGTACGTTCCAATTGAACGTGCCGAAGAGATCCCATCTCCAGCCAAACGGATCCGACGCCAGCGCCACCACCTTCGGCCCCTCCATGAGCAAGTGCTCCAAATTGTGGGCCAAGTGGTAGAACAACGCAATCGGCAACAGCGCATAAGCGTAGCGGACGAAATAGTCGTGATAGGAGAATCTCCGGTCTTCGAGTTTCGATGCTCCCAACCGGTAGGAGATGGCCACCAGCACACCGTAGATGACGATGGGGCCCAACATCAATAGCGTCATCCCCAAGGAAAATGCCAGCATGTGCCCCAGCGAAAGTCCATCGCAAAGCCACTCGGTTAAGTGACGCCAATTTGGCGTCATAGTCAGGCCGTGGAAGGCCGTGATCGACAGCATTAGAAGCGCAAGGTAGGCCTCGTCGGCTCGCCAGCGGTGATCGCTCACCAGATCGGACCCCCACGGACGCAGGTTCATCGCCAAGTTGTCTTCAGGACATGTCTGTAGACACTCGCTGCATTGAATGCAGTACGTGTTTTCCGACAGCTTGCCTGGATACAGGAATGTGGGACATCCGTAGGCTGATCGCGTGCCGCGAACACACGGCTTGTCGGCGCAACTGCGGCATACGCCTTCTTTGCGAGGACGGATTTCGATGCCTGAGAACATCGCATACAGACCGCTGACACGGCCAACCAGGCATCCGTAGCGACAGAAACTCTTGCGGCGAAACAAGAACGCGCTGATGATGGCCATCAACAGCATGGCGATGCCCAAGTAGGCGGTCATACGCGGCTTCATCGTTACGCCGAATCCGAGCTCGACCCACGTCAAGCCGACGAACAGGACTGTGGCGATCAGGATATTGCGGAACATCCTTGGCCACGGCAGATCCAGCCCCAGTCCTTCGTCGGTCTTCTTCCAAAAGCGGAGTTTTTCCATCCAACCGGCAACGGCGTCCCACGGACACACATAGCACCACGCCTTGCCGGCGAACATGATCAACACCACTAGCCCACCCCACCAAACGGTCCACGTGAGAATCGGGGCGATATTCAGAGCGGGATTCTGGCTGCCAAACAGCCCGGCGGCGAGGATCAGAAAGAACAGTGCGACAAGAACCGCTTGGCATACGAAGCGGAAGAACCGTGACATGAACAGCTTGCGAATGACGGGGATTCGCAACAGGTCGATACGGTCGGCCGGGGGCCGTGTGTCAATCGCGACGGAGGCTGCCGCAGCCCCCACGGAAGGACCTAGTACAGTTCTCGGCTTTCGCCTTCGGAACAGCCGTTCCAAGCCTTCAAAAAGTCCAAAGCTGACCACTAAAACAAATGCGATCGAACCGTAGTACATCCACGGCGGAATTCCCCACATGGTGTGCATGAAAAACGCCGCCGGATCGGATTTGAACTGCTTTCGATGCTCCTCGCCGCAGAAGCGATACGTGTTGCCCATGTATGTGGCCGTTTTGACGCCGTCAGGCTGCAGCAGGTCTTTGCACACCACGCAGCGGTCGCCAAGGTAATCTTCAGGACTTTCGGCAAACCGTCGGCGGCATCGTTCGGAACAGAAGAAGTACGACTCGCCCTTGTATTGTGCCTCGAATCCCCAAGCCGGATTGACGTCCATGTAGCAGATGGGATCGACCAACCGCTTCGTCTTTTGTGCGACGGAAGGCTCATTCGCCGGGGATTCCTCGCCGGATAGAAAGTGGCCGCGGCAGTGATCGCAGCAGAAGTAGTGCGTCGTATCACCGCTTTGTTCGACCACAGCATCATCCGGTTCGAGCTGCGAGCTGCAGAAGGAGCACGTCACCTTGGACGGATCTTCCGAGTCCTCAGCGACCACGATTGGCTCGATGCCAGGCCGATTACACGACACCCAAATCGCAATACCGATGCCGGCAAGCAACGTGTAGGGCAGGAAAATCTTCAACAACGAAGTCACAGTTGATTCCTTTGGGTCAGCTCGACCAGACGACTGGGGGGCCGCTTATCCGGCGTCGGCTACGATCTCCTCGGCAATGTCCGACTCCTCACGTTGTCTGCGTCGTTTCGCCTTGATCTTGATCGCTCGGACGACGATCAGGAAAACCAGCAACCCAAAGGCAATCGCAATGACTATTGACATCGTCGCGCTTGGGTCTCCGGCGACGACTGGAAACGGAATCACTTCTGTCTGTCCCTCGACTTGCATCGTCAATTCAACGACGTATTCACCGTCTTCGGGGAAAGTGGTCGAAATTTTGTGCAGCCCGTCAAACTGTGATACCTCCGTCGGCGGCAGGACATCGAGGTTGTTTCCAAAGGTGAACGTCTGCAACACTCGAACGCCAATCTGCCGATCGTACGTTTCGCCACTAGCTGCGTCCTTGATGTAGAAAGCCAGATTAGTCCGTTCGCCAGGCACCGGTTCTCCGGGATAGCACTGCAACAGCACCTCGTAAGGACCCGTGGTCGCCGGGTACTCCAACACTGGCACCTGTGGATAGTTCTCTTTGTAAGAGTAGTGTGGCAATCCCAAAATATGGTGCGCCGATGCGACCGTCGGCGTCGACAACACGATCACCAGCAACGTCAATATGGTCGCAGAAATGGTTCCGACTGACTTCTTGTCTCTCTTGTCTGGGTCGTTTCTCTCGCCGCTTCTCCTGACCGCCGGCAGACCGATCGTGTACCGCAGCGCTTGGTCTGGGCAATGACGAACGCATACGCCGCAGTTGTCGCATTCGATCCCGTACGACTCGTGTATCGGATCCAGCCCCGGTTCGCAAACGGGCACACATTTGCCGCACTTCGTACAGCGGTCTGTGTCCAATTTGACCCGAAGAAGTCTCGGCCAGCCGATCAGTCCGTACAACGCACCGCCCGGACACATCGTCCGGCACCACCATCTCGGCGAGATGAGGACTTCGACCGAGGCGATGATGCCCAGTAGCAACAGAATGCCGGTCAGCGAGGTGCCGAAGATCCACGCGTGGATCAATCGACTGATGGCCGCGGGAGGATAAATCAAAGCAAATATGGGCAGGCCAACGATCGCGGCAAAGAGCAATCCGATGACCAGCAGTACGTACTTGTTCACGCGCGAAAACGCCACTTCCGCCGGAGGTAATTCGGCCAGCCGCAGCAGCTTCCGCAGCTTGCCGCTGATCTCGAACAACAGGTTGGCGGGGCAGATCCAACTGCAGAACACTTTCCCCAATACAAATGTCAACAGGACCGGTACGAGAATCGACATCAACAGCGGGCCATAGATCGATCGACTCGCGACAATCGCCTCGGCCGCTGCCAACGGATCGGTCAGATCCCAGCCGCCGACCCGCATGGACCAGACGGTGCCTTTGTTGTCGTCAAGGAATTTCTGCGGGTTGTCCATGCCTCCCACATGTTCGTCAATCTTCGAGAGAATCTGGCCACGATACCCGACCATCTCGGTATCGTTATCCAATACGTGCGCAGCTCGATAGTGCGCGTACAGGCTCAAGTAGACCATCCAAGCCACCAGGGCCAGGACGGAGAGTTGGACCACTCGGCGTAGGAACTGAACACCCAGATGTCTTGCCTTATGGAAGGAGATCATGGCTACACTTCCCCTCGTATCGACACGACGCGAATCGCCGGGGCGCCGCGTACCAACTGCCGACAGATTTCTTCGCACAGTCCGCACCCGACACAACCATCCGGGAAAATCAACGGAGCCAAGAACTCACCGGGTTCGCGGTCAATCGCGATCTTCGGCAGCGGACACCAGTCGTAACACTCGCCGCAAGCCCCACGTCGCTGTAGAGTCTCGGCGGAGACTTCAAGCGGTTCGAGTTCCAGGGACGGTTTCTGTTTCACCTCCCACCGCGCAGCTCGCTCGTTGTATCGTGCCTTCGCTTTGTACGAGAGACACCGGTCGATGTCCAATTCGACCGTGCCCATCTCGACATCACCTTTTTGCTCCACTTCCATCGGAGTCAGCACGCCAGTGGGACACACCTTAGTGCACTTCATACACACGTCGCACGCTTTGATCCCAGGGTCGACGTACGGTGTGTGGTAATGCTCGCCGGCGTCCTCGGCGAAGAACTGTATGGCTCCCGGCTCGCACGCATCCTGGCAACGGTAACAGCGGATACACCCGGCCAGAAACCGCTCCTCGTCCACCGCGCCCGGTGGCCGGATGATACGGGTGCCGCGCTCGCGGTATTGTGCTCGATTCGCCGGATAGCGGGTTGGCCGTTTGCTGAGTAACCAGTGACCGGTTGCCAGTCCACCGACCATGGTCAACGCTGTGGCCGCTATCTTCCCGATTTTCCTGAAGAACTCCCGGCGGTCGGTTGCCATCAGTCGTCCTCCGCCGGAAAAAGTGTCAGGGATTCTCTGTGCGAAGCATCCCAAGGGTCGTTTCCGGAAAAGGTCTCTGGCACCTTTTTCGGCGGCACGCCCTCCGGTTGGACCCGGATCGCCTGGGGATATCGGATGCAGGCTCGTTCGCACGAGCCGCACCCGACGCAAGCGTCCGCATTCACTTCGGGGCGTTCCCAAAGTCCCAGCGTCATCGCCTGGCCGGGGAAGGGGCAGGCCCGAAAACAGGCGCCGCAACTCCAGTTGTTGTACGAGTAGCACAACGCCAGATCGATTTCGGCAACGCCCATCTTCACTTGATCTTGGATGGCTTCCGGTTCGCGGCGGACAAGTTGTAGCGCTCCACTTGGACACGCTTCGGTGCACTTGAGGTATTCGCCTTCGATGCGGTTGCACAGCATGCACGCTTGGCGACGGGCTTTGACTGCTGGTGTGTTTTGGCGACTTCGCCCGAAGGAGTCGTCCAGCGACGTGATGGCGTTGTTCGGGCAGGCTTCAACGCATCGCAGACAGCGGATGCACCGCGCGACGAAATCGTCTTCCGGCAACGCACCTGGCGGCCGCAGCGGCAAACCAGGTGCTTCCTTTTCCGAAACGAAGATCCCCGCCGCACCAGCGCAGCCGGCCACCGTCGCACCGGTGGCAACAGCGTTCTTGAAGAAGTTGCGGCGGTTGAAACGTGGTTCGGACACGGAAACCTCAAATGACCTCAATCCGGGCGGCCAGTTTCTTGTAATCGGCTTGGCCGCTGACTGGATCCCATGCGCGGTGGCTCGTCAGGTTGACCAGCCAGCGGTTCTTTTGGGGATCGGCGCTGTCAGCCACCGAGAGATTCCACGGGCTGAATAACAGACCGGGAAACACTTCGGTCCGCGAAGGCCGAACCATACTGTCCAGCCCCACCGACACGCGAGCTTCGTAACTTCCACGCCGCGTCACCAATCGCACTTTCTGCCCGTCACGCAGGCCGTATCGTTCGGCGTCGTCCGGATGCACTTCGACGTACTGCTCAGGCACCAGTTTCAACGTCGTCGCCCCGCGAATCGTCTTCGAGGTATGGAAGTGTTCGTACACGATTCCTAGTGACAGCCAGAAAGGATACTTGTCTTCCGACTTGTGTTCGGCCAAGCCCTTGCTCTCATCAGCGTGAAGTGTCAAATCCGGCAGTTCGGGAGGCAATCCAGCATCGCGGGCCTGGACGAGCAAATCGGGGCGTCCTTCCTTGGCGGCGGCCGCCAGTTCGTCGATCAGGAACGGCCCGGCACCAGGCTTGTCGCGGTGCCCATATTCCATCAGCTTGCCGCAGACTTCTTCCATCTTGGTGTAGTCTTGCTCGCACAGTTTGAACTTCGCCTTGCCATCTGCGTGGCGAAACGCACCGTAAGGCTTGCCCGCCCAGCCTTCCTGACCAAGATAACGACGGGGCGTTCCGCCCTGCCGAGCGATGTCGGCCGAAGGTGCCGGCCACTGCACGCCTCGCAGCCGACGGAGGATTTCGTACGGGCTCAACCCCCCCGTCTCTTCTTCGAGTTCGAGGATTCCCGACACATCCGCATCGGAGCCTTTGCTGGCCGCCAGGATCACTCGGAAGACATCCTCCGGGTCGTAAGCCATCAGGCCGTTGCCCATTTTGATCGTCTTTTCGTAGGGGAATATCTTGTCGGCATCCAGACCGAGCCGCTTGGCGAGGATCCTGCCTTTGTCGATCGCCATGTCCATATCGGGCCGGCAGTTCGGAGGCGGGTTCCTGGTGCCATCGCAGCAATAGAGCCGGCGTTCCGATTGGACGTACGTGCCGCCGGTCCATTCTCCCCAGGTCGCCGCCGGGAAGACGACATCGGCGTACAGGTTGTTCGGCGCGTGGCGGTAGATGTCCTGGACGACAACAAACATCTTGGTGAGCGCCGGCCGGACCAGGGTATTGACGTCCGGCATGTGGATGTGCGTGGTGTACATCCAGAACATGGCCAGCAGGTCGCCCTTCAAAGCTCGTTCCATCATTCCCACAACCATGCCCGGGTTCTTCAGCACGGACGTATCCTTCAGCCGATCGTGCGAAACGCCCCAGCAGTCGGCGATATGATCTCGCCAAACTTCGTTTTTCATTGGCTGGTTGAATGGCAACCGGCCAGTCAGTCCGCCCATTAACCGTTCACTCATGGCATTGGGCTGGCCGGTCTGCGAATGGCTGCCGCAGCCGGGACGACCGAGATTGCCTGTCAGCAGATGCAGATTGATCAAACCGATCGTATTGTGTTGTCCGTGAAGCATTTGGTTGTAGCCGATGCCCCAGAAGGTTAACACACCGCCGCGGCCACGCTCGCGCCCTTTGATCGTCGCCTCGGCCCACGTCTGAGCGATCTTCTCGATCAACTCCACCGTGACTCGGCCGCGATCCAGCATGTCGAGCCGCTCGACGACCTGTTCGGGCGAGTATCGCTCGAGCACGCCCTCGCGATATTCGTCGAACCCGCTGGTATTCTGCTCCAGCCACTCGGGCGACATGCAGGCTTCGGGGTACTTCTTCAGCAGCACGTGAGCGATGGCGTTGTGGTAGCTGAGGTCCCCGTTCATTGTCTGGATGTGATAGCTGTTGCGCGGATTGATCGCTTCCAAACCGGCGACGGTACCGGTCGCTCGCGGATCGGCAACCAGCGTTGGGATGTCTTTTCGTTTCTTGTGATCGGCCACGCGCCAGAAAAGGATCGGGTGAGCTTCGCGAGCGTTGTGGCCCCAGAACGTGATGAAGTCGGCCTCCTCGATGTCTTCATAGCTGGTGGGCGGAGCGTCCGAGCCGTACGAATGAAAGTAACCTGTGACGGCCGACGTCATGCACATTCTCGCATTGGCCTCGATCGAGTTGCTGCCGACAACGGCTTTCATTACCTGGTTCTCGATCCACTGGGCTTCCATGGTGAGCTGCCCCGATCCGTTCAAGCCGACCAGATTGCCGCCGTCTGGTTGCGACTTGATGATCTCGGCCAACTTGTCGGCGACCATCTCTTCGGCTTCCTCATAGGGCATCTCTACAAACACGTCGTCGTCGAAACGCCCTTTGGTGGCCGAGACGTGTCCGCGAAGCGGATCGCTCATATCTTTGCGGACCAGCACTTTGGTGAGTCGATCGCGGTAGATCGGCTCGTGGGCATTCAGCCCCTTAATGCATTGGATGCCGCGATTGGTCGGATGCTTCTTATCTGGCACCATGCCCACAACCTTGCCGCCCTGCACTTGGATCAACGTGCCGCATCCGACGCCGCAGTACGGGCACGCCGATTGGATCAGCTTGACACCGGGCTGCATGGCCCCAGGCCGAGGGCTTTCCTGGGCCTGAATGTATTCGTCGGAGAACATATCGGTCGCCACGCAAGTGACGCCCGCGGCCGCGGCCATTTTCATGAACTCGCGACGCTTGAAATTGACCGGACCTTGTCGTCGTGCCATGAGTTGGACTCCCTACGCTTTCTTGCTGTTGTTGATTGTCGCCAATATGCCGCGGCCGGCGTTTGTTGTTTGCGTCGTTTAACCCGAAGCCGGAGGCGGGCGCCGCGTGTGGACGATCCATTCCACTGCACGCCATCGCCTTCGGCTTCGGGTTAAACGGGGAACGTGCCTCAGTTGCTGTCCAATCCGAACGGGATTGCGTCCTCAAGCAAATTGGACTGTTTCATCGTGTCAGTTAATGGATCCGATTTCTCGAGTTTCTGTTTGTCGACGGCCAGCCGATGTTCCGGCGGTGCCCAAGTGCGCACGTAGCTGACAATGTCGTTGATCTGTTCGGCCGTCAGTGCCGCGAGTCCACCGCTGCCTTTGCCGTACGACCGCATAGCCGTCCCGCTTCGTCCGCGAGCGATGGTTGCCTGAAGAAAGCCATCGGTAACGGCCGTGAGGAATTCGGGATTGTTCAACGCTGGCGCCCAGCCGTCGTTGCCAGCCGAACCGTGGCAACCTGCGCAGTGGCCGGTGTACAACGTTCTGCCAGCGTGTGGATCAGCCTCGACGATGTATCGTCGAGGAATCACTGCACCAGGCGGCTCGTGTTCCCAGCCACGAATGAAAGCTACCACGTTCGACAAGTCTTCTTCGTTCATCTCCACAGCGCCGGCCTGCCCTTGGCCCATGGCGACCATTTGCGTACCGTCGCGCCCTAACACAATCGTCGAGGCAAGGAACCCGTCGGAAGCAGAATGGAGAAAGTGGGAATTGGCCAGTGCCGGACCGACCAATCCCTCGCCATCCGCCCCGTGGCAGCCGGCACATGTGCCGACGTACGTTTCGGCCCCGAGCGGCGCGATTCCCGTCCCCGGTCGGGCCGTCACGAGCCTCGGACGGTCTTGGTTGTAGCGCAGGAACGTAACGACGTCTTCGATCTGTGACGTCCTCAACTCGACCATCCCCTGGCGCCCTTTCAGGAACGGCAGCATCGGTGTTCCCACCCTCCCGTAACTGATCCATTCGCGAAGCATGGCGTCGCTGACCGTTTCCAGGAATGTCGGGTTGGCTAGCTGTGGTCCAACACCACCTTCGGCCGACAGGCCGTGACACCCGCCGCAGTGACCTTTGAAGAGGATACGTCCGCGATCCCAATCGCCGCGAGCGAGATACGGTTCCAACTCGCGACGTTTGTTGTCATTGAACGTCCGAAGGTGATTCATCAAGTCGATCACGTCGTCGGTCGAGAGGTGTCTCCAAGCGGGCATGGCCGTGTCGGGGCGACCATGGACGATGGCCGTATAGAGATACGCATCGTCGGCTAGCGACAAGAACTCGTCGGTGCGAAGCGACGGCCCAAGGCTCCCGCGGCCGTCGATGGCGTGGCAGTTCGCGCAATTCGATCGAAACAGGATGCCTCCCACGCGAAGCGACTGTGCGGAGGCCGTCTCTTGCTCGGCCAACTGTGTGAGCACCGTGTCACGATCCGCCGGCTCATGCTGCCAGGACCGGACATAGGCGATCACATCGCTGACTTCGTCAGCGCTTAGCTCTGGCCAATCCGGCATCGCCGTGTTAGGCCTTCCGTAGATAATCGAATCTCGCAGGAATTCGTCCGAAGCCACCGCCAGGAAAGAAGGCGAACGGAGGCTGATCCCCACACCGCCGCGACCGTCCGCGCCGTGGCAGCCGATGCACCGCGAGCGGTACAGAGCCCGGCCATAGCGCGCGTTACCGCGGCGGGCGGAAATGCTGTCGGTTGGCGGGCCCGATTCCTGCCACGATCGGATTGTCGCCACCATGCGGTCGATCTCCTCGTCGGCCAGTCCGCCATCGGTCCTCCAGGCAGGCATGCCGGTATCGGATCGGCCGTGCCGGATAATGAAACGAAAGTAATCGTCGCTTGCCACGGCCAAGGTGTCCGGGTTGCGTAACGATGGCGTCAACAACTCCCGCGGCTGGTCGATTGCCTGCAGAACCGGTCCTTCGGGATTCAGTGTCAGACGCGCGACTGCTCCAACACCGTCCGCCCCGTGGCACGACGAACAGTACATCAGATAGAGCGTGTGCCCGTCGGCGGGTGTACGATCGACCGGCTGCGGCAGCGGCGTGTATGCGGCCGGTGCTGATTTGCGTTTCAAGCTGATCATGTAGATCGCCAAATCGCGAGCCTCGTCCTCCGACAATCCCATGTCAGGCATCTTCGAATCCGGGACGACCTCCTGCGGCGACTTGAAGTGGGCTGTCATCCAGTCGAACACGGTGTGCCCGTGCTCGACATGCGTGAAGTCCAAATCGTGGACGGTCTTTTCGCCCACGTACGTGATGTCGGGCCCCAGCGATCCACCGCGTTCGCGGTACTTGTGACAGCCCAAGCACCCGCGTTCGATGACCAGGCGTTTGCCACGGGCTACGCTTTCGGCGTGTTGAACGTGCGCGTCCAATTCGCCTTGTGTCACTTGTTCGATCGGTCGGATCTGGCCGTACAGGTCCGACTCGCCACCGTACAGATCGTTTTCGTAGTGGCAGCGGCCGCAGCTTGTGTAGACCATCTGTTCCTTGAGCATTGGTTCCGGCCAGTGGGCAACGTGGCCGTGAGCGTCCTCTTTGACCGTCGCGCGACCCTGGCCAAGATGGCAAATGGTACAGCCGAATTTGTCCGCAGGGTGATGTTTGAGCAGGTCTCCCGGGTGCGCCGTCAGCGGCTGTTCGGCATCTGCAAACGCCGGATTATCAATCGCTACGTGACATGTCACACAACGATCCACTCGCTTCAACGATTCCAGGTAAACTTGGCGCACTTCGATCGGGTAGTCGACGTTCGTCGATCCCGCGACTGTCTGCATCTGCAACGCGGCCGCATAGTTGGTCTGATGCCGGCGCCATTCGGCCGTGAAGTTTTCCTCGAACGCGGCCAACAATAACAGCGCAAGGCAAACCAGACTGGAAACCAGCAGCAGAATCTTGAGTCCTTTGACGTGTGACTCTTCCATTGTTTTCCTCGTCTACTAATGCACCGGCCACTGGTCTTGCGACCAGTAGAATTGCCAGTTCGGCCCTCGGTGGACTGTCGCGAAGTAGGTCAGAATCACAAAGGCAACCAGATAACAGGTGAACACGGCGATGGCGCCCATGCGTGTCGAGTTGGTCCGCTTCACGATGATCAAGGACCACGCGACGAACACCACCAGCATGACCGTCCCAGGATTGATAATCGTGATCCAGATTTGCGGGATCGTTGGATACCAGCTACGGAGCCAGCCCTGCTGTACCGTGAAGACCAACATGCCCACGACGACGATCACCCCAAACACAGTGCTGGCCAGCGTGACCCGACGGCCCTGCGGCCCGGAGAACCAAACTCCCACGTCCTCTTGCTCGCGGTCCAGGTACGATACCAGCATCAGGCCCAGCACGACAATCGCCGGTATGCCCACGCCGCCCATGAAGGCCGAGTAGCTGACCAGCTCCTGCAATCCAAGGAAATACCACGGGGCTTTAGCCGGATTCTCCGGCACGGCCGGATTGGCCAGTTCCGCCAGTGGAGCATCGAAGAAATAGCCAAGTGCCAACAGCACGGCCAACGTGAGCATCGTCAATGCGCCGACTGCGTACAAGGCATTCGGAAATGTGGGAATGGTATTGGCCATCACTCGGTCCACAGCCGGCGTACGGCCAGGGACGATTGCCATGAGTCCGTAGGTCTTTGAAGAGCTGAGAGTCGAGGGTCCAGAGTCAAGAGCCGGAGTTGTGGCGGCCGTTGCCTCCTGATTCTTACCTCTTTGCTCTTGACTCTCCTCGTCCTCGCTTTTTGGCCGAGTCAGCCCGCCGTCCTTTCGGATGCGCCAGAAGTGAACGCCAATCAAGATTGTTGCCGCCAACGGAAGCACGATCACATGCAAGAGGTAGAACCGAATCAACGCTTCCTGCCCGACGTGGTTCGAGCCCAGGAGCAACTGCTTTTGCAGACCGCCGACATCACACCACGATGTGATGCCCACCGCGTCGGTCACCTCGCG
>CAZUAH010000289.1:0-17139 GCA_964617665.1 uncultured Pirellulaceae bacterium
GTGATCTGCCGCGATTGGTCCAGCGACGTGGTGCTGTACCGTTGCGAAGGCGAGCTGTTTTGCCGGGCAATGGATCCAATCGAAATAGACGATCAGTATTGCGAAGGACAGGGAAAGGTTGACACAAATTCACATGTCGCGGGAAGCGACTTCTCCTTGAGCCTGGAAGACCTGGACAAATGTTGCCACAAACCGCTACTTTAAAGGCTGGTCAGAGCGAAGGTGAACCCAACGGCCAACCCCAACAGAAGGCAGGCGGTGCAATGAAGTTCGCCTACAAGACGGGCGCGCGCCCACTCGAAGGATATACCATCAAACGCGGCGTCGGCAGCGGCGGGTTTGGGGAAGTCTACTTTGCCATCACCGACGCAGGCAAAGAAGTCGCGTTAAAGCAGATCCAACGCAACCTGGATATCGAGGTGCGCGGTGTCAGCCAATGTCTGAATCTTAAACACGTCAACTTGATCGCCCTGTACGACCTGAAATACGACGAAGAAGGCCAGGCGTGGGTCGTAATGGAATACGTCGCGGGCGAGAGCTTGAAGGATGTGATCGAACGCAACCCAAACGGTTTGCCGCGCGCAGATGTCGAACGCTGGTTCCGCGGCATCGCCGACGGCGTCATGCACCTGCACGACCGCGGCATCGTTCACCGCGACTTGAAGCCGGGGAACATCTTTGACGACGATGGCGTTGTCAAGATTGGCGACTACGGCCTGTCGAAGTTCATTTCGGCCAGCCGTAGCGGCGGCCAGACGGAAAGTGTCGGCACCTGCCAATACATGGCACCGGAGATCGGTAAGGGTGTTTATGGCAAAGGAATCGACATCTACGCATTGGGGATCGTCCTTTACGAGTTACTGACCAGCGAGGTACCGTTCGACGGAGAGAGCAGTCAGGAAATCATCATGAAACACCTGACTGACGACCCCGATCTCAGCAGCATACCGCAGCCCTATCGAGACGTGATCCAACGGGCGCTGCGAAAGGACCCGGAGAAACGGTTTCAAAACGTTGGGGACATGCTTGCCGTGTTAGACGGGAAGGCCCAGCCTGAATCTGAACCCGATCTGGTGCTGGAGGCGCGAATCGAGAAAGAAGAGCCGATCTATATTGGCGATGACGACGACGAAGACGATATGCAGTTTGGTCCCGTCAAACACCACGAGGTCGTCGACGCGGAAGTCGTCCCGCCCACACGCCCGGCGCAAACTGCGACGCCGCGGCAAAACCCGCCTGCAAGATGCGCGTCGACGCCCCGGCCTTCCCGGCAGCATGCGGATCAGCATTGGAAGCGTTTCGGCCTCAGTACCTCGGCCAAGGTAGCAATTCTGCTTGCCGTGGTGGTCCTGCTGACCTTCAATCCGTCGATGATTCCATTGGCCGCCATCATTGGCGGCGTGTACGTGCTTTATCTGGGCGTACGCGGAATCATCTGGTGCTGCAGCGGCAAACCCGCGCGACAGGCCTGCGTACCGCACTCCGGCCCGGTGTCGGATGCCATTGTGCGTGAAGCAATACGCAAGAGACCAGTCAGCGAACGCGTGGGCGAGTTGAGCGGCTCGATGCTGTTGGCCGCCGTGATCGCCGCCGTACTCGTGCTGGTGTTCATGGTGCTACATGGAGAGGCGTTGGATGGCTCGGTGGACGGATGGTCGCTGTACACGTGGCTGACGCTGTCCGCTGTCGCGGGCTCCTGGATCCTGCTCACGTTGGGCAAGTTTTGGGAAGGAAGTGACGGTGACCATTTTCGCAGACGCTTTGTCATGCTGCTTGCCGGTCTGGCAATCGGTGGATCGGCATTCGGGGCAAGCGAAGTGTTGCTGATCGGTCCACTGGACCAAGACGAGTTCACCGCGCACGCGTTTTCCGAGAGTCACGTCATTCAAGGTTGGTACACCGAGGGCGGTCCGGCGTGGCCGGCCTACTTGGTTTACTTCGGCGGCCTATTTGCGATCCTCCGCTGGTGGACGCAGACCGATCCGTTGCGCAGGGTCCGATTGAGCTTGTGTGCCACGGCGGTGTGCGTGCTCTGGGCTTGGATCGTGCACATATTCTGTCCGTTTCCCCAGCCATGGGGTTTCATGTTGGCGGCGGCTATTGCAGTTGCCGTGCAGATGTCTTCGCCTTGGGTCAGTCCCAAGCAACGAATCGCAATTACACAGCCCGTTCGCGAGGCTTAGAACACATAGGTGATAGCCATGACACTACTAATCTTCGTATTGTTGGTTGTCGCCGCGTTGGCGGTCGCAGTCCGAATCGTACAGTCTCGCAACACGATCGGAGTAGCCCTGATCGGCGTTGTCGTCCTTGGGGCCATGGCCGGCATGGCATGGCGGTTCTCGGATGCTCTGCCGTTGAGCGGCCAAGCGCATGCCGCCGATGCGGACGAGGCGAATGACGAGACGACGGAGGCCGTGGCAGAGGAAGCGACCGTTTCCGCTCCGTCGTCGGATGTCGACGCTGCAACAACGGCGGACGACGCCGACGATAGCGACAGCAGGATTGAGGTGCTGGAGAGCGGCGTACTCAATCCGACTCCCCCGGACTGGGTCAAGTCGGACGACGTGCTCACCGGCGACACGCATTTGGTCGTCGTGACCACGGGACCACACGAAAAGAGGTCGGATTGCAGTCGCTCCCTCGATGAGGAATTGACCAACGCGGTGAACGCGTACGTCGACGAATACCTCGGCAAGGTCTACGGCGACACCTTCGAAGCCTCAACGTTCGTCAATTACGACCTCGAGTACATTAGGAGTCAACTTAAAGAGGAAGAATACGAGGGAGTTGGAACGTATTCGTTCGGGGACATGCACGAGATGTATGTCTTGCTGGAGTTTGACTCCGACTTCCGAGCGGACTTGGACGGACGGTGCGACGAAATCGACGAGCACTGGCGGAAACTGGCAGCCGCAGGCCGTCTGACTGGCACCGCACTAGCCGTCGGCTTCATCCTGGCATTGCTTGGAGTGGTTTTCGGGTACTTCCGGCTGGATACGGCCACGCGAGGATATTACACAGGCCGGTTGCAGTTTGCGTCCGCAGTGGTGATACTGACGCTTATTGTCGTCGGCGTTCTGCTGGCCAGACACATTCTGTGACAAACGTTAGCCGGACCGTCTGACCTGAGTACCATCCCCGTCGCCTTTGTGAGACGGAAACTGAAACCGCGTCTCGAAATCCCATGCCCGACCCTTCGCGTACGGACAAGCTGCTGATCGAACGAATCCGGGGCGGGGATTCCGACGCATGGGGCGATTTGATTTCCCGCTACGAAGGCCGACTGCTCGCCTTTGTGGAAAGCCGCGTTGGGCGTCGAACGGTTGCGGAAGACATCGTCCAAGAGGCTTTCGTCGGATTTCTCAACAGCCTGCCCAACTACGACGGCAAGCGGCCCTTGGAAAGTTACCTGTTTTCCATTTGTGCCTACAAGCTAACCGATCACCTGCGCCGCGAGGGAAGGCGTCCCGCTCTGCCGTTCTCGGCACGCGACGATTCCGAAGCGCAATGGCAACTGCCCGCTTCGGAACGAGGTGCCAGCAGCATCGCCCGCAGTGGCGAACGCCGTGGCATCGAGGAGAAGGCCCTGGTCGAAGCGATCGGCCAGCAGGTAGAACACTGGCGCAAACGGGGCGAGTGGACCAAGCTGAAATGCGTCGAGCTACTGTTCTTATGCGGTTGGGCGAACAAGGACGTAGCAACCGAACTGGGACTGAGCGAACAACAAATCGCCAACTACAAGTTCGACTTCCTGGCCCGCCTCCGGAAGAACGTCCGCAAACAGGGCCTCTCCGAGGATATCTTCCCGGAACTCTATCAAGACAAGTGACGCGGGTTTTCTGTAGCTGGATTCGCAAGAATTCAGCCGCCAGACGAACGAGGCACTAACCCGCTGAAGCGGTCTCTTCGGCTGCCGATCGCGTTTCTGTCGGCACAGCGACTCCTGTTGGCGAGACGACTGACGCTGGCTGGCGGAAGACCAGTCGACGTGCGAATCCGGCTAGATCGTCCATCAGGCTATAGACCACTGGCACGACGACCAATGTGAGAATGGTCGACGTCAACATGCCGCCCACGATGGCGATACCCATCGGTGATCGGGTCTCGGCTCCGCTGCCCAGCCCGATAGCTACCGGGAGCATGCCGGCAATGGTCGAACATGCCGTCATTAGGATCGGCCGCAGACGAACCGGCCCGGCTTTTAGCTGAGCCTCTTGTCGCCCCATCCCTCGACGGCGCAGCAGGTTTGTGTAGTCCACCAGCAAAATCGCGTTCTTCGTCACTAGGCCCATCAGCATGATCATGCCGATCATTGAGAAGATGTTCAGCGTTTTGCCGGCCACAAACAACAGTCCCAGCGCCCCGACCACCGAAAGCGGCAAGGAGAGCATAACCGTGAACGGATGCACCAGGCTCTCGAACTGGGCTGCCAAGACAATATAGATTAGCACCACGGCCAGCATCATGCTGAAACCGATACTGGCGAAAGACTCGGCCATTAAGTCGCCGGCACCGGTGAATGTTGACGTAACGCCCTCGGGTAAGCCAATTTCGGCTTCGATTTGGCGAATGTCGTTTAGGGCCTCTCCGAGTGGTTTTCCATCTTTTAGATTAGCCATCAACGTTACCTGACGCGTCCGGTTTTGGCGGTCGATCTGTACGGGCCCAGTGCCTTCTTCCACCTCGACCAGATTCCTGAGCGCCACGAACTTGCCGCTGCGAGTCCGAACCGGCACCGATAGCACGTCCCCAGCATGCTGCCGTTGGGCTTCTACCAGCCTGACGCGTACGTCGTAGGTTTCGCCACCTTCCTCGAACGTCGAAACTTTCTGGCCTCCGATCAGCGAGCGAATGGCGTTACCCAAGTCGCTGACAGAGACTCCCAGGTCAGCCGCCTTATCGCGATCGATCGTTACTCTGGCCTCGGGTTTGCCGGCGTTGTATGTCGAGTTGATATCGACGATGCCCTTGATCTTCGCCATTCGTTCGGCAACAGCTTCCGAGACCTCGACCAACTCGTCCAAGTCAGGACCTCGGACGTTGTATTGAACCGGCGCGGCGCGGAAACCGCCGCCAGAGACACGCGGCACCTCTTCCACGCTGATCTTCAAATGCGTCAGCCCGGCCAGCCGGTCACGAGCCAACTGCATGATTTCCTGTTGCGATACATCGCGGTTCGCCTTGGGGGCTAGGCGCGTGAGTGTCGTAGCGACATTCACGCGCCCCTCCATTCCGGCCCCAACTGTAGTGAACGTCTCGCGAACGCCGGGCAACGAGCGCACGCGACGTTCGATTTCGGCCAGTACTTCACCCGTGGCCTCGATCGAACTGCCGATGGGAGTTTCGACTTGAATGTTGAATTGATCTTCATCCTGAACAGGCACGAACTCCTGGCCCAAGAATGGCGTAATCGCCAAACCGCCGACGAAAGCCATCACAGCTCCGAGGGCGACGATGACGCGGTGGTTCAACGCGAAACGCAAGGCCTTCTGGTAAACGGATTCCAGCGAGTTGAACAGCCCTTCGAGCGTACGGAACACGCGTCCGTGCTGTGTCTGGACATGCAGAAGCCGCGAGCAGAGCATGGGCGAAAGGGTCACCGCGATAAAAGTCGACACGCCCACGGCGAAAGCTACCGTCAAGCCAAACTCGAAGAAGAAACGTCCCACCAAGCCCGTCATGAAGGCCACGGGGACGAAAACGGCCCCGATCGCCAAAGACGTGGCGATGACGGCAAAGCCGATTTCCGCAATGGCCACGCGGGCGGCCTCCATCCGAGGCTTTCCTTCTTCCATGTGCCGGTACGAGTTTTCCAACACGACGATCGTATCGTCGATTATCATGCCGACAGAAATGGTCAACGCCAGCATCGACATCATGTTCAGCGAAAAGTCCATCAATGCCATGAACGTAATCGTCGAAATCACCGTGGTGGGAATGGTGATAGCGGCGATGAACGAGCCGCGGAAGCTACGCAGGAAGAACACGATGACAACTACGGCCAGGATGCCGCCACGGAGCAGTTCCTTGCGAGCTTCATCGAAACTCTCCTGCACATACCGCGACAGATCCTGGGCGATCGTCAGCCGGTAATCCTTCGGTAGGCTCTGCCGCACCTCTTCAATGCGTTCTTTGACGGCGTCGGCAACCGCCAGCGTGTTGGATCCCGATTGTCGACGGATCAGGAGCGATACGGCTCGCCTTCCATTCAGTCTGGCGAGGCTGCGATAGTCCTCCAGACCGTCTTCGACCCAAGCCACTTCCGAAAGCCGGATGGGAGTTCGGCCTCGCATGGCAATGATCAGATCAGCGAAATCTTCGACACGCTCGATCTTCCCCTTCGTCTTGACGATGATTTCCCGCTGATCGGTCTCGACGCGTCCGCCTGGCGGCTCCAAGTTCTCTTCTTCCAGACGGTCGATTACATCTCTGGCCGTCAGGTTGCGTGCACGCAGATCATCGACGCGCAGCCAGATGCGGATTTCGCGTTCTCGGTCGCCCACCAGCCGAACGTTGCCCACGCCCGACACACCTTCGATACGAGGTTTGACTACGTCGTCCGAGTATCGCGACAGTTCGCCAATCGAAACGGGACCGGACAAAACGACGGCGATAATCGGCGACGAGTCCGGATCGAATTTCTCGATAATCGGAGGGTCGATTTCCACGGGCAAGTCACCGCGGATCGACGCGACCTTGTCACGCACATCTTGGCTGACGACGTCGATGTCCTCTTCCAGGTAGAATTCGATGAAGATCTGTCCCAGACCTTCGGTACTTTCGGAACGAAGCGTCTTGATGCCGCTGATCGTATTGACGGCTTCCTCGATCACGTCTGTGACCTCGGTTTCCACCGTTTCCGGATCGGCCCCTTCGTACGGCACGGTAACGGTCACGATCGGAAAATCGACATCGGGAAAGAGGTTGACTCCCATCTGGCTGTACGATGCCAAGCCGAAAACAACCAGCGACAGGATCATCATCGACGCAAGCACTGGACGGGCGATGGAGGTTTCGGAGATCTTCATTGCGATTGCTCCTTCACCCGCACCGACAATCCGTCCGCCAACAATGCCGTCCCGGCGGACGCGATCAGTTCGCCCTCGGCCAGACCGTCAACGATTTCGCACGCGTCGTCGGCCGTGATGCCCAGTCGGACAGGTCGACGTTCGACGTAGCCTTCGTCGTCGTGAACCACAAAGACGGCCGGCTGGCCCTCTGGAAACGTGAGGGCGGTGCGCGGAACGACCAATGCATCATCGGACGACGTGATAGGCAGCGTCACCCGCGCCAAGCCTCCCGGCTTGAAAAACCCCTGCCGGTTGTCGATGCCAATCCGCACCCGAAAGGTGCGCGTCTCCGGATCGACGCGACCGTTCATCAACTCGACCTTTCCATAGACGACTTCTCGACTACTCGGTAGTCGGATCTCGGCCGCGTCATCTAACTGGACGACACCAAGATACCTCTCCGGCACATCGATTTGGGCGAATAACATACGAGGATCGACAATAGTCATGATTTCGACGCGGGGCATCGCCGTTACTCGGTCGCCGACGCCAACGTATCGATCGGTGATCACGGCGGGATACGGGCTGCGAATCGTGGCCTTCTCCAAATCGCGCGCCCGACGCTGGACCTCGAGTTCGGCCGAGTCGATTTCTGCCTGAGCCACGGCCAGTTGTTCGTCGGTCGGGCCAGCCTCCGTCATTTTCAGCATTGCCTTGGCCTGCTCAACCACCGCGTCCGCTTGTTGCGCTGCCGCCTGGGCCTCATCGTGATCTCCGTCGGTTGTCGCCCCCGTTGCCCACAATCGCTCGTTGCGAAGCAATTCCGCCTGCGCCAACTTCGACCCTGCGCGAGCCTCATCGACTTGCGCCTGGAGTTGCTCGATCTTTTCCTTGCGTTTTCCAGATTTTTTCAAGTCCCACAGTCGCTTCTCCAAGAGGGTCTTGCGAGCTTGCGCCTGTTGAAGCTCAAGTTCGAAATCCTTGGGGTTCAATCCGACAAGCACATCCCCCTCGTCAACCCAGGAGCCGATGTCCAGCCCCAGTGCGGCTGACTTCTGTTGCCCGTCTTCCTCATAAGTGACCACGCGGTCCGAATCGGGAAGTACCTCGATCACACCGTCAACCTCGGAAACGATGGTGGCCGTTCGCACGGGCAGCAGAGTGCCAACGGTTTCCAGCGTCGCCGCGATCTGCGCGCGTCGAACGGCAGTCGTCTCGATCTCAACACGATCGTCAATGTCCGCGACTCCCTCGTCGGTTGGAGCGGTGCCGGAGCATCCGCCAGCGAGAATGGCTGATAGCACGAGGCTCCAACCGTACCACCGCTCACGTTTCATTGTTGGTCTCCTTCCGATGTGGACTCGGCCACAATACCGCGGAGGAAAATCTCAGTTGCCGTCGCCACCAGTTCGCTAACCGGGCGGTCGAACTTGGCGTAAGCGGAATGGACCGCGCTGCCATACAAGGTGCTGCCGAGCGCAAGGACTGTCTGACGCGGATCCAACGGACGGATTTCGTTGCGTTCGACACCTTCCTCGATGATCGAGCTGAAATTGCGGATCATTTCTTCGTGCCGCTCCAAATGCGATTCTGGCGCCTTGCCGTGAAACTCGGCACGATCCAACACGAATATCTCTAAGTACTCGGGGTTGCTCTCAAAGAACTCACCGTACGCGTGGCACGTGGCACGGAGTTTCTCCAAGGGCATCTGTTCGGTTGCCGCCGCAGTCGCCAAGTACGTATCAAGTTTCTCGAGCACCCAATAGACAGTGGCCCAAAACAGCTCCTGCTTGTCACCGAAGTAGCGGTACACCGTCCCTTTGCCGACGTTCGCTCGGTCTGCGATTTCCTGTACATCCGTCCCGCGAAAGCCATCTCGCGCAAAAGCATGAACGGCTTCGCGCAGAATGGCGTCTTCCTTTGCGGCGTTCGGTCTTGTCGGCGGACGTGAGGCCATCTTCGAATCCGAGTCTTGCAGAGCCTGGAGAGACGGACGGGCGCGTCCGTCCGTCTCAGTGTAAGCTGCCTACGCCCTGGCTGGCAATACCTCTGTTGGACGGGAAGTGCCTTTCGCTTCCGCTTTCCGTTGCGATTCAACTTCATTCAGATACACTTGATGATTCCGAGCCGGCGTGGCTGCAAACTAACGCGTCCGCTCGGCCAAAGCCAAGGATCGCTTATGTCCAAACGCACTCGCCGCCAGTTCCTCGAAGACTCAATGCTGGCCGCCGCATCGGCGGTGACGGTCACTTCGGCGTCCGAACTGCTTGGCGCGGGATCACTGCAGAGTTCCAGTCCGAACGAGAAGCTAGGCGTGGCCGTTGTCGGAGTGCGTGGTCGAGGCAGCACTCACATCGGCGCATTCGCAGGACGCAAAGACACCGAGGTAGTTTGTATTTGTGACGTCGATAGTGACGTGGGCCAGCAACGGGTGAAGGAGACCGCCAGACGCCAAGGCCGGGAACCCAGGTTCGAGACCGACATTCGCAGAGTATTGGACGACGAGCGCGTAGATATTGTCAGCATCGCCACTCCTAACCATTGGCATGCGCTCGGGGCCATTTGGGCGATGCAGGCTGGCAAAGACGTGTACCTGGAAAAACCGGTTAGCCATAACGTTAGCGAAGGCCGTCGTATCGTCGAAGCTGCACGCAAATACCGGCGCATATGTCAGGCGGGGACCCAATGTCGTTCTAACGCCGGCATGATGGCCGCGATCGGGTACGTGCGCGAAGGCAACCTCGGCCAAGTGCACATTGCTCGCGGACTCTGCTACAAGCGTCACCGCGTGATGGCAGGTCGGTCTGTTCACGAGCCACCCGCCGGCGTCGACTACGATTTGTGGTTCGGCCCGGCGCCGTTGTCTCCCGTTACCCGATCGCGATTTCACCACGACTGGCACTGGGAGTGGCCCTACGGTAACGGTGTTCTGGGCAACCAGGGCGTGCACCAGATGGACCTCGCACGATGGGGCCTGGGCGTGAACGAATTAAGCCGTGGAGTAGTTAGCTACGGCAGCCAATTCGGAAACGACACGTCCGACCACACGGCCAGCACACAAGTCGTGATTCACGATTACGGGAACGCTTCGCTGGTGTTCGAGGTACGCGGCCAGAAGAGTCGAAGCCACAAGGGCGTGAAGGTTGGCGTCATTTTCGAGGCCAGCGATGGATATCTGGCAATCGCCAGCTATACCAAGGGCGCCGCGTTCGACCGTGAAGGCAACAAGGTCAGAGAGTTCAGTGGCGGCGGCAATCACTTCGACAACTTCTTGCGCGCAGTGCGCGACAGGAGTATCCTCGGGCTGAACGCCGACATCGAAGAGGGCCACCTGTCCAGCGCCCTTTGCCACATGGCCAACGTATCACATCGTTTGGGCGATCCGATGTGCTCCAACGAAATGAGGGAGCGTCTTTCAACTCTGAGCACTGCAGAAGACGCGCAGGCAACGTTCGAACGCACACTGAAGCATCTAGAGGAAAACGGAGCCGAAGAGCGTGAACTGACGTTCGGCGCCGGCCCCTTCCTGGCGTTTGATCCTCAAAGGGAGATTTTCTTGGACAACGAGCACGCCAACCAGATGCTCACGCGCGAGTATCGCAAGCCGTTCGTCGTGGAAGAGGTCTGAAGACGCGAGGCGGCTGGTTAGTGCTTGTATATCGGCAGGTGGCGGTAATAGACCTCAAGATTGTAGATGCTCAAACACGTACTGTATAACCGGCCGCCGTGATGGCCCCACAGTTGGTCGCCTGTTGGGCTCCAACTGCCTTGCTCAGCGCCCTGTTTGACCTGCTGGGCGGGGATCCTCTCGCGCATGACCATATTCCACTCATCCCACTCTTCCCCGCCGATGTGGTGCAGAGTTTGCGTCGCATAGTACCAGTAGTACGGATTCATGTCAGCGTAGTCGACCGGGTTCTGCAGAAGGACCCTGATGCCCTGTCGCATGCGCGGGTCGTCACGCTCCCATCCCAAATACTGACGACAAAGAAGCCCTTCCGCCGTCATCGTCGGCGGCGTCATCTTGGGCGTTTCCCCTGGACGATACGAGTAGATCGCGCCGTCCGTCGTCGCGCGGTCCAGGTACTTCGAGACGGCGTCCAGTGTTGGACTTGGTACCTCCAGACCCGCCATCTTGGCGCTCATGAACGCCATCACAAACCAGCCGGTCACGGATGTGTCGCTTTCTTGACGCGGGATGTATCGCCAGCCACCAAGCGTAGGTGATTGAGCCCATACTGCGTAGCCCAAAGCCTTTCGCGCTGGCCTGAGGTACTTCTCGTCTTTGGTCATTCCGTACAATTCGCACACGACGATTGTGGCCTGAGCTTGGCTGTACAAGCGGTGGTGATAGGGGCCTTGCTTGAAGAAGTTGCCATCGTCATCCTGTGTCTTGATCAGCGCATCCATGCCCCGTTGCACGGCGCGTTTGTACTTCCCCGACTTGTGCGTGTTTCCGGCACCCTGGAACGCCAGCAAAGCCATGGCAGTGGCCGCCAATTTGTTCTCAGCCTGTGCGCCATCGGCATATGGGCCCGCTAGACTCCACAAGCCGGTGCGAATGTCCTGCTGCTTGGCCAGCCATGCCAAACCCGCTTGGACTGCCGCTTCGGTTGTCGCGGTTCCGCCGTAGGCAGCCAGCAACGCCTGTTTGGCGCCTTTTTCGCGACCGCTCAACGCTATGCCGATAGACGGAGCCTCGATGTCGCTGGTCGACGTGACCGCATCGACCGTCGGATCCAATTCCGGTGGGGCGGCAAAAGGATCTTCGACGATTGTAAGATCCTTCGAAAACACCGGCTCGGCGATCTCCAATTCTGGCATTTCCAACTGGGCCATTTGCAGCAAGTCTTCTTCCAGTTGCTCGCCCAACTCCTCGGCGAATACCGCCTCGACATAAACCCGCTTTTCGCGATCCGAGGCCAAGTACAACAACCCCAGCACGATCAGAATCGACATGTGCACAACTGCACTCACCAGCCATGGCGGCGCCGATCGGACAGCCTTCTCCGTAACCTGGGCCTCTTCCTCGTCCTCTTCCCTATCACGGACACGAATCCCAGAAGATGTAGCCACCGGAACGGGAATGGGGCTCGCCGCAACTGGCGTTCGTCGTGCAACGGGCGCACGCGCCTGAGGCTGCGTGCCGGGAGTCACGGGAACGGGCCGAGCCATGGGAGCCGGCCGCCTCTTCTGTCCATCACCGCCCGGGGTGACGGGTATCGGTCGGGCCGGTCGTGCTGGATTTGCAGGCGGGCGTGGGGAGGATGGCCGGTCTGGTTCCGTCGTAGACATTGCGGACATTCCCCTTTTCGTGGCTTGTATGTCAGCACAAGCGCACGTCGTGACCGAAATCCAACTGAAACAACGCGCAGCGCTGCCTCCCTCTAACTTGAGTCTAGCAGCCTGTTATGGTAGCGCCAAGCAAAGAAGTCCTTTGGTATCCGCAAGTTAGGACGCCCCTATCGACATTTGCGGGCGTCAGGCTAGAATACACCGTACAAATGACGCGGGGTGGAGCAGTCCGGTAGCTCGCGAGGCTCATAACCTCGAGGTCGTAGGTTCGAATCCTGCCCCCGCAACTTGTTCCTAAGTCCTGCCGAAACCTTCGTTTAGGTTACCTGTCGGCGGTCGGCAGTGCGGCCCGTTTTCTGAGGCGCAAACGTGTAGTTACACACGTTGCTCATCAGACGGAGTCTCACAGATGCCGAAACTGCAGAAGTCTCTCCCCACGTACCGCCTGCACAAGGCCACCGGGCAAGCCATCGTCACCTTGTCCGGAAAGATGTTCTACCTTGGCCCCCACGGCACCAAGGTCAGCAAAGCTGGAATACGACCGACTGGTTGCCGAGTGGCTGCAATGCGGCCGATGCCTGCCAGAAGAGGAAAGCGACCTAACGGTTATCGAGCTTCTTTCGGCCTACAAGCAGTTTGCCGAGAAGTACTACCGCAAGAACGGCAAGGTTACTCGCGAGGTCGGTTGTGTGATGGAGGCGGGCCAATTCGTCAAGGATCTGTACGGGCGCACACCCGCGGCGGAATTCGGCCCTCTGTCCCTGCAAGTGGTCCAAAGCAAAATGATCGACGCTGGGCTATCGCGCGGGGTCATCAACAACCACACCAGCCGAATCAAGCGCATTTTCAAATGGGCGGTATCACAAGAGTTGATCCCCCCTGCCAACTTGCAGGCCCTTCAAGCGGTTCCCGGACTGCGCAAGGGGCGCACCGACGCGCGGGAAACCGAACCCATCCAACCGGTTGCCGATTCGGTTGTTGACGCCACTTTGCCGAAAATGCCTGAAGTGGTTGCCGACATGGTGCGGTTTCAGCGGCTAACGGGATGTCGACCCGGCGAAGTGTGCGTAGTTCGTCCGTGCGATATAGACATGAGCGGGGACGTTTGGGCGTACCGCCCCGACAGTCACAAGACCGAGCACTACCAACGGCAGCGGGTCATCTTCATTGGCCCGAAAGCGCAGGACGTTTTGCGTCCCTATCTGCTGCGCGAGAAAACGGCCTATTGTTTCTCCCCCGACGATTCGGAACGGAAGCGACGCCGGAAGCAACATGCACAGCGCAAGACACCGTTGTCTTGCGGCAATCGTCCAGGGACCAACAGAAAACACAATCCGTGCCGATCGGCCGGAGACTGCTACACGAACGACAGTTACCGGCGCGCAATTCACCGCGCTTGTGACAAGGCTTTCCCTCCGGAGCAAGAGCTCAAAGGGGACGCGCTGAAGGATTGGCGGAGCGCGCACCGTTGGCACCCCAACCAGTTACGACACACGACAGGCACCGAGATTCGAAAGCGGTTCGGATTGGAAGCGGCCCAAGTGACGTTGGGGCACGCTAATGCAAACGTCACACAAGTCTATGCCGAGCGGGACATGGAAAAGGCGGCTGAAGTGATGCGACAAGTAGGATAGAATCAGAACATCGGGTTTGCGGCCGATCACCGCGCTTGCCGATCCGTGGCGGAGTTTCCACACCCGTTTTCCCCGTCGCGGATCGGCAGCCCGACTTTTGAAACGGGTGAGACCATGAGGGATTCGACGCCTCCGCTGGCAGCGTATCGGGAAGCAATCGCCCCCAAAGTCAAGTGGTTCCTTGACGCCGTGTCAGAGGCGTGGTGGATCAAAGAGGGGCACAAGGGCGACCTGAATCAAGCGCTGGAGTCAGTATCAATCTGGCTGTGGGCTCTTCATAGAACTACCGCCACTAGCGGCCATTTGATAACGCCTCCCGAATACGAAGCCGCGCACATGTTCTTCGATGACATAGGGCGGCTTGAAGAGGTTCTGCGATCAGATGACACGAGGCTCGAAGAAGAGTACTGGCTCCTGTATGACGCTGTCCATGGAACCCCATGGAAGATAGGCGAGGACTATCCCTACTTCGATCATCCGATAAGTGTTTACGACTTAGCCGGCGCCCTGGTGGGGATTCGTGGCTACGCTCTACTGTTCTCTCAGTTTCCCCTTCCAGGACTACCTAGCACGCGTTTCGAACGTACCGCGAGGCTGATCTGGGAGAACTACCATGGTTGCCATTTCAACATGCAACAGCTCTTCCAACATAACGTGGATCGCTGGATCCACCCGCGATTGGGTTTGAACCCTGAGCAATGGACGAGTCGAGTTGAACGCACCGTGCGCCGTCTGAATCGTACCCTGACACGTCCCAATGAATGGTATGTGAGGGAGCTGCCAGTTTCACCCGAGATATCCGCACGTGTGCGGGAACTGTGCGGGGAGCTTGACGAATTCGTCGAAGAACTCCTCAGTTTGCGGTTTGATTCAGTGCGGGAACCGGTGACCGTATGCGGCGCGTCGGGCAAGAGAGTCTGCAGGCTAGACGCGGACATCGACGCCAAGACCGTCTGGCTTGACGGAAAGGGCTACCCCGTGCCCAAACTGGCAGCCATCTTTGTTCGGGCTGTCATCAACAGTGGAAACGACTACATCAGCGGCACACAAATCCATGAACAGTATGGCGAATTTGAGCACTACAGAGTAAACCGCGCTCGCCAGCAACTTGAGAGAAGCGCCAAAGAAGTCCTGGCGTTGATCGACACCACGGGGACAGGTTCCCGCTTGAAGCCCGAGGCGTGGAAACCAAGAAGCCAGAGTTAGCCACATCTAGCCACGTTTTGGCTTTTTACAAGCCATCGCATATCTGCTTGGCTATTGGTTGTTTAACGCAACCAAGATTCTTTTCTCGAAAGGCAAGCAGATGATCGACACGGAAACCGAAAGCCTCATTTCGATCAATGAGGCCCCGTCTCACATTCCAACACGCCCACATATCGCAACTTGTTGGCGATGGATTCAGCGCGGGGTACGTGGCGTAAAACTCGAAACGGTGTTGATAGGCGGGAAACGCTTCACTAGCGCTGAATCCATCACCAGGTTTATCGAGGCGACAACGGCGGCGAGTAGCGGACAACCGGCGAAACGTTCTACGCCGTCCCGTTCTCGGCAAGCGCAGATAGACCAGGCCGAGCGCGAATGGAACACGTCCCACGCCTGACCCAATGACAAACGGGCCACACCGCGCTTGACCGTGCGACCCGTTGCCATAGTACGGAGTCTCGTACCATGCGTCATTCTACATCTAGTGATGCGGTTGGGCAAAGGTTGCTGCCATTCTATAACCCGCAATCGCAACCCGTTCGACGTGAGAGGCCCCCGCACAACAACACGCCCACATCAAAAGCGGCTGCCCAAAGCATCGCAAGGCAAGCGCCAAATCTCCGCGTCTTAGTTCTGTCTCACATCGAACGGTGCGGACACCACGGCGCAACAGCAGATGAAGTCTGTCAGGCCCTCGACATGTGGCCACAGAGCGCAACGCCGCGCATCAACGAGCTGGCCAAGTCAGGCGACATCGTGAACAGCGGCCGGACCCGTCCAACGCGAAGTGGCCGAAACGCAATTGTCTGGATTGCGGCAAGAATCCCAGCGAAAGGAAGCGCGCTCGAATGATGCTAAAGCGACAGCAGAACATCGGATTTGAACACAAAGAACGTAGTGTCTTAGCCCTCATTCGCTCAGTTAGCTCGATACGTTCCACATCGCTGAGTCAGGGGCGACTGAACGGTGTGCAACGACTTATTGAAACGCTCTACTGCAAATGCTCTACGGGTTACGTTTCCTTCGCTCGCGAAGTGACGATCGCCAAGATTGCGATTGGCGGTCCGGTCACGGACCGAACGGTAAGGAACTGGATTCGCGACGCAAAGGAACTTCGCATCTTGTCCGTAGAACCGCGAGCGGGACAAGCGACCAGCGAGAAGACAATCTTGATAGACCGAATCCGCGACTTAGTGCGCCCTACGCAGCAAACGCCAACATGCGAGACTCGGCAGGAAACGGTTTCCGGTCCACAGGAAACGGTTTCCGATCGGCAGGAAACGGTTTCCTCCCTTTTCTTATGTCCTCCCACAAGTCCCAAAATAAGTCCTCCACCTCCACCCTCCACCGCAACCGCCAACCAAGAACCTGGATGGGAGCGGGTGGAGGCGGAGGTAATGCGCGAACTGACGGACTGGAAAAGACCGATCTGCGAAGCGCGCACGCGGGTTGATGCTGACTACGTGCTTGCCGTTGTAGCGTTCTATCGGGCGGCAAGTGTGTTCGGTCCGGGCGCACTTCACAAACGCTTATGCCGATCCCATCCAGACCTACCGCCCAACCGAGGTTGGCCCGCTCCCAACGAACCATCGGCGGGCTGCAAACTCGCGATGAGAGTTCTTGCCGATTGCAGGAAGTACGTAGCGGATCGCAACATCCCTATGCCGGAGAATGTCTTTCGCGAAAAGTACCACAAGGAACTGCAGAAACGTAGGCTAGCAGAACACTTCAAAGAGGCTGTTTTTCGAGAAGCTTTCACCAGGTCGCGAAGCGATGAAACGGACCGGACACACAAAAACACCCGCCGATGAAGGCCGCAACCACCGCGGCCGGTTGATCGGTTCCATCGGGCTGCAGGCCGGCGGCGCGGTTCCCTCCGATCGACAACGCATCACGTCGATCTGTAGCCCTGGCATCGAGCGTCGCCAACGTTCGAACGATCACTGGACGTCCAGTGCCTTGCACCGGGCAACCTGGCTGCAGATCCGCAC
>CAZUAH010000290.1:0-17120 GCA_964617665.1 uncultured Pirellulaceae bacterium
AAATCCGAGCCGCTACTTCATGGCCACGCGCTCGCAGAGTGCGCCGCCGGAACTGTCCAGGCCCCCACCCAGGAGTTGGACCCCAGTCAGTACGGCCCCCAGGACGCACATGATCATCACGGCATACTCGACCGAAGTTGGTCCGTCCTCGCGTCGAAGGAATCGCGTAAGAGTGACCATGATTCTTGTGAGCATTGTATCGACCTTGAATACTCGTGCTTGGCCGTTGGGCCCCCTCGGAAACGGGAATACACTGCAATTCACGCACGGGTGCGGACCGCAACGGAACACGACACACTGCCTCAACTGAACCCTAAGTCACGGCGTGCATAACGCAACACATTTTTCGCCTGCCGCGAATGAGAAACAACGCGTCGGTGATACAGGCAGCTTTGTTCGCACTTGAGTTGAAACTTGGTCTTGTGACACAAACGCCTGTCCATCCACGGGCGAAACAAGAAGTTTCAGGTTAAGACCTGACGCCGGTTTCCATTTTCGTCGCGCCCACGGCGAGAGTGCATCCGACGCTCAAGCCAATTCGTAGCTCCTAGCACGCCAACCGCCAGCAGAATCCCTGCCGGCAGGTCCAGGAAGTAGTGAAAACCCAAAAAACAGGTTGCCGACGCCATCAATACGTTGATTGGCAGGAAGAACCAGAAATGACCGCGATGCTTCCACCAGCAAATCTGCATCAGCACGGCCATGGCAACGTGCAGGCTGGGAAAGGCGACGAAGTAGCCCAACCCACACAGCGGCTCTCCACGCTGCAGGTGTTGATACTCGGCGTTCACGCCGCTCATCAAGCCGTACGTTGCCGATGAATGGAAGTCTGGAGCGATCGTGTCTGTGTAGTAGGTGAATGGTCCAACCGTTGGGAAAATCGCAAAAATGACCACACCCAGAAAGTAACAGGCAAACATCATCGAGAACCATCGAGCGAGAGCGTCGCGACGGTGCACGTTGATAAGAATCAACGCGAATAACTCGATGCCCAGAAGAAAATAGCTATTCTCGAGCAACTTCAGCGCCCACGGCCAATCGAGCAGGGGAAATAAGCCCTGCCGCTCCAAGGGGAATCCAAAGAAGAGGTGATAGAAATACAAGTCGTACTGCATGAACATCGAGTCGAATAGCCGATTGGCATTCATCCAGGCAGCCAGGTAGTTCAACGTTCGAATCGTGTCCGTCACACAGAACGAGATGACCATGACAGCGATCATATTCTTCAACGCTATCGTCTTCTTGGCGATTGCGTGCCCGATGGAAAAGACGACCAGAGGCACGATAAGTAGCGGGTGGAAGAACTGGTGGAATGTGGCGGCTAGCACGAGGCCGGCCACCACGGCAACCAGCCACCGTCTCAAGTACCCGCTGTCGGCAGCGGCCCGGTCTATGGCGCCGACGATTTGAATCAGCGAGTACGAACAGGCCATGGTCAACGCAATCACGGGGGCACCCAACATGAATTCGAACGACAATTGGATGCCCACGGCGAGCGCCAGCGTTACCGTCAGCGCATAAACGATCGCCAGGACGCAGGCCAGGATGCTCAGGCCGTCGCTGGAGTGCGTCCTGTGCGCAATGGAATTCTGAACGGAGATTGCACCAGCCATGCTGAAATATAGCTTACCGATTAGGCGGATTACCCCGAAAAGGGCAGAGAGAGATCTGGCGAATGGCTGATAACGCAAGAGGAGTCCGACGACAAACCAGTCGAATTCAGGGGCTCTCACGAAGCGCCACGGGCCTCCCTGGGCGGCGGATTTTACCCGGGGTGGCTGCGAAGACATGTTAGGTGAGGCAGGTCCACGATCTGGAACGTCTTGGCCAGCGGTTGCCAGGACTCGCCGTGTTGATCGATAAGTTCGTCATCGACAGGACCGAGCCGATTGGCGGCCAAACGCAAGTAGCTGACTTTGTGGGGATCCAGCCTCATCAACCGCGCAACCGTAGCGTCGACCGCAGCCGGCGCCGTGCCAACGACCAAGAGTCCCATGCGTTTCGGAGTCCCCATGATCGGCCCGTCGCCTTCCATGCACTCGATACCGTCCACAACTGCGATCGTCTTTGGTAACGAGGCATTGATGTCGTACACTGTTTGCGGGATTCCGGCGTGGTGAAGCACGTTTTTGGGCCAACCATAGCGAATCCCCGGAATGACACCGTAGAGGTTCTTCATCGAGGCCGTGACACCGACCATGTGGTGCGTCTTCATTTTCGGAAGTGACACAATCATGTCGGCCTCGACCACCGTGCGAGGAAACCAGAATCCCTTCAAGTCACAGGCTCGACCCTTGTTTTTTGCCCAAACGCTCTCTTCGTAGTTCAGATCAGCGAACGGCAGGTCCGCCGCATCAAGCGCCTCGCCGAGCCCGGACTCGTCGAGTGCCATCTCCGTGTCCCGCACGTGCCCAGGCCCCTCGCCAACAGTCAACGTTGCACCCCATGCGCGAAACACCTCCGCAGTGGCCAAGATTACGGCGGGATGTGTCGAGATGTGGGGCGCCACACGAGTTGGTTCGACCATGTTCGGTTTCAGCAAGACTCGTTTGCCGCGAACCGTGGCCGGGGTCAGTCCCGCTGCCAGCAGCCCGTCTCGGATCGTCCTGGCTAACGGCCCGTCGTATCGCTGGCCTCGTGCGACGAAGACGGAAGCTCGCTTCCGAAGCAAACGTCTTCCCAGGCCTATGCCCAACGCACCCACGGCGGCCGCTCCGGAGGCGAGCAAGACCGATCGACGACAGATTCGATCGCCGCCGGTTTTCGCCACTTGTTCGCCCATGTCGTTGCCCGGGTCCATTGGCTTCTTGTCGTCGACTTGCGAACTGCACATGGCGTATCGTCTCCTCCGCCTTCTGTCGAATCAGCCACGGGTAGCCACAAACCTGCCAGCGGCAGGCAGGGTCACCAGCGGCGACTTGTCTCCCAACGCTGCCAGCGCAAGCAGAGCGAGTTTGTATGGCGAGCGCCCACGCCGTTCGGTCCGGCGATATGCTGTTTCGAGCCATTCTTCCGCACGCTCGGGGTATCGACCGTGGGCTGCCAAACCTATCAGTGCCCAGGCAAGCGAACTCGTGGTGGTATCCGGGCCGATCTTCTGTTCCAGGTATCTCAGCGTACGGTCAATTCGCTCGCGTCCGTCCCTTTCCCCGACGAGCCCCAGTAGGGAAATGCCTGTCGGCTGAACGTGCGGTCGCAGGAGATTACCCATGACCATCGTGTTCCCATAGTTGCATCCACCCTGTGACAACTGTCGATCCAAGAGGACGCGGACAGCCAAACGAGCTCGTTCGTGGTTCGCATGACCGGTGGCCTTAAGCGCCAACAGGTGCAGGGCCGTTGGTTCGATCCAGGAATGCGTGCCTTTGACCCAGGGCCAACCGGCAAGTGTCGTATTGTGCCCGACCTCCGGGCATCGTGGTCCGGTATCGCCGCGTACCGACTTGATCCAGTCAAGAGCCCTTCGAATTCGTGGGCCATATTCGGGTTTCGTATCCTCGGCAGCAGTCCACGCCAATACCGCAAGACTGGTGGTCCAGCCAGGCGAGGAAGCGTCTTGCGTCACGCCAACGCTGCCGTCCCGTTTCTGGAAATCAGCCAGGCAATTAGCGGCCTGGATGGCCGGTCGAATCTCTCCAGCCGCGTGCAACGCAAGGCAAGCCAAAGCCGTTGGCTCGCTCGTTGCTGGTTGAGCGACGCCATACCCGCAAATCGGAGCGGATGCCAAGTTGGACACGATAGACTCGTACCAATCCATCCAACTACCTTCCCATGCATGGAGATACGTACGTCGAGCGCCGGGGCGGATGCTAAGTACAGCCTAGCACGCGATTCGGTGGAGACACGAAAAAACCCCTCGATCCGCGAACGGATATCGAGGGGCTTCTGTCGATCGTACTGGACCGCTTCCGACTACGATGCGATCTTCGTGCCAACGGTCGTGAACGTAGTGTTGGCGTTGGTGCCCAAAGTCGTGATTGCTCCGATGCAGACCACGATGATCAGAGCCAGCATAACCGCATACTCAACCGCGGTGGGCCCATCTTCGGACTTCAGGAAACGTTGAACCTTTGATGCGAGACCTCTCATAACAACCTCCACATGTTCAGTGGCCGGCCCGGAATGGGACGACCGGGATTTAGGGTTCTTTGAACAAGTACGGTCACGAGACTACCACTCGTGCAGCCTCTGCCTGCCATGCGACCGTTCGAGTCCAATTCAATAAACAAACCTCGAAGCCCCACTCTCCTCTGTTCCATCATGGAAGGTTGCTTGTCAGCAACGGAGTGCATCCATCCTTTCGGCAGCTAGGCTACCGCAGTCCATCATGTAAACTGCAGCCCTTGGCTTTGCGTCCCAGTCTTTCGACCGGTTTGCCCTTTTCGAGGATCGGAGGCGACAGGCGCCAACCGTGGGAGCAAATGTCAAAAACAACATTCGTCCCATTCATTAACAAACCTATGTCAGGAAGTGGCCGAGTCAAATCGAAATAGAACAAAAGCCACGGAAGTGCTGGCAAATTGCATCCCGATGACGCTTCATCCCGTTTCTGGCCCACGCGGGCCATGTGGGAGGGACACAAAGGGCGATGCGCGGAATGCAATTCACGAACCCATCAGCACGTCCAGAGCCAAGGAGGGGCTGGAGGGATTGGGACGCTATGAACGCTTGTGAAGATTGGTGGGAAGGGACTATGCCTTGGGTGACTTAGCGACGTCCGGCAGCGCGTCTTCAGGCAGAGCGCAGGTATTCCCAACGTTTTCGTCCTTGGCTTCGAGGATATCGGGAAAACAGAACGATGATACCACGATTGCAGAGATTTCTTGTACCGCCTCTTGAAATCGGACAAACGCGATTTCGCGACCACGGTTCAAATGGACTACGCACACGCCGCAGATGCGTTTGATTCTATCGTCCACCTCTAACACAGATCGCGCTCCGTCCGACATCGTTTCGAGGCGTACTAGATCGACATTGCACCACAGATGCCTTATACCGGTCCCATCCGACGTGACCTACTCCTTCTCCTCTTCGAAGTCGACAGTGACGGTTCCCGATTTTCCTTTCCGTAGGGACGGTACATCTTTGAGCCTGCGCATGGGGCCGGAGTCGGGGTTTCCGATTCTCACTGTGTAGTACCCGTGTTTGAATACCTTCGGCCGAACCGATGTACCCTTGATCCGTAGGGTGTAGACGACTTCCGAACTGGTTTGGTCGATAACCTGTAGAACCGGATCGATCAGACCTTCGACTCGAATCGTTGGCAAGTGGGCCACTGCGGGGCGGGCGTAGTTGTCGGTCTGTTTGATCGTTCTTGGCCAACCATCGTATTGTTCGTGATCCGGATTCAGAGGATCGGCAAACCGGGGCCAGCATTCCATGGTGATCGTACGTTCCTTTTTGTTCAGCTTCACGATCCCGTAACCCGGCATTTTGTCGTGCAAGTCGGCAGGTTCGTGCCCCATCGATTCGCCCGGGTTCGTCGCAGCGTACACGGTCACGAAGTTTCTCAGACCATCCAAGTGATCACCTTTCCACGGAGGGGAATCGGACGGCCGGTTCTTGCCTTTTGCCTTGGGCAGCCACATTCGTGGATAGAAATTGGCTATAGACGGAACAGCGAATGACCAGGGGCCGTCACGGTGCTGGTCGATACCGTGCTGGACGATCGTTGCCAAGTGTTGATCACCGCATAGGTGGAAGGCAAATCCCTTGCGAAGTGCTCGCAGCGCCTTGTTGCGGCCCGTCTGAGGCCAACCGTTCGAGTCGAGATCGGCCAGCAGATACTGCAGGTTCGCACCATGATGGGTAGCCATGTTGGCAAATACAGTCTGCGACAGGGCCATCTTCATGTCCGCGCCACGCCAGTCCGCTGCCCAGTCGGTCAGAAAATCAAGTTGCCGGTCGCCCAGCAGTTTCACTCCGGGTACATCGGCCCTGCGCACGTCGAAATCGGGATTGTTGATGTGGTCCGGCCTGGCCGTGCCGGTCGGCGGTAATCGGCCGGCACAGCCTGACTTGAACTTCCGATCTTCGATGATCGCAAAGCTGATACGGCCGTACGTCATGCCCGTGTAATAGACACCTATTCCCTGCTCGATCGGTGTCGGATCGTAGGGATCAGGCAGATGACTGGTCTGTGTGCGTTCAACCATCTTCGCGAAATCCGCCGGATGGACATAGCCGCCAAAGTGGTCTCTGTCCGTCTTGCGCCCTCCTTCGCCCCAGATATTGCCCTGATAGACATCGTGATCGTCGGGGATAGTAACGCAAGGGATCTCTTTGGTCAGATCGCGATAGGCCCAGCACCACAGATACCACTTGTACAGGTAATCCAGCTTGATGTTGGCCGTGTCAGGGAACGAGGGGCTCGCACCTTCGTAGACTTGGTCGCCGGAGAAAAAGAGAACGTCCGGACTGTGCTTGGCGACCCTTTCGGTCAAGTCTTGGTGAGGAAACCACATCCCGCTGGTCCAATCGAACGGCCGGCGGTTGATTTTGTGCGAGTTGTTGTGGTTTCCTGTAAAGCCCGCGACAACGATGGTTTCTTTGTCAACAGGGTCTTTCCGAATGACACCTTCCAACGTGTGCGTCTGTACGACGCCATCACGGTCTTTCAAATCGCAGGCGACGCGATACGGCACGTCGTCGGACGATTCCCAGTCTTCAACCCGAAACGGTGCCGTGAACCCTGGTTTAATGATGGCGGCCTTCGCGACGGTCTGCCATTGGTCTCCCTGCTTGGTTTCCAGGCGAACGGTATTGGGATCGTCGTCGCCAAGGGGCATCATCTGGGCGGTCAGTTTCGTTATGTTTTGGCTGAGCGTGTACTGAATGCAGGCGACCGGCCCAAACACTCGCTTGTCATCGACATCGATCTTCGTCCCCTTCACAGTCCAATCCTGGAACCAGTATCGTGTGCCGTGCACACCGCCAGGATGCGAAACCAGCGCGATATTTCCAGCGGTTCGCAATGGTTCGACGACGCTTGAAACACATCCCAGGACTTCGTTCGATTCGGGATCCAGCGAAGACACCTCCAGACGAAACTGCCCATCGTCTGTGGGCGCGCCCTTCAGCGTAACGAGTACGTCCCTTGGCACGGCAACGGGTAGCTTTGCTTGACCGGCGGGAGCGACCTTTTCGATATCGCGAATGAACACCTCGCCCGTGCCACTCACGCCGGCAAAGATGCCGGCGCCGGGGCCATGAAAACCGTGGACCAGCGCGGCTGCGCGATAGTCCATCTTCAATCCGCCAACACCGATCAGAAATCCGGCTGCAGAACGAGCGTTCACCGCGGGAAGGTCGTCTCCGAGCACTCCGGTACGCACGCTGATCTCGAATTCCCCTTCGCGTATGCCAAGCCGATGCGTGAGCAGGTGCAGTGTTCGCATGGACAGACGAGAGGACTCGGCCACGCACTCCAACCGCCCATCATGGATCCGCCAGTCGTGCAGCCGATTGCCCCAAAACTCGGGCCCAACCCAGACGCGATCCGTGGTCTTGGACCAGTTGGCGTGGAACGCATCAGCAGACGTTACGCTCTGCTGGACCGACAGTGCAACAAACATGGAGAGCGCGAAAGGAATCGAGACAGAAGCCCTCATGGTGTTCTCCTGGTGGTCACGAGATGGATCGCTTTCGAGAGCACCCGTGCAGAACTTGCACGGGAAACGGAATGACCGAACGACGCGTGTGTCGAGCGGGAGGCGAAGCGGAAATCACTTATGTTTTTTTCGCATGCGACGGCTGTATTCCTCCAAGATGCGACGCTCCTTGGATGTCAGGCTGTCCATGCCTTCACGGTTGACTTTCGCCAGAATGCGATCGGCCTCCTCGTCTTGCTTCTCGTACTGCCCATCCGGGTCATGGATTTTCAGTTTCGGACGCCGCTTGAGTCGCGGAGCCGAGAATCCGCCGCCACCAGAACCGGGCAACAGGCGGCCGATATTCCAGCCGAAACGGTAATAGCAGATGGCAAATGCGGCACCGACCAGATGAACGTCGAACGCCACGTCCTGTGCAGCGGATGCGAAGAGGGTGTTGTAGACGTTTCCGCCAATGATCATCACACCAACGACCCACGCCGGCACGGGGAGCACGAGAAACAGCAATATCGTCCGCTTGGGATAGTGGAATACAAACAGCAGAATAACGGCAGTCACCGCACCCGAGGCACCTATCAGCGGGCCCCATGTGTCGGGGTCTGAGGAGAAATATTCTCTCAGGCACCAGACTAATGATCCCAGGACCAGCGCAAAAAGGTAGATCCTGAGGAACTCCTTTGGGCCGTAGACCGTTTCGATATCTCGACCGAAGATCCACAGGCCGAACATGTTCCAGAAAACGTGCCCAATCGACAAAGGGTCGTGCGCGAAACCGTAGGTCACAAGCTTCCACAGCAACCACGGCTTTTCGAGCACTGATGGCTCGACGGCCAACGCGTCCAGCATCAGCCAGTTGTTCTCGCCAGCGAACTTGTTCAGCAGATACAACGCCGCAGTGACGATGACCAGCTTGGTCACCAACATCTGCCCGCCGAATTGAACGCCGGGCGGCCGCTGTTCATCGCGATAGTAGTCGCGGTCGTACACTCCCATAGGAGGCCTCGAAGAATTCGTCTTCCTGGACTCATTTGCAGCGAATCTAGGGACATCTTACGTGGAATGGCCGAGAATGGCGAGTACAGTTGGAGCCACGCAAAGAGTCTGCCAAGGCGGGCAGATTGCGAAATGCGGGCTATTCAGCGGATGTTGGGGTGGCTGCTCGCGCGGTCGCTTCTGCCGCACGACGCTTGATCTCGATGGCCCATTGGCGCTGTAACTTGGTCAACTCGTCCGCCAATTGATTGTTGGACCGATACAGTGCACTCAACTCCTGAAGGCTCTTCCGCCACTGCAACTCCATTCCTCGTGCATAGGCTGTAGCTTCATCCCGTTCTTGCCGGAATCCGGCCAAATCTCGCTCCAGTTTGACCTTTTCCTCGTTGTAGGCGAGGATATCCGCGTCCACCTTTGCCTTGAGCGCCACAAAGGTGTCGAGTTCCCGCTTCGCACGGGTGATGGATTCGTCCAATTCGATACGTCGATCGCGTGCCTCGCGGAAGAAGCGGGCGTAGTCGTGAAGGTCCCGCCGGTAGAGTGGTTTCACCTTCTCGCACAAGCCATCGGCAATCAGAGTGTCGGCCGTGTCCAGGTCAAATATGCCCTCATCGCCGACCTCGAATTCCACCGTACCCTCTTCGCCGCGCCGCACACGGCCCTCGATGGCGCGGCCGCTGGTGTCGAAATACCGACCATCGGGTGCCAAGAGCGACTGCTCGGTATCACTGTCCACTTGAATCGTGTGGGCCTTCACGAATTTCACCAACATCCAAGTATTCTCGGGCGGATCGTCCTCGGTGGCCTCTCGATTGAAGCGATAGTACTGGTCGATAATCGCGTCGTACTTGTCCTGAGGCAAACCGGGATTGGGTATGTACGTGGCCAATTCTGTCTTGTCCAACCCAACCATTCTCTTCTCGGTTTCGTCCATTTCTGCCAGAATTTCGTGGCCGTCCAGCGGCATGATCTCGTACAAGGCCCAGGTGGCTCTGCCCTGGTTGATTCTCTGCACCTGATCGGGGTGTAGTGGAAGCATCGCCGTGAGGACTACGTCGGTGGGTGTAGCATTGCTGACGGAGAAGTCGCCCAGATAGGCCGCAGGGACTCGCCAGCCGTCAGCGTTATCCACCTCGGCAAAGGCATGCAGACGTGTCTTGACGATAATCCCGTTGGGCGCAGGCGTTGTGCCTTGCGGCAGACTCGCCGGTACCGTACGAACTTGAAGCGTGAACGTAGCGGGATTTGCATTCGACGCGGGTAGGACGGGGGTGCATTCGCGCCAGACCCGGCCACGTTCTTCCAACGCCCTGTCACGTTCGGCCCGCAGGCTGCGGATGGAATCATCCGACTGCTTCACCTCGTTCAAGTCGCCGTGTTGTAGTTGCTGATGCTCTGCTTCTGCCTTCGCAATCTCCTTCGTGTACGCTTCGAAATGCGTTTGCCAAGCGTCGTGTGTCTTGAGCGACATCGACGCGATCCAGAGAAACGCAGCAGCACCGGCGAACACAAGAAACGAGAAGAAGACGTGCGTGAAGCGCCAAGTCTTCCAACACATCACCAACAGGAAGATGAAGAAGACGGCTGCCAAGCCGCCGACTATCTGTAGGACGAGCGGGTTATCCATGACGCTAATTGCTGACTATCAAAGGAGTTCGAACGCCTTACCATGCGATAATAAGTTGGGGAACCCAGGGTGTCAAGCTTTAGGGATTCCACAAACCGTAAGGGCGCACGCCCGTTAGGCTGCGTTGCCCGGTTATTCGTGTTGAACCGGCAGGACTATTTCCGACTTCCGCCAAAATAGGGGGAAACGGGAAACGAAGCGCACAAACCCTTACATACCGCAGACTTTGGCTACAAACAGGCCAATCCATATCCAAGTATCGGTTTGGTTCTGAGGTCGCGTCCAATAACAAAGACACGTTGCTCATTCCTTTACTTTCAACGCTTCAACGTAGTCCATTTGCCTGATTTTCCGTTGCACGGCGCAGTGAGCAATCAACGCGAACAGCACGGATAACCCTATCGTGGACAGCCAAATCCACGATGCGCTGACGATGGGCAGACGCAGCAAATCGCTCTCATAGGCCATAGCCGTGAGGATCGTGAGCAGATATCCCACAGGGAATCCCAGCAGTGTGCCGGTCATGTTTACCAGGATACTCTCGCGCAGAAAGACTCCGCCCACACGCCAATGGTCATACCCCATGGCCAGAAATGTCGCCACTTCGCGTTGCCGTTCCGCCAAGCTGACCATCGACGCATTTACGACGCTGCCAAAGAAAACCGAGCCGGAGAACACGATTAGCATACCGATCAAGACCCACTGGTTCATCACCAGCGTCTTCTGCAGGTTCTCGATGGAATCACGGCGCAACACTACCGAACGAACCGCCGGGGTCTGTTTCAGTCGATGATACATCTGCGCGAGATCGTCCGGTTGACCGCTGGTCGTCAATTGGGCTCCGTTCATCACGAATTCCTCGCCGACCAAGCGACTGAGGTACTGCAGATCGGCGTAGGCGGATAATCCCATGTAGCTGTCAGCAACTCTGGCAATTGCCACGTCGACCGGTCGCCGTTCTCCCTTGACGGGAATCATCGTCACGCGCCCACCCCTCTCGACATGCAGGATCGACGCGAGTCGGCGGCTGATGACGATTCCCGTTTCGGGCAGCGCAATCGGGCGGGCCTCGGTGTCACGCGGAATCGTCAACCGCGCGTCGGGCAACAGCCCAACGACGCCGCCTTTGCGCCGGTACGGTCCGTGCACGAAGGTGCAGGCAACATTCAACAAAGGCTCGGCGTGGTCGATGCCCGGAAGATTGCGTACCTCCGTCAAAGCGTCCTGACCGCGCTCGCTTTCAAAAGCCAGATCGATGTCACTCCGCGAGACACGTTTGAACTCGAAGTCCAAAAGATACTGCGACGATTCCAGCATCATGAATCCACTGACCAGCAGGCCTGCTCCCATGGCGGCTGCGAACACCCCGGCCAACGTGCGCACGCGCGCTCGAAAGATACTCCGAATTGCCATCCGTGAACTGCTACTCAGCCGACTCCACGACGCACCGAACCACCGTTCCAGCACGATCGCTTGACCGCTGCGCGGCGGCTCCGGTCGCATGGCCTCAGCCGCCTGCATCCGAAGCATGGACCGTGCTCCGTGCAGACAGCCCAGGACCGAGCAAACCAGACTGATTGAGATACCGACGGCATGTGTGTACAGGTAGAACCGACTGCTAAGATCCGGAAACTCGAAGAAGAGCCGATAAATCCACGTCATTAACGTCGACGACAGATATCCCAGCACACTGCCCGCCAGTCCCCCTATTACGCCGACCATAAGGCCGAACCCAAGGAAGTGCCGAAATACTGCCCAGTCGCCATAGCCAATGGCTTTCAGCGTGCCGACGACCGTCCGCTGTTGACGTGCCAGCCGGTTGATCAACACGTTCAACACCAGAGCTGCCACCGCCAGAAAGATCGCAGGGACAACGGTAGCAAACGCTCCCAAACCGGCGATTTCGCTGGAAAGAAACAGATTGGACGGTTGGTCGCGCAACGGAGTGACTTGAAATACGCCAAATGGCTCCAACAGTAGCTCGGCGCGTCGCAGAGTCTCGCTATTCTCGCGCCGTGCATCGCGAGTAAGGCGCCCAACGACCTGATTCGCGGCTCCTTCGAAGTCGAAGATCTCCTCGGCGTATGTGTGTTTGATGTAAAATACACCGAAACTGCGCGGATCGGGTACCAACTCGCCCGGCCCCAACAGATAGGTGAATTCGCTGGCGATCCCCGTGCCGACAACCAGAAACTCCTCGCGGCGTTTGTTCAGCAGCAGATGGATCCAGTCGCCAGGCATCAGGCCATGTTCGCGAGCAAAGGCGTCGTTGACGATCACCTCGTTCGGGCGACGTTGGGTGAAGTAGTGTCCTCGCCGCGGCACGATGCCGTTGATGGGGGCCGTCGGCGTGTCCGGAAGCGAGATAACCAGCGCATTGATCGGCTTCAGTACGTCGGGCAAATCGACGGTGGCCGAAAACTGAATCCGTGGATGAATCTCCGTCACGCCCGGCAGGTCCGCCAGCAGAGCCAACTCGGAGACCGGGGCCTTCTTCAGGTCGATCCAGAAATCCGCCATGCGGCATTGGCGGTAATAACGTCCTTTGGCCTGCTCCAAATTGTGGTAGGCCGACTGCATCGAGACGAAGCACGTAACCCCAATGGCGATAATGCTGGCAATCGTCAGCAAGAGCCACTTCGAGTGGTACAGATCGCGAATTAGCTTTAGCCGAAGGGTGTTCACGGGACCGGCTATGTGACTCCAACTATATGTACGTCTGCCAAGCGTACGGTTCGGCCTTTCAACAAGGGTGTTTGTGGGGGTAGAATTCTATTGGGCACAGGCAGCGTTATCGTCAAACACGAACTTTACCAATGCTCGATAGTAACCGGCAAGTCTTCTGGCTTCTAGCAGTCCCCTCGCTGGTACTCCTTTTCCTGCAATCCGCAGCCCAATCTGCCTCGAACGACGAGCGTTTCCTGGAAGGCCTGCGCGCACGCCGACTTTTTGGGTTGGCCGAGTCGTTCTGCCGCGAGCGGCTAGCAGATGACGAATTGGCCAACGTTGACCGGGCGGTTCTGACGGGCGAGTTGATCCGGTGTTACGTCGGGCAGGCTGTTAATGCGCCGCCACAAGATCGCGAGCCATTTTGGCTGCGGGCTCGGGACACGGCGAATGAATTCCAGCAAACGCACAAGGACAATCCCAGGCTAATCCTGATCCGCGTACAGGATGCACTGACGGTTCTGACACGTGGCGAATTGCATCGCCAGGAGGCAGAAGTAGTTTTCGATCCGGGGCCGTCGACCGAATCGGCCAAGTCCGCCATTCGCGAGGCGGTGCGGCTTCTGGAAGAACTCGATACGGAATTGGCTCGCGAGATACCGTTGCGGCATCGCCGGACGCTGAAGCCCGGCGAGTTGACGGCCGACGAGCTGATCTCGCTTGGTCACAACGTGCAGTACCAATTGGCTCGGGCCTACCGCAATCGAGCATTGTGCTACCCCAAGAGCAGTGACGATCGCATCGCCGCGCTGACACAGGCCACCGAACAGCTGCGGAAGCCGCTGTCGCAGACGACCGCCGACGATCCGCTTGTTTACCGAATTCGTATCGACCTAGCGCTTTGCGCTCGTTTGCTGGGCAGTTTCGATGCTGCACAACAGGTATTGGATACGATCGAGCGTGGCCAACCGGCGCCACCTGCCCGGTTACACGCCCGCGCGGAATCGGCTCGACTTCGACTGGGCCAAGGACGACCTCGAGAGGCGCTGGCGGTCTTGGCACAGGGGCGTCGATTGGGCGGGAAGCTTTCCGCCCAACTGGATTTCGCGCACCTGGAAACCTTCATTGCCCTTTGGAAGAAGGCGACGGACGACAAGGATCAAACACAAGCAGACGATTGGCGAAAGAAGGCCGTGGCCGTCGTCAAATTGATCGAACAAACTCACGGGCCGTACTGGGGGCGACGCAGTGATCTGCTGCTGGTCAATACCGCGGGCGCATCGCGAGGGCACGGCAATGTGGAAATCCTGATGCGAACCGCTGACAACCTGTATCGCAAGGGCCAGTTGGACGATGCAGTTTCGGCGTATGATCAAGCCGCGCAGGCAGCACGCGACGTGGAGGACGAGGAACAGGCGTTTGCCCTGTTCTACAAAGCCGCGCTGGTCGAACATACTCACAAGCGTCACCAGCAGGCGGCCCAGAAACTTCGCGAGTTGGGACGCACCATGCATTCGCACGCCAAAGCGTCTGACGCACATCTGCTGGCTGCCTGGAATGCGGCGCAATGGGCCAAGGATGCCCCGCAGGGCTTGATAGCGTATACGGAGATACTGGACGAGCATGTGCGACTGTGGCCTCAGGGGAAGACGACGGACATGGCCCGCCTATGGCTGGGACGCATAAAGGAAAGTCAGAACGACTTGGAAGCAGCGATCGAGGCATATCAAGCCGTCTCGTCGGACCATGGCCGAGCAGAAGAAGCGATTCACTCCGCAGCTCGATGTTGGGCCACCAGACTGGACCGATTGAAGTCGAAAGGTGAACCCTACGAAGACCTTGCCCGCGAGGCATCGGGATTCTTCGAGGGGAAAATCGCGAAGTTGCCAGACGATCCCAATGCCAAATGGAACGAATTGGACCGATTCTGCGCCGAACAGGCGGCTCGAATCTGCCTTCGTCTCACGACCGACGGCTATGCAAAGGCCGAATCGGTCCTGCGGGCGGCATTGGACGGTTTGCCCAAGCCCGATCCCGCGTGGACGGCAACGGCCCAGTCGTTGTTGGTGATCGCTTTGGCTGGCCAGCAAGGCCGCCGCGCGGAAGCAGAACAGGTCTTGGTGAAAATCGGTAGCAATTCCCCCGAGCGACTGATGGAAATGCTCGACGGTTTGGCACAAATCGCCGAATCGGCCGGGCCGCAAGTCAGACAGGAACTGGCAAATCTACAGTTGGCCGTGGCGGACAGGCTGTCGAGCAACGGTTCGCAAGTCGCGTCAGATAAGAAGCAGATGCTTGAACGCTTACGCGCCGAATCGCTGGTGCTCGCCGGACGCCGCCCCGAGGCCGTGGCCGCCTACGCCGAGCTTGCCAAGAAATACCCCGATAGCGGCAATATCCAGGAGACCTATGCCGAATTGCTGCTCGATGGCGACGACAAGGGGGCGTGGCAAGCGGCGCTGGACCAATGGCGTCGCTTGGCCGGACGCAGCCGACCGCGAACCGATCGCTGGTTCAGAGCCAAGTACTCCGTGGCCCTCGCCCTCTTGAAGCTCGACCAACGCCAACAAGCCGCCGACCGCATACGCTATCTCCAGGCCATCCCGCCAGGTCTGAAAGGCACACCGTGGGAAGCGAAATTCCAGGAACTGCTCGAGCGGTGCGAAGGTCGTCACTGAGTGAGGCGGTGCGACTGCCAACGTCTCACCTCGTGGCCCGTTGTCGCTTGCTGGTGCTCTGCTTGGCGCAACGGAAACCGGATCTGCCCCATCTCAACAGAGGGTGCTCGTGAGCGACAAAACCCGTCGACCCGAGTCACTGTAGAACCTCACAACGCCGTGGCTTTTCCCGTACGCGCCTAGTACAGCAAGTCCGTTCCCACATGGCAGCATTTCTTTCCCGTTGGCGACACCCGCGAGACACAGCGTTCAATAGTCGATCCGGCGCCCGGGCAATGCCGCCCGAAGCTCCTTGATGCCTTCGTCGGTGACTTTCGTATGCCTGAGATCCACCCAATTCAGGTTGTGTAGCCCCACGAGATGCTCTAACCCCTCATCAGTGATCGTCGTGCTGGAAAGGAACAGTCGTCGAAGGTCTCGCAGCCCGCTGAGATGTTCCATCCCTGCATCCGTGAGTTGCGTGCCGGAAAGATGTAACTGGCGGAGCTTTGTCAGCCCCGCAAGATCCTCCATCCCCGCATCCGTGACTTGTGTGTAGGAAAGCCCCAGATGTTGGAGGCTTGTCAACCCCTTGAGATGTTCCAGCCCGGCATCCGTGACTCGTGTGCGGCCAAGGTACAGAGCTTCGAGCTGCGTCAGGCCCTCGATATGTTCTAGTCCAGAATCCGAGACCTGCATGCCGAAAAGATCCATCCAACGGAGGTTTGCCAGCCCCGCAAGATGTTCTAGCCCGGCATCCGTGACTCGTGCGCAGTCAAGATGCAGATGTTCGAGGTTTGACAACCCTGTGAGATACTCCAGCCCGGCATCCGTGATTGTTGTACTCTCAAGATACAGAGCTTCGACCTTCGTCAGGCCCCTGACGTGCTCCAAGCCGTCGTCGCCGAGGGCGCTGCGGCGAAGATCGACGTAGACGACTTCCGCCGAGAAGTCTTCATCAACCAGTCTCCTCAGCCATGCGGGGGCGCGTGGCTTCGGGTTCGCTATTCGTCGAACGTACCACTCGTAATCGTAACGCACCCTTCCACCCGCAGCCTGAATCGCCTCTACCAACCGTCGCTGTTCTTCGGCTTCCCATTTCTTCACAGCAAGCCAACTCACGCCGACGGCCACAAGCACCACGAACACTGCCAATGTGCGAATGCCGAACGAAAACCATCGACGTTTCGGTGGGTGGGAATCGTTCATGGTTATGCCATCCTGAAGCAGAAAGCAACACAGGAGTGCAGTATACCGGTTTCCGTGTCGGAAAAGAAAAGGGGGTGGAGTCGTTATTGATAGATATCGACAGGGAAAACCACAGCATCGCACCGGCCGATATTCACGATCGCGTGAGGTGCGTCCGCTTGGAAGCTGGCCGAAGAACGACTTCCGGCTCGCGTTTCGGGCACAGATGTAGTCGAAAGAATGACGCTTCGCCTACTTGTTAGTAACGACGATTAATCTGCGCCTGGAGCTCCGATCCGAACATTCGATTCCGGCCGTCCGTCAGCGGGAAGACGGCCCCTACACGGAAGTTCGTCAGGCCTACCTCGGCGTCGAGGC
>CAZUAH010000291.1:0-17061 GCA_964617665.1 uncultured Pirellulaceae bacterium
CAGGTTGACTTCGAGATTTCGACACGCAGCGGACTGCAGTCCGCTGCGGTTTGTGGGGGGGGGGCCCCCCCCCCCCCCCCCACTACGGCAAGTCCGCTAGTACATTGAGAAGAAGTGGGATGCGTGCCCCACTTGTCAGATTTGACCAAACCCAAACATCATTCGCCAATTCGCTTCCAGGAGTTCCCATCGTGAGATTCAAAACGATTTTGCGAGCGGCCGTTGAACACTCTGACGTGACTCGACGCCGTTTTCTCCGCACGGCAGCCACAGGTACGGTCGGCGAGTGTTTGGACTTGTGCGGATCAAGCTGCCAGGGCTGGACGACATCCGACGAAAACAACGTGTCGAGGCCCGCGTTCCACTCTCGCCATATCCCCGAACCGTGGCTGAATTTCGAGACGCCGACGGCCCGAACCGTCAAGCGCAACGGCCTGTGCGATACGCTCGATCACGACACGCTCCGGCGATTGAAGGACCGCGGGGTCGAATTAATCGAAACACGCTTGACATGGTGGGAACTAGAAGCGACGCGGTCTCGGTTTGATTGGTCGCGGGTGGAACGGGCATTCGATCGCATCGAGCAAGCCGGGTTGAAGGTCGGTCTGATGTGTTGGCTTCAGCATCCGCCGGCTTGGTACGATCCGGACCAGACGGTGCACGCGCGCTATCGGTGCCTCGAACACGATCAGGATTCCACGATCTTATCCCTGTGGGATCCAGCAACGTTGAAGGTTTACGATCGGTTGTTGCAGGCGGTGTCCGAACGGCTTGGCGATCGCCTGAGCTTTGTCTACGCCAACGCTTCCGGGGACTATGGCGAAGTCTGCTATCCCAGCGGCGTCAAGCATTATCGCTTCTCGCCCAATCACGGACACGGCGGGTTCTGGTCGGGGGATCGTTGCGCCCGCGGGTCGTATCGAACTGCTCTGGAGAAGAGGTATGGCCCGATAGCAGACTTGAACACGGCATGGGAAACGCGATTCGGCGATTTCGGGGATGATTTGATGCCCCGATTGCCGCTGCCTGCGAATTCTCTGACTTGCCGCCGGGATTACATGACCTGGTACACCGAGTCGCTGCTGTCGTTCACCGATCAGGTGTGCCGCATGTACCGAAATCACTTTCCCGATACATCGATGAGTTTGCCGATCGGCTTTCCCAACGAACGTCTACAAGTCGGCCAAATCAAGAGTCGTGCGGTCAAGATAGCTGCGAAATACGGGATAACGGTGCGGTGGACCGGTTGTGGTTATCTGCGGTCGTTTCCGGCAAGCAACGTTTTGGCGCGTCGCGTTGCCAGCGCGGCACATTTCTACGGCACCAACTTTGGAACGGAAGCCGCATTGGTCCTGGAGAAGGAAAACGCCGTGAATGCCCTGTATGAAGGGCTTGCCAACGCGTCATCTCAGATCCACGACGATCCGCAGAACATTTTCCGTGCCAGTGACATGCATCGTCGTTTGCGTCCCAAACTGGTCGTCGACCCACCGGACTGCCAAGTCGCCGTCTACTATCCGTTGGAGTCGGAAATGCTCGAAACGCCAGGTTTTGCTGCGAGCCGCTTTGTTGCACGATGTGCCTCTCTTCGAGCCGCTGCGGACTTCGACCTTTGCGACAGCTTCATGATCCGCGACGGATACCTTGACGGAAAGACGGACCTGATACTCGTAACCAGGTGCAGCCTGCCGGAGGACATCGTCAAGCTGGTCCTGGACTATGCCGGAAGCCGAGGACGGGTATGGATCCATGCCGCGTGTCGAGTATCTTCCCTGGAAGACGACGTGGACATCGTGACAAGGGCCCAACAGCGAGGATACCCGGTCTACGACGACTCCGTTCCCGGCGCCGCGGGTGTCTATCGTTTCGAGAAGTGGCCGCGCTTTGAGCCCTATGCATCATTAGCGGCTGGTGACGACGCGAACCCCCGATACTGGACTGTTCACAAGAAGCACGTGACTGCCTATTCGGTCGAGCGGCAGGACATCGACGTGCGGCCGAGGCGGCCGAAGCAATAGTGTTCCCGTCTATCCAATCGGATGCACGGCATGGTTTGAAAGCCAATCAGGAAAGGGGGGTAGTCTAATGCCTCACGAAATCAGATACCTACTGGCTGCGGTGTCGCTGGCCAGTTCGTTTGCCCTGCCATTCCAACTCGTGCCCGCAGCCAACAGCGACATGACTGAAAAGCGGCCTTTGAACGTCGTCTTCCTGGTAGTCGACGATTTGGGGTGGGCTGACCTGGGTTGCTACGGCGCAGATCTGCACGAGACGCCCCGTATCGATCGGCTGGCCCGGCAAGGAATACGGTTCACTGACGCGTATGCCGCCGCCCCCATTTGTTCACCCACGAGGGCTTCGATTCTCACCGGAAAACACCCGGCGCGCTTGCACATGACGCTCTGGTACGGCGCGGCGGTCGATCCTGAAGTGAACAAGGAGAAGAACCCCAAGCTGTTCGCGCCCGCTTCCGAGCACAATCTGGGGCTCGATCAGGTGACAATCGCCGAGGTCCTGCGACGTGCCGGCTATGTTACCTGGCATGTGGGCAAATGGCATTTAGGCGATCCGGACCACTACCCCACGGCACAAGGATTCGACGTCAACATCGGCGGGACCTTCTCCGGGTGTCCCAAGTCATTCTTCCATCCGTTCCGCGGCGCCATGAATATCCCGCTGCCGCAACTCGAATCGGCGCAACCGGGCGACTACCTCACGGATCGGCTGGCGGACGAGGCACTCAAGTTCCTCGACAGCCACGACGACCGGCCCTTCTTTCTGCATCTGGCCTTCTATTCCGTCCATACACCGATCGAAGGAAAGTCGGATCTGGCGGAGCGGTATCGCCGCAAAGTTCAAGACGGCATGTCCCATCAGAATCCGACCTATGCGGCGATGGTACACAGCGTCGACGAAAGTGTCGGCCGCGTGCTCGACAAGCTCGACTCGTTGGGCATCGCCGATCGCACCCTGGTCATCCTGTTTTCCGACAACGGTGGGGCGCATTATCGGAGCATTACCAGCAACCATCCCTTGCGAGAAGGCAAAGGTACGCTCTATGAAGGAGGCGTCCGCGTCCCGTTGCTCGTGCGGCTTCCCGGAATCACCTCGCCCGGCAGTGTATGCCGCCAGCCGGTTCTCTCGACCGACTTCTATTCGACGATACTCGACGTGACTGGCATCGCGGACGATGCAGAACGCAACCGCGAACTCGACGGCATGAGCCTGCTGCCGTTGTTCAAGGATCCCACCGCCGAACTGAGACGCGATTTCCTCTGCTGGCACTACCCACACTACTACTACGGCATGAATACGCCGGTGGGCTCAATCCGGCAAGGTGACTGGAAACTGCTAGAGTACTTCGAGGATGGCAGGCTGGAGCTGTACAATCTGGCAGACGACGTGAGCGAAGAGCACGAACTCTACGCAAGCCAGCCAGTTGTTGCTCACAGGCTACGGTCACAACTGCGTGCTTGGAGGCGACGCGTCGATGCGCTCATGCCGACGCCCAATCCCAATTGGAAACGCTGATACGGTCACGCAGGAGCCGCCCAGGAAGACTCAACTCTAACTTGGCAAACACACCATCTCGGAGGGATTGTGATGCAACGTTCACGCTCTACATGTTTAGTACTTGTGTTGACGCCGGCTTTCTTGCTCACCGCGAACCGAGTGGTTGCCGAGCCGGGGGCGGCCCTGTCGTCAGACAAGGGTGTATTTCGTCTCTGGGCGATGGGCTGCTCGCACGTTGACAAAGATATGGACCGTGGTAACCGAGAGAGTCTGGGCGAGGCGATCCGGCAATCGGAAGGCCGCAACAAAGACGGGGCGCCAACCTTCGACTGGGACATAGCCGTCCACCTGGGAGACCTGTCGGGAACGCAGGGGTATCCGAATGAAAAGGTTGGTCGAGAGGTAGTACGGCAGTTTTCTTTGGGAGTCAAACACCGTCGCGAAGACTTTTACAGTATCGAGGGCAATCACGACGCCAGCGACCCCGATGGACCACCGAGGGCCTGGTTCCGCAAGTGGGTCGATCCGATTGGTGAGAACACCGGGACCTCCGGCGTCGATCCCCGGCGTCGTCCCTTCCCGGTTGAGGGGACAGCCGAGCGATATTCGTTTCGCGTGGGCAACGTACTCTTCCTGATGATGAGCGACCACAACTACGGCGGTCCGCCCGTGGGACGTATTGCCAGAGAGGGCCATCCCGGCGGATACCCGGCCGGAGCCGTCACCGGAGAGACGTTCAAGTGGTGGCGCACGATGGTTGAGGAGAACCCGGAGTGTATCATTATCTCGACACACCATCACATGCTTCGTGAGACGACGGTTGCTTCGGGACCTTACGAAGGCTTCACCAAAACGGACGGCGGCGAATGGACATGGTACTACCACGGCTACTTCCCCGACGGTGGGCCAAAAGGAGCGTCGTATCTCTACTTCGTCGACGGCAAGCCGGACGCGCAGGCCTTTGAAGGCTATCTGGCCGAACATCCCGGCGGTATCGACATCTGGCTCGGCGGCCACACTCACGCCAAGCCGAATGATCGCGCCGGAGGGCGGTCGCACATCGAGCGGAAGTGGAGAGTGAACTTCGTCAACTGCGCCGCCTTGACCCGCTACCACAGCCGCAAGGAGAACTCCGCCCCGATGAGCCGGCTGTTCACGTTTACGGAAGGAAGCGATAAGGTCCGTGTTCAGTGTTACCTACACACGTCGGACTTCGCGCCGGCCGGCTGGTACGAGGAAGCGGAACGGGTGATTACACTGAGCAAGCCGTTCCGCCGCCAGTGACGTGATCACGCGGGCGTCAAGTCCGTGGATCGGCATTACTACGGAGCGGTGATCGAGACCTTTGCCTCGCCAGCCACGCCTGTGAGCACGTCGCGCACGCGGACGGTCCATGTGCCGGGTTTCTCGTTGACCGCCAAAGGCACGGCATACGAAAACTCGCCGGATGAGGTCAATTCGTTGCGCGCGTAGTGCCACGTGGACTCGCCGCCGGGTCCAATAAAATCCAAATGAAATACGTGGTCGCCGATCGCTTCCGCGGCGGCGTCTAACTGTGCTTCGACATGCAGCTCGTCGCCGGCCTTGGCGGATTGCGGCGCGCTCACGGTAAGCGACGTCACCCGGTAGGGCAGGCATGCGTACAATGCCGTTTCGCCGGGCGGCACGATCGTTTCGACGGACGACACGTTGCCGATGTAGCGCTTGGCTCGCATGTCGTACACGTGGGAGCGTTTGCCAAAGTCGAGGCGCACGGGATCCGTATCTTCGCAGCGTCGGTGGTCGCGGATGAAGGCGTGGATCGCGATGGCGCCGCGAGTGAACGTGTTGCGCTCATAGCAGCGCGGAGGATCGCCCCCAGCCGGGTTTTCGGCGACGACCAGTCGCTCGATACCCGCGCGTGCGACGATCTGGCGAAGCAACTCGCGCACCGTCACGTCGTACGCAGGCAGGCCGAAGTTCAAGTAGACCGAGAGCCCTTTACCCCTGCGCTCGACCAGCACGGCTGGCTCGCCGGTCGCATGCGACGCGAGGGCGGTGGCGCTGGTCGCACAGGTATCCTCGCGCCCATGCAATTCGATCGACGTCTGCGTCAGGTTGATGCCTTCACTCGCGCGCGAAAACGTGAGCTTCGTGCGGCCGTAGTCGATGCGGCCCGACTTGCGACGTACGCCGAAAAGCCGCTCGACGGGTGTCAGGTCGGCGAATGGCTTGCCGTGCTCGTCGGTGCGCAGGCAGCGCAGATCGCCCACCAGCACACCGCCGGACTCGACGTACGCCTCCAGTTTGGCGATCAACTCCTCTGATGCGGCGATGGTGAACGGGAGAAACAACATGCGGTACTTCGCCAACTCGTTCGACTCGATGACCTGCTCCGGCGCGACGTACGCGTAGTCAAGCTGAAGTTCGTTCACGTGCTGACGGAAGTGGAGCGCCGATCGGAAGTAGCTGCCGTAACTGTCCGTACCGTCGCGGTCTTCGGGCACAGGCTGGTCCGACCTCGATTCACACCAAGCGACGAGCATGGACGGATGCGACCACAGCAACGCGATCTTCGGCTGCTCGCGCTGGTACTCCATGAACACCTTGCCGCAACCGGCGCGCAGGTCGGCCAGGCCTTCCTGCACCGCGCTGGAGAACTCCGTGAGACTCAGCGTCGGGTATACCAGCGCCCACGATATCCCGCGCTCGGCAGCGATGGCATTCGTCGCGTAGTAGCTGGCGCCGCGCGACCCATGCAACGCGATCCACCAGGGTTCGTAATGCGCGGCCGCTTCGGTGTGGCGGTAGCCGATCCAGCCGTAGTTGAAGAACGGATCATCAGTCCGCGTGCGCGACGCGCGGGCCTCAGGTGTGTCCACAAAGCTGCGCCAAAGGTCGAAGACCGCTTTGTGTCCCGTGTGCTTGATTGCCTCAGAGTACTCCTGTCCCCACGCGAAACCCGTCCGCGTGCAGAGCTTCCAGTAATCGTTGCCGTTGAACGGCCCTGCGCCGAACGTATTCGTGTGGCCAATGGGCATGTCGGGCGAGACCTCGCGGTATGCGTCCACGGCGCGCTTGCACCCCTCCACCCACACGTCGGTCATGAACGTGCGGAAGTCCACAAACGGGCCGAAGTTGTCCTTCCCGCGCACGTCTTCCGTGCGTGCCCCCTTCACATCGTCCCACGAACCGTGGCTCGTGTCCCACTGCGCGTTCAGCGCGGCGAGTGTGCCATAGCGAGCCTGGAGCCACGTGCGGTAGCGCGCCTGGCAATGCGGTCCGAAACAGGTCTCGTGACGCTTGTGCCTGGACGAGAGGAACGCCTCGTCGGTGATGCCGACCGCGACCATACCAAAAGGCTTTTGCTTCTCCGCCGTCTCGACCGCGCTGGCGCGTACCTGCTCGATTATCTTGGGGTCGCTCAGACAGCGCCGGCGCACGCCGCTCGGCGAGTGCTCGGTCTCACGATACGCGGCCATGCCGCCAACGTAGCCTCCGCCGGGGAAGCCGTGCTCGCCGACGGTGTAAGGCGAGCCGCCGAACTCGCCATTCAGGCCGATCTCCCGCACGCGCTGGGCGTAGTAGGATTCCACAACCGGATGCGACATGCCCGGCCCCCACGGCATCGCCGTGAAGTCGTGCATCGCTCGCGCCGGGCCAACGCTTGGGCAGAGGACTGTGATCCAGCGGCTGTCTTGCTCCAGGCCATCGACGATCACACGAACGAATGCCTTGTGGTGGACGCACAGCGGCCGGCGCATGGCGAGCGTCAGCGCCACGTCGCGCGTGCCCGCGCCTAGTTGTTCTTCTTGCGTGTTCACATCCACCACGCGACCAAACGCGTCGATCAGCTCTGCCTCGATGGACGCAGGGCATGCGCGGGCAGCCTTGATCTTCACTGACAGATCGAAGGTCTGATCGGACGTGACGGTATCGGAGTCCGCCATCAGCTCAATGACCTTCGCCGCCTGCGGCTTGGTCGTCGCAAAACTGCCCCAGGTCAGGGCTTTGCCTTGCGCATCAAGCAGCACCACGTCGGCGATTACCGGACCGGCGGGCATGTGCTGCGGCACAGTGATGTCGATACTTCCGTCATCACCAACCGCCACGATTTTGGCGTCCAAACGCAAAAGCGGCCCATCAAAGCGGATCTCGCGGCCGCAGCGGACGATCACGCGCGCCTTTGCGCTGGCAGGCGCGCCCTCCGCACGCAGGTGAATCGCAGATCCGTCCGAGTCAAGTTGTTTCAGCCGCACCTCCCCTTCACGACCGGCCGCCCACAGCACGCCCTTTGCCAGCAGCGACTCCCACCACTCCCAGTACTCGAAGTGCCGCGACATCCAGGCTTCCCGCGAAATTTCCGACGGCATCAGACCCCACACACGCGACGTGGAAAGCGGAAAGACCATGCGCACGACGCGGCCCTTGCCAAGTCGGCCGACCTGGACGGATTCGAGGGTCTTTTCCGGCATTAGATCCCAAGGGATGCCCGCGCGCAGGTAGTGATCATCGCCGACTTCCTCAAGCGCGTTCAAATCCATGAAGCGTTTCGCGCGCCCGAAACCTTCGACGATGAAAAGCCCCGCACCGGCCTCGACCCGTTCTTTGATCGACTCGACCATCATGTCGCTCATGCGGCTCGGCACAAGGTACACTTCGTAGAAGCCGTCCTTCATGCGTCGCATCGCTCGGCGTCCGGTCACCGAGGCGGCCTCGCCGCCGTAGTAGCCGGTGTGCACGAGGTCGTAGTCCAGGTCTATCCGTTGCGACAGCTCGATGAACTGGCGCGTGCAGCGGAAATTGCGGATGGAAGCGAACGTCTTGACCGGCCCGCCCGCCAGCGGCGACGCCCAATCGATGTGACGATACTCGATGGGCGGCGTGAGCGGCCGGTCGATCTCGTTGAATGTGAGCTGCGTGATAATCGCGCGATCCGGCGGACCCTCGCGCAGCGATACGTGGTCGTAGTAGACCGTACCCTTGGCTTTGGTTACGTTGTAGATGTAGAGCCGCGCCACTGGGTTGGGTGCGACGAACGACCGCACGATCTCTTCGTACTCGGTCGCCGGCTCCACGTTCCAGATGATCGGCATCTCCTGCACGGGCCTAGTCTCGCCATGCACGATCAACGCGCCCACGAGCCCGCCGTCCTCGCCCTTGCACCGCAGCGTAATCGTGTACTGCTGGCCCTTCTTGAGCGCGATGTCCTGCGTCGCCAGCACATAGGCGGGCGATTTGGACACGACCTCGTAGTCCTTGCCCATAAACACCTTCTCGCGCCAGAGGATGCGATCTTGCGTGGTGGACCAGTGGTCGGGCAAGCCGTTACCGTCAGCGTCATCGTTGAAGCCAGGGTTCTTGAGGATCTCTTCACCGGCTAACGCGATTGTGCAGGTGGCAACGAGGAGCGTGGCGACGATGGTGCGCATGGGCAGGTACCGTGTTTGGAGGTTTTTGCAGGTGTGCAGATTCGAGGCAGGTTACTTCATCCGTGCGTGTCATTCCGCCTTCGATTGCCGTCGCGAATGGCAGGCGTCCTGAGGAGAGTGTATCCTGTCTACGATGAAGGTCCAGGGTGAGTCTCGTCGAAGTGCAGAACAACAAAGGTGATGGATGCATGAACTGACTGCCTCGCTGGTGCTTCTATGGACTGCCTTCGTGGTCTCTGCCGCTGAGCCGAGCGAATTCAACGCCGATCCTCAGTCGTCTGAACTCCAAAGGCTGGCTGAGTCCTTCGTGCCGGACGAGTCCGAGTTTGGATGCGGTCCGCTTCTGGATCCAGGCAATACAAATCATGTGTGCGTCAAGGGCGATGACGCCGCAGACGGGCTGTCCTGGGAGCGAGCATGGCGCACGCTTCAACCGTGTCCGGCTGAACGCGATTGACATTCCTCGAATAGCGGTCAAAACTCATCATAACAGTTAGCTGCAACCATGCTTTGCTCGCTATCCTTTAGGAGGCATCGGGGCCAGTGAGCCAGTGAGCCAGCGAAGGCGTGAAACGACGTCGATCACTCGAAAGTGACGATAAGCTTACTCCAAATTGAAGATGGGCCAAACTTCGAATCACGCTAGACTAATGATAAGAGATCCGTTCTACCGAGATATCGTCGAGAGACTAAGTGAGCAGCTTGATCCCGACCTGTTTGAACGGTGTGCCGCTGATCTGCTGCGTGCTGTCTATCCTACGTTGGTCCCAATACGTGGAGGAAGTGACCTTGGGATGGACGGCGCGATTGCCGACACAGAGGGGCCGCCTCTTCCTCTTGTCACTACGACAAGTGAGAGGGTGCCGAGGAATCTTAGGAAGAACCTTCAATCGTACTTGGACCGAGGTGGCAAGAGCCGACGTGTTGTCCGGAATTCAACAGTTCTGGCCGCGAATTGTTGAGTGCCTACGCCAACAACAGATCGCAGATTGGACCCCGATTCAACAGGCCATCGACAACTGGGCTTACCCAGGCAGGGCTCATGCTCCCACAAAGGAGACTGCCAGAGCGATGCAGTCCTTTGCGCGGAAGGCGCTGCGTGACGTGGCTCCGCTTGTTTCCGATCGTCCGGGAGTGCTGCATTGGGTGAAGGATACGGCTCGCGTTGTTCGTGCTCGCTTCAAAGTCGCTCTTGACAAAGACTTCGCGACGCTGTTTCCCGTTGAAGGTCGTCGTATCTCACGACTCGCGACGCGGGAAAAGCAGCACGCGGCGGTCAAACACCTCGCGCGGGAATGGTCCGAGCAACCAGCGAGTGAAGTAGTGTCGCGAATCATGCAGTTTGAGTCGGAAGCCAAGTTGGCTGATTTGCACTGTGCTAGATGGACACCAGTAGCTTGTCGAGAAATCGCACTTCGAACGAACGATCCGTTGACGTGGATTCAATCACTGCTGGATGCGGATGCTTCTAGTGAGCTTGTTGGCCCATTCTTGTGGAAAGCTCATGACGCGGGAGCTCCAGAACTGCGGGACATCCTTGCGAGTTGCGTTCAACGACCAAATCAACGTATTGCGGCGCTGGACGTTGTGTTCACGATGTCCACTCCACCAGATGATCTGTTGGGATTCGCCAATGATCAACTGGAAGAAGAGACGAAATGGGTTACGCTGCGGATCTATGCAAACGAGATTGCAGAACATCATGCCTTGGCAATGCTACGGCATCCGGCCCGGTGTGTTCGCGCAGCGGCCGCTTGTGGTGAATGGGAGTCGGAGCCAAAGGGGCAAATCCGGAATTCGCTGCAAGACGCATGGCGAGCCGCCGTCGTCGAAAGTGTCGAAGACGAGTATTGGCTACCAGACGCTTTTAGATCGAACACGGGGCTTGCGTTCGACTGGTTGGACCGACGAGTCCATGAGAAATCGCGAATCTTGAGAAGCGTCTTGGACGCTTCACGCGTTCTGGAAGCCGCGAGAGAATCTCTGACGAACCAGCAGCGAGAGGCTATCCTGGCTGCGCTTTCGGACGACTATTGTTACATCGACTTGTTGGAGACAATCATTGGCGACGACCTCAAGTTGTTCGCCAAGTTCCTCAGAAGCGACCAGCTACGGAGGGTCCACTTGTCGTTATTGGCGGGACATCCCGGATCGACTTGGGCTGACAAACCGATCAAAGGGTCGTGGGTAGAACGGGCCATTCTTACCCTCGATGCCGGATATACTGTTGACGACGTCGCAGAGGCGACAATTGGAAGTAGTTGGTCCTGGTCCGGAAACGAATCCGATATGTGGGCTGCTTGGATCGAGCGATTCGAACCATTCCGCTCCCATCCCGACTTCCGCGTAAGAGGAGTGGTGGGCAGGATTCTGGAGCACGCTGGGGCACAGCGAGAGAGAGCGATTAAGAAGGAATATGACGAAGCTGTTCATGGTCGCATCTCTTAAACTTGGAATGGCAACCGTCCACTCTGCTATTGCCGGGCAACGACGAATTGTCGATGTTGGCCTAATCTTGACATCCGTGTGTTTCCATCCGTGTGCGCAGCGAGTCGCGGGACGCACACGGACAAAGTCACACGGATGAACGTGACGGCTGAACATCACTGAATTTGCCGTGCAGCCGCGATCAACTTCTTCGTTTCTGCCTCGGTATCGGTATGGTGGTCATTCGCCATCGATCAGCACACGCACCGGTGTGGGTTGGTTCTGTGTGGAGCCGATACCGAGCTGGCCGTACCAATTCCACATACTATTTGGCTCCAGGGCTAATCGTGTGGGAACGGGCCTTCTTCCACGGCGAATTGCCGCACCGTCCGCATTCCTGAAATCCACTCCGTTGCCTCGACGTGCCATGTTCCGTGCTCGGCGCTCAGCGGCAGACGGAGCGGCACGGACACGTGCCCGTCTACGATCCGTCGATAACGCGCAACGCCGGCCCATGGTTGGCCATCGGGCCTGGTAACGTGAATCTCCGCGAGTTGGCGGCCCGGTATCGGTTGGTCCTTGGCGTCCAGCACCTCCAACTCGATTGCCGCTTCGGTTCCCGCTGTGAACTTTGCGGGGCAGCGGAGAGTCACCTTCTCAATGGATTTGGGGAAGGCGGCGAGCACGGCGGCGCCCCCGGGCTCCAAGTGCACGGCAAAGTCCTGGTCGGAGCCGTCAGACGTTCCCTCCAATTTCCGGTGGGCCAGCACGTCATAGACGGCAAAACCGGAAGGAATGCCTACCCGCACGTCCTGCGGCAGCCCTTTGTCTCGCAACGGCTCGCTCAGATTCCGGGTGACCGCGTTCAGCAGGACCTTCCATTTTTCGTATTGTGGCCCGCACTCGCGGTGGTCGTTGATAACGAACACATAGCGCGCTGGGCCTGCTTCACGCGTGTAGGTGAAGACGTCCTTCGCGGGCGTCACGCGAGCCCACCTTTGACGTTTTTGCTCAAACGTCTTCGCCCAGCCGCCCAGTTCCTGGGCCAGTGTTTCGCCCGGGTACGATTGCGTCTTGATCTTCAGCCGGACCATGCCCGGCATCTCCGCCCGCATCACCTCGTCGGCAATCACTTGGCCGCCTGCCGCTGCGTAAGCCGCTAGCTCACGATGCGTCCACTCAGGCAGACACCACGCACCGGGGACAACGACAGCATCGTAATGCTTCAGCCATCCGGCATAGACATGATCGTCGGTGATCCAGTCAAAAGGCAGCCGCGCACGGGCCAGGCAGCGGCCGACGTTGCGCGTCAGCCAATGACGCATCCACTGGTCTCGCACCCCTGGCTGGATGAAATACAGACCGTCCGTCTCCAAGAAGGCCACTCGCGCCTGCTCCTCCGGCAGGCCGCCCACTAGAACGCCGATGGGCTGGATCAGCCGGTAGCCCTCGGTCATCGCCGTATCGCACGCCTTGTCATAGATTTGCGTGTGCCGTTCGCCGATGCCGTACATGCCGATGCTCGACGTCGCACAGGCCACCGAGATCCACATGTACTCCTTCAGACAGTCGGGGCTGAGACACAGGACTTTCCTTTTTCCATCGTCATCAACCAGCCAGAGCCCGTTGCCGTCGTCCCAGTAGATCGTGCCGGGCATTGCCTGAAACGGTTTGCCGGCAAGCCGGGCGAAGCAAGACGCACGCGAGAAGCTTGCCACCAGCCCGTCGGGACACTTGGGGTAGCCCCAGAAATCGATTAGATCCATTGCCTCAAACTGTGTCGCCGTCTCAGGCTGGTCGCTGTAGTAGTGGGTCTGCAGTCCCTTCTGGCGCATCCAGCGTGCAATTTGATTGTTCAGCACGTAATATCCCTGACCTCGCTTGGTCCACCAGCGCAGGAAGCGGTACGGAGGATACTGCTCGGACAGAAGTGGCGGGACATCGACCCCCGTCTGCGGCGCTGCGCGTAGCGGGCGGTCAACGACTTCGGACGGAATCGTCTTCAGGCCTGTCTCTCGCCGCATCCAATCCAGGAACCACTTTTCTTCAGCCGGGAAGGGAGGGTGGGAGCACTCGCTGTTCACGAGACAGGCGCGCACGTTGGGATAGGCCATCGCCCTGCGAGCCACGCGTTCGGCCGCGGCCTCTGCACGCTCTCGTGTCTGGGGCGACCAGGGGTGCGGCATTTTCTCCCGCACATCAATGCGTGCGTTGGCCCATAACCCGCGTTCGAGCAATCCGCGAGGTTCGCCGAACAGACAGTTGAACCCGCGCTCCTCGAGGTCCGTGTCCGTACCGCCCCAGGCATAGATGATGAACTCCCGCCCAGCCGGCTCCTCGAAGACCTCCACCACGTCGCTCGCCGAGACTTCGCTCTTGCCCGACGTGGCCTGCGCTGCAAGTGGAGACCTGCCCGGCGTCTGCAGCCACGGCCGGACAACCAACGAAGCTGACTTGCCCGGAGGAACGGTCTGAGTTGTCTTGGCATTTAGGTCTGGCACGCTCGCCGTCACCGACACACCCGCCAGCGGCTCGCCATACGGCACAGGCTCCATCGGTATCTGCGCCTCGCGCTCGCTGCGCAAGAAGACAAGCCGCTTGGGACGCCGGAGGAGAATTCCGGGCAACTTGGATTTCAACGGCTCCTCGGCAACGGCCAACGCCGCGATCTCGGCCTGGTCCAGCCTTCGGTCGTAGAGGAACACCTCGTCGAGATCCCCTGTCATGGGAGTGTTCTCCAGGAAGCTGCCTCCCAGTCGCAGGAGCGTTCCGTGCACCGGTTCTCCTGGAACCAGGGGCGTCTTGTCAAATGGCTTGCCGTCCAGGTAGCCCACAGCCTCCTGTTCATCCCAGGCCAGACATAATGCGTGCCAGTCTTCGCGCTGCCCCGGGTCGAACAGAGCCTTTACCGCGCCGGTTCCGTTCAGCTTGCCCTGAGGCTGCTTGGTCGGGCCTTCGCCCACGTACCATCGGCTGCCGCCTACCTGCCACACAGGCGCAAACCACCCCGTTCCGATCGTCAGCACGGCGTGGATATCGCGCGTGCCGCCGCACTGATCGGGCAACGGTCGCACCCAACAGCCCAGCGTCCCTCGTTCGCCCGTGAATCCGGTCTCGCGAACAGGCAAATCAATCCAACTCGGCCATCGCCTTGCACCGCCTGGAATCCACGACGTGGGGTCGGTGTTCTTAAGAGGATACACGCATGCCTGTTCGAGCTGCAGACCGTCGACCAGGATCGTAGCCGGCGTTCCCTCCACTGCCTCCAGAGTTCCCACCAGCACCTGCTCCTTGCGACGGGCGTCCACCTCCAGCCGGGCGCAGACACGACGCCACGTCGTATCCAGCGTGGCGACCGCCGCTGCGGAGACCGTTTCCACCGGCGACTTGACCGCCTTGGGATTGTCCTTGTCTGCTTTCTTGTTCGCCGCCTCGATCTCGGCTCGCCAATCGCCGCCTTCGTTCCGGTCGGCCAATACCAGACGCACTTTCATACCCGGCTGTCGGGAGCGCAAATAAGCCGAGAACAAAAAGACCTTGGCTGGCCGATAGGGCGCCTTCATCTGCACCACCACTGGCTCGGTCGACCAGACAACGCCACCAGCGGGTACTTCCGCACGCAGGGCCTTCCTGCCGAACACCGTGTCGGTATCAACGTCAACCAGCTTCACGCCATCACCCGCCACAAAACCCGCCGTACCGTCTTCTACGGATGCCTGGTTGAGCGAAAGCAGATTCGACCGAGGCCGCTCGAACCTACACGCTCTGCCGAATCGGCCCGGCACAAGCCGCTCCGGCGGGATGCTCTGTTCATAAGCCCATCCCCGACCACACAGCGCCCGGCCTCCGTGATCGAAGTCTTGGTAGAAGAGCAAGCCGTCGGTAGGTGGGGCGGCGAATAGAGGCGTGACGACATAGACACAAAAAACACAGGCGATGATGACTGCGCGAAACATGGCAATGAGCTCCCTTTGAACTCGATACCGGACAAGGTGCATGGTTGTCGCGACTGATTGTAGCAGGCTGCCCCTGTGCCACGACCCGGTTTGGGCTCTTTACCGTCTCTGCGTTCCGCCGCGGTGCGCCGTTTTCCGCGATTTTTGCGCCACCAACGGTGGCGGCCCCTTTTCGGGCGACGTTCAACGTGGTCCACTCAGAATGGCGCACCGGCATCGTATCGTGTCATCATTTCCTAGATCTGAGGAGGTAGCCAAATGACAGTGGTTTCGAAAGAGGTCCGATGGCTGAAGACGATCGGCGCATCTGTGATCGAACCGATTCTTGTGTTGCTGTTAGTTCTGGTCGGTCACAGCGCACAAGCGGAATGCACCATCAGGCTCTCCAAGATAGCTGAATCCTTGGACGGACACAGCACGACCCGTACCACGGTACGCCGCGTGTTCCATCACGACGGTTATTGGTACGTGTTTTGTGGAGACGTTCGAAACAAAGTCTACCTCAATTTCTTTGTGACCAGCATCGACGGAATCAATTGGTCGGAACGAAAGGTCGGCTCCGGTGGCGGCGTGGCTGGCGGCCATTACGGCGCGTCGAATTTGCCTGAGACAGCTATAGTCTACGGAGATCAGATCTATGGCTGCTATTCGGAGAAAGGAGACACGTGTATTCGCAGCGGCACATTAGCCGGCGGAGACATTGCATGGACGCACGGTCACCGCATCGTTCCGGCTTATGTCGACAAGAACACTCGCGACTTCTACCACTACTATCCGGATATCATGATCGAGGAAGACGGCTTCCTATCCATAACATTCAGGCATTTCCACAAGTCGGGAACGATCCCAAGAATGGACCCGGCATTCGTGGTATCGACGAAGCCAAACAATATCGCAGGCTGGAAAGCGCCTCGGGATCTCATCACTTTCGCGCCGCCCGAGAGACACGATGCCCATGAGAACATTCCCCTTCCCGGCGGAAGGCGAGTGGTGATTGTCAGGAGTTACTGCGGAGAGACCGACGAGGAGCGATACAAGCCGGGTTGCCCTGGCAGCTTCTATGCTTCTCACTACGACGGAGCAAACTGGCTGGAGCCGGTCGACCTGGGTGATTCCGACGGTATCAACGGATCGGACAAGCGACTCAGCGCCATGTTGGACCCCGGGACAGGGATCGTCCATCTAGCTTACATCGAAGACTCCCGCACACACTGGAAGAACGAGCTTCGCTATCGCACGTTGTCTCCCCCTTACGGTGTCGACGACTGGTCGGCGCCGACAACCATCGCCACCAACGTCTTCACCGTCATGCTGGGCATGGACACCTCGTCGGTTCCCGCACGAATTGCAGCCGTTTACGGCGATCAATTGCACGAAGGCGGCGAGGTGGTACCTCTCTGGGGAAGCCGTTGGCACACCGGCAGGTTGTATCTCAAATGGTTCGACGGAACCGACTGGGAATCCGGTAGGCAGCTTCTCTCCGAGATGAATGACGAATACGCATGGTTTCCCAGTATCCAGGAAGATGTTTCGGGGACTTTTGGAGTGCTCTACATGAAGGGCAGGTTCAAAGACTTCAGGAAGACACCGAAGGAACTCATGTTTGCCTTGGTCAAACCAGACGAATGGAGCCGATAACGGTTTGGATTCGCTGGGAACCAGTAATGGAGAGAAACAGGCGTCATTTGCGTGCGAAATGCTTGAGCAGTTCGAGCGCGATGTAGCGGTTGCCGGCGTTGGTGAGATGTACGCCG
>CAZUAH010000292.1:0-17043 GCA_964617665.1 uncultured Pirellulaceae bacterium
TAGCCCATGCGATCGCTCACCGATACAGTGGTCAGGGAACTAAACTGTTACGTTCGGATCAGTGACTTCTACCACCAAGATCCTCTGCTGAGGGTGTCCCCAGAGCTCGATCCTCGCTCCGTCCGCTTCGTCGCCAAATTGAAGGACAATGCGGCCGCGGTACAGATCCAATCGCTGCCGAAATCGCTTGGTTGCGGCAGCCGGTGCCCGCTCGCCGAACTCGATGTGGATATGTCCTGGGCTGACGTTGTTGAAAAACCGCGAACCGGGAAGCGCATCCGGCGGAGCCTGAAAGCCCCAGGCGTCCGACTTTGTCAAGTGCAAGTCCAGTCCCTTGCCGTCCGAGCGAACCATCGCCGATAGATCGCCGCCACCCACGGGCATTGCCTCCCAAGGCTCGACCGACGGCGTCACGTACAGTACGTCGTTCCGCGAGACAACCATCTCGGCATCGAACAGCCAACGGCCTGTTTGCCGGTCATAGGGAACGGCGTAGACCGCAGTAGCGAAGGCCGCGGTACACAGCACGACTGCTAGGCACGCTCGAAATACGAGACTCATATCCAACCTCCAGCGAGATTATCTGCGCTCAACCTTGACACTCTCCACAAGAATTGAAACGCAATGCGCCATCTGCTACAACCGAGGCTGAGCTGTTTCTTGAAGAGGTTCGCGAAACCCAAGAAATCAACGGTGTTCGGCAATGGGCGGACGAGCGATAGGTCCTGCAGTAGTCACGTGTCTCTCGCTGCTATTGGCACCTGACACGCGGAGTCCAGCGGGCGACGACGGTGCCCAACTGCGTGATAGCGTCGTTTTTCCCGAAGACCAATGGGGCAGGATCAGCCCCGAGCAGGCCGGTCTGGATGTCGCGAAGTTCAACGATTTGCTGAACCGATCGAAGGCGCATGCAGGTGGCTGGGGCGGGGCGAAGCCCAAGGACAACGAATGGGGAGCCGTACTCACACGCGGCGGTTATCTCGTGCACTCGTGGGGCGACCCAAAATACAAAACCCAATCGGCCTCGCTTGGAAAATGTCTCACGCGAGCTTTGTTCGGCTTGAGTGTCGAAGCCGGCGTCATCAAACCGGACGAGCCAATCTGCAAGACATGGACCGGTCGGGACGAACTGCCGCATCCTCACAAGTACCTCGACAACGAAGCACATCGTACGCTCACTTGGCGGCACTTGCTGGAGCATCAAGGCGGCTTCGTATTGGAAAGCGGCCACCATTGGCGCACGAAAACGGTCTTTCATGCGCGGATCCCCGACGGAGTCGAATGGACGGGCGATCCAATGCTCGACAACTTTTCTCATATCACGCCAGGGACCGTTACGCGATACAGCAGTGGTGGGTACGTGCGTCTGGGGCAGGCGTTGACCGCGGCGTGGAAGCGAGACCTGAAAGACGTATTGGACGAACGTTTGTTCAGTCACATCGGCATTCCGGCCGATCGCTGGGATTGGCTGCCGTGCCAAGTCGTCAACGAAACAAAAGACTTCTATCCAGACATCCCGCACTACGGCGAGTATGTCGATCCCCCCTACAAAATCAGCGGTCACATCGTGCGTGGCGGCCCGGGTTGGGTCGTAATGAGCGCGGAAGACTTGGCGCGTTTCGGTTTGCTCACCGCCACTGGCGGCGTGTGGAACGGTAAACGCCTGATCGGCAAAGAGTGGCTCCGGGGTCATGCCGGGTTGGATATCCATGTGGTCGCGGGTGATCCGGAAGCGATGGTCAGTATTGCGAAGATCAACACCAAGGATTTCCCGTTTGGTCGCGGTGTTGGAACGCAGGGCGAGTTCTCCTTTCCCAAAGAGCTGATCGCGGGGCCGGTCGATCTTAGCCGCGCGGAGAAAAAGGGGACAGGTCCAATTTGCCGGAACGGCCCGAAGGGTGCTTCGCACAAATTGGACCTGTCCCCTTTTTCTTCTCCTAAATGCCAAGTGAAGACAGAACACGCTCGCATCCCCATGCGTGACGGCATTACGCTTGGTGCGGCAATCTACCGGCCCGATGCGCCGGGGAAGTTTCCCGTGCTGATGTTGCTACGGTACTTTCGCGAGGGTGCCGATCACGGCGAATACTTCGCCCGGCGAGGATACGTTGTCGCGCTGGTCGATTCACGAGGTCGAGGTGATTCGGAGGGGAAATGGAATTCGTACGTCAATGAACCGCATGACGGCTATGACGCTCAGCAATGGCTGGGCCGTCAGCCGTGGTCCAACGGCAATATCGGCACGTTCGGAATCTCGTACAACGCCTTCACTCAGTTGATGGCCGCGCCCCTGGGCAGCCCATACTTGAAGTGCCTGCTTCCCGAAGAGGGGCAGCAGACCAATTTCGGCCACCTATACAACGACGGCGTGATGCAATTGAACGTCGTCTTTCAATTCGGTTTGTTTACACGCGGCAAGCTGCAGACCCAGCGGATTCCTTCGATCACCGACCCACATTATCTCCAACTACCGCTGATCAGTGCCATCGACAAGTTCCCCGACGTGCAACACGTGAAGGACTGGTTCGAGCACTCTTCGTACGATGAGTATTGGAAGTCGTACGGCATCAAGGAGAAATACTCGAAGATCATGGTGCCCGCCTATTTCACGACCGGCTGGTACGACAACCTGTGCCACGAGAGTTGGCGTAACTTCCAAGGGTTTCGCGATCAAGGCGGATCCGAGGCGGCGCGCAAGGGAACCAAGATTTTGGTAGGTCCATGGAAACACGGTGGTTCCAGAGGCTATCCGGGTTTGATGGAGTTGAAGCTCCGTTGGTACGACTACTGGTTGAAAGGCATCGAAAACGGAATCGACAGAGAACCGCCGATCAAGATCTTCGTTATGGGCGCGAATCAGTGGCGCGACGAAAACGAATGGCCGCTCGAACGAACGCAGTTCACCAACTTCTACATAACAAGCGGCGGCAAAGCAAACTCGGTCGCGGGCGATGGGCGTCTGGACAAGATGCCGCCAGCAGAAGACTCGCCGCCCGATGAATTCGTCTACGACCCAGAGAAGCCCGTCTGCACCAACGGCGGTCAGATCTCGACGCTTGTGCCGGGTCCGCGCGATCGGCAGGAGACTCAGCAGCGCAGCGATATCCTTGTGTACACATCTGATCCGCTGGACGACGACCTGGAAGTTACCGGGCCGGTGAAGATGAAACTTTACGCCACTTCCGACGCCGTAAACACCGACTTCACCGCGACGCTGACCGACGCGCATCCCGATGGCAAGGCAATCCACATCTGCGAAGGCATCCGCGGCGTGACGTTTCGCGAATCGCTGGAGAATCCTACCTTCATCACGCCCGGCCAGGTCTACGAGTACACGATCGACATGTGGGAAACGAGCATGGTGTTCAAGAAGGGGCACTGCATCCGGCTGGAGATCTCCAGCAGCAACTTCCCACGATACGCCAGGAATCAGAACACTGACAGACCGTTCGGCACCAGCGCGGAACTGAACAAAGCACGCCAGACCATCTTTCACAATGCAGAGTACCCGTCGCACCTTATCTTGCCGTTGATTCCAATCGAAAAACCAAAGCCAATAAAGCCGGCCGCCGACGGCACGCTAACGCTACCGGCTTCGAAGGCGACGGTTTCCGGACCGTCGCTCAAACTCGCCACGAACAAACCGATCCTTGGATGGTGGTCCAGCGAGGAGGATCGAGCCGAATGGACAGTCCGCGTCGAGCAAGCGGGCCGGTACCGGGTTGAATTCGACTTCGCGTGCGATGACAATTCGGCCGGTAACCAGTTCGAGTTGACGGTCGGCGACGCTAGACTAGTTGGACAAGTTCTCGGCACCGGCACGTGGTACGACCTGTGTCAGCAAGAGTTCGGGAAGATCAAACTTACGGCGGGCGTTCACGGACTCGTCATGCAGGCCAATGGAACACTCAAGGGCGCTTTGTTGGACTTGCGCACGATACGACTGATACCAGTCATAGACGAATGAAGGGCGAAGCAATGACAAGAATGTACTCCAAAACCTCCCTCTCCCTCTGGGAGAGGGCCGGGGAGAGGGTCTTTCGCTCCATGCGCACGCGGGGCACTGCGGTTGTTCTAGTGCTACTGACTTCCAGCCCTGGCTTGTCGGCGGAGGCCGATAGCGATTCGGCTGCCGCCAGTCACCGAAGTCCCGACGAGCTCAAACAACAGGGGTTCCAGCCCCTGTTCGATGGCAAATCGCTGGACGGATGGAACGTCCAAGCGTGGCATGAGGGCCATTGGGTGGCTCGCGACGGCGTGATCGACTACGACGGCGGCGTCAAACGCAAACGAGGGCAGGATCCGTCGCTGTGGACGATTGGCGAGTTCGGCAACTTTGTCTTGTACATCGAATGGCGACTGCCGGCCGAACCGGAGATGAAGCCGCAACCGATTGTGCTGTACAACGGCGACTTCCTGCGGGACGAAGACGGCAACCGAATCACTCGCCCGCGGCTCGACGCCGGCGACAGCGGGATTCTAATGCGTGGCATCCTGAAGTGTCAGGCGAACATCTGGAGCCAGGAGTTGGGCTCGGGCGAAATCAACGGTTACCGCACCGATCGCAACATGCCGCAGGAAGTGCGCCGAGCCTGCATCCCGATCAGGAACGCCGACCGCCCGTTCGGTGAGTGGAATGCTTTCGAGATTACGCTCAACGGCGAATGCATGACCGTGGTGGTTAACGGCCAGCAGGTCATTAGCGATGCTCGTCTACCGGACCTGCCGGCCAAAGGGCCGATCGGCCTTCAGCATCACGGCGATGCCGTGCAGTTCCGCAATATCTGGATCAGGGGCCTCGATTGAGGCAAGTCCCAAGACAACGTGTACCAGTAGTCGGGGACTGTCCCGATTTTCGCGGAGGCTTTGCGTAGCGAAAATGGACTGTCCCCTTCACGCGTTCACAAGCAAGGAGTGAGAGATGTCCGATCATATCGAAGTCGTGAAAAGAGCCATCGAGTTCAACAAGCCCGACTATCTGCCCATGGAGATAATCGACGTTCCCCACATCTACAACGCCTACCACACACTCGATCCGGACACAGTCGAATTCATTCCGGGAACGGAAAACTTCGACATCGTCTGGCCCTGCTGCTACTCCTGGCAACACACGGAAACTGGCAAGACGCCGGAAGGAGAAATCCTGAAAGAGGACCAATTTGGTCTGAAACTCAAGACGCCGTTGGACGACAATTCGACTTATGTGCTTCTGGAGCATCCTCTTGCGGGGCAGGAGTCTCTTGAGGGATACGAGTTCCCGAATCCAGACGATCTGGATCCCTATTTCCAGAAGCTTGGGAGCGTCATCCAGGAAAAGTACCCGGACCGTTTCATCAGCGCGAAGATTGACGCCGGGATTTTCTTGACCAGTCAGTTTCTCTTCGGCATGGAGGACTTTCTGCTGCACATCGCCGCCAATCCGCAACTCGCAGTGGAAACTTACGAGCGCGTTGCCGACTACTACAAGCAAGTGGTACTGAAATTCAAACAGGCCGGCGCACACATGATCACTGTCTTCGAAGACGTTGGCGGGACCCACGGTCTGCTGATCAAGCCCGACGATTGGCGCAAGTATTTCCGGCCCACGTTGGCAGACTTCTACAAGTTCGTTCACGAACAGGGAATGTATACCGGCATTCTGATCGACGGCAACTCCGGCCCAATTCTAGACGACCTAACAGAGATTGGGCTCGACGTCTTCTCAGTCGTGGATCATCAGGCAACCGGAATGGAATTGCTGACGCAGAAACTGAAAGGAAAGGTGTGCATCAACGCATCGGTGGACATGCAGCACACGTTGCCGAGCGGAACACCGGAACAAATCGAAAAAGAGGCCGATGAACTGTACGGAGCACTCCATTCCCCCGACGGCGGCTTCATGTGCACCGTCGTCCGCTGGCACCGACCGCAATACGCCGACGAGCAAGTCCTCGCTTCTGTTCGGGCTTTCAATAAGTACAGGAAGTGATTGGTCCTGGGGTATCGACGTGACTTCTTTTATTGAGACATCGAAGTTCGCCGTAACGGTACTGGCCCATTCCCAGGCCTTGCCGTGAATGTCGAACAGGCCAAGATCGTTTGGCTTCAGTGTCCCCACGAGCCGCGCCCACTGGCAGAGACCAGCTTAGTCCGGCGTTAGCAGCTCGATTCCGTCACGTGCCTTGTTGACGCGAAAGCGGACAACGTAGATACGGCTGGGGGCGTTGCCTCGTTCGACATAGGAAACCAGGATCGAATCGTCCGCGAGTTTTGTGCCGCCGGGATATCCATATGAGGAACTGTCCAAGGGAATCGATTTGGTCCAAGTGTGGCCGTGGTCGGAACTGATGGAGATACACAGCCTACCGACGGTTGCCACGCAAACGACGGCGCCGTCACCGAGAACAAACAATCGTGGTGCCTTGAATGTTCCGCTGATCGGGATGCGGCCGGTTTCCTTCCAGGTTACTCCTTTGTCGGCGGAGTGGAATACGCCGCCGTCCGGTCGACACACCATGAGGAGTTGGCCGTCGGCCAAGAGAGCAATCGCCGGTTCGTCTACTCGCCTGTCTTTCCGGCGAACCTGCGAAACGGCGCGCCACGTCTTGCCGGCATCGTCCGAGCGATGGATGACGCCGAATTCAAGCCCGCCCTGCGAATTTAGACAGTAGGTCGGCCAGAGAATTCCGCCGTCGGGCAGTTGGATCGGCTGGGCGTGGGATCGTTCGTAGAATTGGCCGGGACTGTCGAGCCAAATCGGTTTGCTCCAGGTTTCTCCATTGTCGGTCGATCGGATCACGCATTGTCGCGTGTTCAAGCCATCGAGCGTGTGAGCCAATTCGGCTGGTGCCTTGTCATAGCCGTACCAAGAGGCCTGGACGTTCACGAAACACAGCAGCGTGCCGTCTTCCAACTGCAGCAGACCGTATGGACTGTCGTCCTGCGCCAGGTCCATGATGGTCCGCGGCTTGGACCATGTTCGGCCACCATCCGTTGATGTGGTGACCATTGACCGACCACCAGTTGGTGCATTGAAGTCCAGCGGCCATCCCTGCGCTCGCCAGCGCAGTGCCAGTTCTGGCTCGATCAAACGTGGCTCGGCAAACGAACTGTGCCAGTAGCCCCACTGATGCACCAACATCAAACGGCCGTCGGCCAAACGCTCGATGTTGCCCGCCCAGCCAAAGTCGCCCATGCCAGGGAAAGGATCGGGGCGATTGAAGTCGTGCCCGGTGACCACGACGCGGGCTGCTTCAATTGTGAGGGGTCTCGTCGCACCTTCCCTTCGCGGTTCGGCCGCTCGCATGGATGGGAATGCGAGAGAGCAAACGACGACGATTGGCAGTATTCGCATGGTCTTCCCTCAGATCTGTTGCGGTGGCAACGGGCTCAGGTCACACTGCTTTCTCGGCGGGGGGCGACGAATGTAGCAACAGGACTATTCCATCGGTCGCCAGACGGCGTTACGTTGATATGGTCTAATACGGAGCATTGACGAGACTTTCTAATCGAGAGGACGACTATGCGCATTACTACTGTATCACATTTGACGCGTCGCCGTTTCCTGAAAACGAGCGCGGGGGCGATCGGGGCAGCTGTGGCGCCGATGGTCGTTCCTGACAGCGCACTAGGGTTGAGCGGCATTGTCGCTCCCAGCGAACGAATCACTTTGGGCGGCATCGGCATTCGTAACCGCGGTGGTTATGTGCTGAGCTTCATGTTGCAGCAACCCGACGTGCAGTTCGTCGCCATTGCTGATGTCCGGGCCGACCGGCGTAAGGCCGTCAAGGGCATGGCCGACAACAAGAATGCCAACAGCGACTGCGACACGTACCGCGATTTCCGCGAATTGCTTGCTCGTGACGATATCGACGCCGTGTTGATCGCCACGGGCGACCGTTGGCATGCTCACGCGTCGATGATGGCGGCCGAAGCGGGCAAAGACATCTATTCCGAAAAACCGTGTGCCATCACACTCAGTCTTGCCCGCACCTTGGCCGACACGATTCGGCGTCACGGGCGCGTGTTTCAGGCGGGCACACAGCGACGAACCGTCAGCAATTTCGTCCAAGCCGTCCGCTGGGCGCAAGACGGAAAACTCGGCAAACTCCACACGCTCCATGCTTCGATCTACCGACTGCGCGACAGCCACGAATGGCTGCCGGCCCAACCAGAACCGCCGAAAGAGATCGTCGACTGGGATATGTGGCTGGGACCGGCGCCGTGGCGGCCGTTCAACCAGCGGTATGTCGATGGCGGATGGCGAGGATACTTCGATCTCGATTCCGGCGCCACGCTTCACGACTGGGGTGCGCACACGTTGGATCTCTGCCAGTGGGCCAACCAGGCCGACGACACGACGCCCATCGAATTCGAACCGATCGACGTTCCGGACGACAACGTGATCGTCGGCCGGTACGCGAACGGAGTGAAGGTGGTGCTGCGCTACTCGGGATGGCTCGGACTGGGAACGTGTCCGGTGCGATTCGAGGGCGACGAGGGCTGGATCGAGACCGGCGACACCGGACAAACGGCCGTGTATCCCGACTCGTTACGGTCCGAACTGGCAGCGCCTCCGGCCGAACGCGGCACGGCGCCCAAGAATCATGTCCGCGATTTCCTCGACTGCGTGAAATCGCGAGCCAAACCGGCGGCCAATGCGGATATCACTGCGCAATCCCACATTGCCTGTCACGCCGCCGCCATTGCATACCGCCTGGGACGCAAAGTGACGTTTGATCCAGTGAAAGAAGAGTTCATCGGCGATGAAGAAGCCAATCGCATGCGAACTCGTGCCATGCGCGAGCCGTGGACGGTGTAGGAACGAAAGTGAGACATAACCCTCCGTCTATGAGACGAAAACGGGAGATACGAGAATGCTTTGCTTGAGACGATTATCTGTGAGACTCACAGTCGCGTGTCTGTTGATGACGACCGCGCACGTGCTTCATGGGCAAACGCCCAAAGAGAAGCCGCAAGAAGAGGCTGCTCGGGCGGTTGCTGTTCTGAAATCGGACGCCTCGGTATTTGACAAGGCAAAGGCTTGCCAGCGTCTTGCCGTCATCGGCGACAAGGAGGCTGTGCCGGCGTTAGCGGCTTTGCTTGCGGACGAAAACCTGTCGAACTATGCCCGGACTGGACTGGAGGCGATTCCCGATCCGGCCGCGGACGACGCACTACGCGATGCGATGGGCCGGCTTGAGGGAAACCGGCTGATCGGCGTGATCAGTTCGATTGGCCGAAGGCGGGACGCCGAAGCTGTCGACCGCTTGGCAACTCGATTGAAGGACGGTGACCCTGCGGTGGCAGGGGCCGCCGCCAAAGCCATCGGCTGCATCGGCAATGCCCAGGCAGCCGGAATCCTACAAAAGGCGTTGACCGAAGCCGCGCCTGACGTGCGTCCTACCGCAGCCAGCGGTTGCTTGATCTGCGCCGAGGGCCTTGCGAAGCAGGGACAGCGCGATCAGGCATTGGCCTTGTACGACACCGTGCGCAAGGCGGAATTACCCGAACACGTAGTCATGGCGGCGACTTTGCATGCAATCGTCGCTCGTGGAAACGATGGCATCCCGCTGTTGGTGGAAGAGCTTGAATCGGACGATGAAGCGCGGTTCCGCAATGCGATCCATGCGGCTCGGAGTCTGGACGGCGATGTGTCGGGCGTGCTGATGGCACAGTTCGACAAGCAGCCGGCGGCACGCCAAGTCCTGTTGCTTCTCGCGCTGGGTGACCTTGGCGACAAAACGGCCTTGCCAACGATCTTGAAAGCAGCCAAAACCGCTACCGGCGATGTGCGGGTCGAAGGGATTCGCCTGCTGGCGACGTTTGGTGATGCTTCCGCCGTGCCCATACTCTTTGACGCAGCCGCGGAGGCTGACGAGTCCATCGTACAAGCTGCTCGGTCGGCACTTGCTGCCATCGAGAGTGAAGAGGTTGATGCGGCGATTGTCACAATGCTCGACTCTGGCAACGAAGGAACTCGCCTATTGGCCATCGAACTGGCGGGCCAGCGCTGTATCAGTTCCGCAGCGCCGGCGCTGTTGAAACTGGCCGATGGCTCCGAGGTGAGCGTACGCCTTCCGGCCATCAAGGCGTTGGGAACGACGATCGGGCTCGACAATCTTCCCCAACTCCTTGCTCGAATTACGGCTGAGAAGACGCCCGACGAAGCACCCGCTGTGAAAAAAGCCATCCAGGTGGCTTGCTCCAGGATGCCGGATCGGGAGGCGTGTGCCGATCAGCTTTCGCTGGCCATGTCGAGTGCACCGACCGATGTGAGAGTCTTCCTGCTCGAACAACTCGCGACGGTCGGTGGAGCCAAGTCGCTGGCAACGGTCGTAACCGCCGCTCGTAGCGAGGAAGAGGCCATCCAGGACGCTGCAACCCGAGTGCTTGGCGAATGGATGAGCGCCGACGCCGCGCCGGAGCTGTTTGAGCTGGCGAAAACGCTGACCAACAAGAAGTACAAAATTCGAGCGTTGCGCGGCTACATCCGCATCGCTCGGCAACTGAGTGCATCGCCGGAGCAGAGCGTGAAAATCTGCCGTAGCGCCCTGGCCATCGCTGACCGCGACGACGAGAGGAAGCTGGCGATGGACGTGCTGGCTCGTGTTGCGACATCTGATGCGCTGTCGGTGGTTGCTTCCTGTTTGAGCGATGATCGCCTGAAAGGACGTGCGGCCGGCGCGGTCATTGTTATCGGCGAAAAACTCATCCAATCGTCTCCGGGCGAAGTGGGCAAAGCTGTACAACTGGCTCTCCCGGCTGTTGGCAACAACCAGTCGTTGATCGATCGGGCCAAAATGCTGCTGGCACAGGCCGAGCGAGCATCTTCGGCCAATCGCGACGAAGAAGCATTCGTCTCGATCTTCGACGGCAAGACGATGAAGGGGTGGGAAGGAAACCTGGACATGTTTCGGATCGAAGAAGGTGCGATCATCGCCGGCACAATGAAGGGTCGTATCCCGCAGAACGAGTTCCTTTGCACGGAAAAGGAATACGAGAACTTTGAACTCCGTCTGCAATTCAAGATCCTCGGCGAGAGGCCCAACGCAGGCATTCAAATCCGCTCGCGGCGGATTCCCAACCATCACGAAGTGTGCGGTTATCAAGCCGACCTGGGTGTTGGTTGGTGGGGTTGCCTCTATGACGAGTCGCGACGCCGAAAGGTTCTGACCGGCCCCGAACCTAAGAAACGAACCGAGCCAGTCCGCATGAACGACTGGAACGACTATCGAATTCTGTGCGAGGGCAAACGCATCCAACTTTGGATCAATGGCGTTCAAACCGTCGACTACACTGAGCAAGACGCGAACATCGAGCAGAAAGGCATCATCGGACTGCAGGTCCACTCCGGCGCTCCAATGGAAGCCTGGTATCGCAACATTCGCATCAAAGAACTGTGATCGCAAGAAGGAACCCGTGAAGGCCGCTTTCTGAAAGGATCACCATGGCGGAACCAATCGCGTACCTGAACGGTCAGTACGTTCCCAATTCGCAGTGTGTTCTGCCGATCTATGACGCCGGCATCGTGCTCGGGGCGGCGGTGACAGATCTGTTGCGCACGTTCCGTGGAAAGCCGTACGCCGCGGAAGAGCATGTCCATCGGTTCTTCGAGTCGGCCCGGTATGCGTACATCGACCTTGGTATGACCGAGGCCGAGATGCTGGCCATTGTCGAGCGACTTCTGACACACAACTTGGAGGTCTGGCCGGAACGAGAGCTGGCCGTTGTGTTCTACGCGACCGCCGGCGAGTTCCCCGTGTATGCCGGATCGGCGGGAATGGCCGGATCGCAACAGGCCACGGTTTGTCTGCATAGCTTTCCGCTGCCATTTGAATTGTGGAAACCTGCCGTGGCGGATGGCGTACACGTCGTCACACCCACGCAACGACACGTACATCCGAATACGCTCAGCAGCAAAGTCAAGCACCGTAATCGGCTGCACATGTGGATTGGTGACCACCAGGCGCATTTGGTCGATCCCAAGGCGGTGGGCCTGTATCTCGACTTGGACGGCAACGTGACGGAAACCGGCGGTGCCAACTTCGTTATCCTCAAGCAGGAAACGATCGTCAGCCCAAACCGCAACAATATCCTCTGGGGAGTCTCGTTGGAGACCGTGCGCCGCTTGAGCGGCTCACTCGGTCTGGAATTCTGCGAACGGGACATACAGATCCACGACGTGGCGAATGCCGACGAAGCGTGGCTGTGCACAACGCCATACTTCCTGGCGCCCGTCGTGAAGATCAACGGTCTGGCCATCGGTACGGGACGTCCCGGTCCAGTGTGGCGGCGGATGGTCGATGCCCTCAGTGCCGAGGTTGGTGTGGACATTGTCCAACAGATCCTTGAAACTCCATCGTGAATGCCCTCGAACAGGAAAGGAGAACCACGTGAAGACCGACACATCTCTTGTCCCACGCGGATCCCTGATGAGCATGCGTTTCTGGCTGGTGTGCCTAGCAGCCTTCTTAATTCCCGTTCTGCCATTGCTGGGCCAGAGCGAAAGTCACTTGGTGGGTCACTGGAAACTCGACGAGAATGACCAGGGCCACCTCGTTACCGATGCGTTGGCGGGCGAGATGCACGGCAGCCTAAACGCTGTCACGGCGGAGCGTTCTGTCGCCGGCAAGATTGGCCGGGCGATTCGGTTTCCGGCGGCTGGTTCGATTCGCCTCGACCAGAAAGCCGCAGCGCTGGGCAAGCTGACCGACTTTGCGATTTCGATGTGGATTCAGTACGACGGCGGCCCCAGTCGCCTGCTGTTTACGTTCTCGGACGGCACCTTGAACCACCGCATCCAGGTGGAGGTTCATAATGGGGCCCTCGGTTTCGGTTGGCAAAACGGCGGGTCGTGGCAGAATCACATCACGAAGCCTCTCGCGTGGGAGTCGGGTCGGTGGTATCACGTCGTGTTCGTCAATAACAGCAAGTCGGACAAGTCGATTTTGCGATCGAACGATCTGGTATGGAAGACCGATGCCAACACGCTTTCGCCCGCGGATCTGAAATCGCCGGTTAAGCGGGTTGAGATCGGGTCGCTGAACGGCCAGTATCCATTCAACGGCTGCGTGGACGATGTTCGGCTCTTCAATACGGCACTTCCGCTATCAGAGCAGTTGGCCCTGTACGAGGCGCATCGAAGTACGCCGGACGATCCACAGTGGGTGGCAGCCAAGGCAGCGATGATCGAAAAGCACCGCCGAGTGGAAATGGCCCGCCGGGCTCGTGAACTGTTCTACACGGAAGAGGCTCCTCATCTGACAAAGACGGAACTTCAGCAAAAGGTCGACTGGCTTTTTCAGAGCGAAGGAGACGACCTGCTGACCCGCACAGACAAAGAGATTGTCTGGACTCGTGAGATGATCGAGCGGATGCAGGGACAAGCCGACGCGCCTGATCTGTCGGACGAGATGGCCGTATTGAAACAGATCGAACGAAGAGCTTCCGCCGCCGACGTGGCGCTCCGTACCTCAGAGATGCGATCTCTCTATTTCGATATCCGCGCCTTGAAACGCAAGGTAATGCTCAAGTCTCCTGAGATCGATTTTTCGGGGATCATCTGCGTCGACGCGCCGTATACGCAGCGCAGCCCCGACACGCATGGAACGTTCGATCAAACCGAATGGGTCCACGAGAGCCGGTTCCGGAGCGAGATGTGCGCGTCGCACGGCGCAAAGCTTATCGTTCTGGAAGATTTCGCGAACACGCCGGCACCGCGCAAGGTTGCCCCGCCGGACGATTTCGGGCGAACGGCGGCGATGATGAGTTTCGACCTCTCCTTCGATGGCCGCCGGGCCTTGTTTTGCATGAAGCCGGAAGACGAGAAGGCGTACCACCTTTACGAAATTGGGATCGACGGTGATGGAAAAGACCTCCGGCAGATTACCTCCGGCGGATACTCGGACATCGACCCGATCTATCTGCCCGGAGACCACTACCTGTTCCTTTCGACCCGGGCTGAAGTGTACGCCCAATGCGGCATGTGGGCGCGCAGCTATATCCAGACTCGTTGCGATGCGGACGGCAAGAACATCCACATCCTCACTCCCGGTACGGAACCCGAGTTTTCACCTTCGTTGCTCGACGACGGTCGCATCCTTTCGACTCGCTGGGAGTACGTCGACAAGTTCGCCAATCGGATCCAATCGCTGTGGACAATGCGTCCCGACGGCACAGGGGCCGCCACATTCTGGGGCAATCAGACGGAGCATCCCGATCACCTGGGCGAAGCGCGACAGATGCCGGGCACCACGAAGGTGATGTTCAACGGATTTGGCCATCATGATGTCTGGGTCGGGTGTATCGGCGTGGTCGATCCGAAAGTTGGCCTCAATTTCCCCAACGGCATCTGGAAAGTCACTCAGGAGATGCCCTGGCCGGAGGTTGGCGACGGTCCGATCCCAACGCCCGGGTTGACCGAACAATACCACACATCGGGCAAATACGCCGCCTACAAGACGCCTTATCCGCTGAGCGAAGAGTTGTTCTTGGTTTCCGCCCGAACCGGCGCCCTGGGAGTCCGGAGCATGCGGTCCGCTCACGATCCGACCATCGGCAAGTTTAAGCTCTACCTGATGGACATCTACGGCAATCGCGAGTTGATCTACGAAGGCGACAACAACGTGTTGTATGCGCAGCCGGTCCGTTCACGAGCAACGCCGCCTCTTTTGCCCGATGTTAGCGATACGCCCGGCTCGGAAAAGCTCAACCCGGTGGTCCGTCCGGGACTGCTGTTCTCGAACAACATTTTCGATAGCGCTCCGCCGGAAGTTCGCGAGCACGGCAAGTACCTGCGAATCGTCGAGAGCATGCCGAAGAACTATTCCATCGGCATCGTCCACCCCGGCGGCAAGTCGTTCGGCTGCGAGGGCCTGAATACCGCATGGGGAGAGTGGGGCGACGAGTTTCTGCGAGGAAAGACGCCGACAGCGACAACGGACATTTCGTGGGGCCACAACGGATTGGTGCAAGGACCGATCACTTCCGTTACCGGGCCGCTGGGCGTCAAGCAGGTCCACGGCACGGTTCCGATTCGCGAAGACGGCTCGGTCGGTTTCGAGGTTCCACCATGCCGCATGCTCTATTTCCAGGTGCTCGACGAACACTATCGCACGGTTCACACGATGCGTTCCTGGGTATCGGCAAGACCGGGCGAGTACCGAGGCTGCACCGGTTGTCACGAGAGCCACAATTCGACGCCAGCAGCCCAGCCCATCATGCCCAGGACGACGCCCGACGCAATCGAGCCGCCGCCATGGGGCGTCCGCTCGCTCTCCTATGTGAGAGACATCCAGCCGATCTTCGACCGCGCGTGTGCTGAATGTCATCAGGGCGATGGAGAAGCGGCCGAAACACTCAACTTGACGCTACGTCCGGATCCGTTGGGCACGCGTCGTTTTGGGGGCATTTTCTGCGAACCGTATCTGACGCTTACCCTGGGAAAAGAAAATCATCACATAACCGGCGGCATCCCCAGGTACGATGCGTCGCGTGGTTATCTCGCAGTGCCCAGCACGATTGCCACGCACTACCAGACCTTGGCGCCGCTGACGTGTCTTTCGCCCGAGAGCCGGCTGATCGCCGAGGCGATGGACAAAAGACGTTGTGGCAAGGGTCTGTCGCCGGAAGACCTGCGAATGTTAATCGCCTGGATCGACCTTTGGGCGATGTTCCGTAGCGACGAGGAAATCCGCGAGATTGAAGATGCACCGAGCGACTGGTTCCCGCTGTGGACCTATCCACCAAAGACGAAAACGGCGCCGCGCGTCCGCACGGAGTATTCCCAAGACGAGTACACCTGTCCTGAGGATCGTCTCTCCAAGGCGAGCGTGGAGGGTTCGCTACCCTAGACCGTATTAGGCACCAATTTGTAGGCCGGACCGAGCAAACGGTGCAACTGCCGGAACTTCGGCCTCTTCTATTGCCGTTGTTTGTGGTACAGGCTGTCAAAGCAATGAAGCCCGTTTGCGCTGTTCCGGCAAGGAGTCGGCCTCGGTCCGGCCTACGTAGTGCGCAATTGAGGCTAGGCGTGCGCTGCACGCCACTCCTGGACAGCCTTGGGGATCGCTTGGAGGTTTTCAAGTGGGCAGGCCAAGGGCAATGCACACTCGGGTGCGACAATCGTCAGACCGGCATTCAGAACCGCCGTGACTTCCTGGCGGACGTCTTCCACGGTGGCGCGATACAGAGTCTGCGGGTTGTTGATGTTGCCGACCAGCCGACATTTATTCTGCATGATATCGAGACTGCGGCGTGTATCATTCTTGCTGTCGAAGTGAAACGCGTCGAAGCCGGTTTCACGGATGTAGGGCATGCGATCTTCGGTAGCGCCGCAGATGTGCAAGATCAACGGACAGGGAATCCGTTCGCACAGTTCGGTGTGGATGTCCCGCAGGAAGTCGCGATAGTAGGCCGCGCTGACCAAGTCACCAGTGGCATGATCGGGCAAAGTCAACACGTCCGCCCCAGCTTCGATCTGGGCAATACCGAACTGTACGGTTAGCTCTTTCAACACCTCCAGACTGCGTTTCACTTCGTCGGGATCGTCGATCGTCAGCATCAGAAACTGCTGAGTGCCAAAGACGTGATAACCAAGTGTCCATGGCCCCATTGTCTTGCCGATGATGGCCACTTCGTCGCCCAGGCGGCGTTTGAGCATGGCAATGCTCTCCAAGACGCACCGCGTTTCCCGCTTGTCGAGCACATCCGCGGGAATTCGTATCTGGTCCGCGGTCTGAGCCGGCGCTCCGGTGCATGTCGGCCAGTTCGCCTTGCTGCCCCAGTCCACTTCGCAACCCATCGCCACGGATTCCTGGACGACTGAAAACACAGGCATTACCGTGTCGAATCCCGCTTCCGCGTAGGCCGTTTCAGCGAGCCGCGTCATCAATTCGGCATCGTAGTGGGCCTCTGGAAAAGGAGCTTGGACATGGTCCATCAACGCCACGGTGGCGATCGACGTGGGGCAGACGACTGCCGGGCGATCGACGGGCCGGCCGGCCAGCGCCGCCAGAACGCGCTCGCGGGGCTGCATCTTTTGGGTCAACCATTGGTTTGTCA
>CAZUAH010000293.1:0-16950 GCA_964617665.1 uncultured Pirellulaceae bacterium
ACGGCTCCGATGCCAAAACGACGGACGACAAGATCGAATTTCCATGTCCTCAGTGCAGTTTACCCGTACGCACGCCCGCATCCGCGGCCGGAAAGAAGGGAAAATGTCCAAACTGCGGCGTGGTTGTGCAGATCCCGGCCAGGACGCCCGAGGCCCCCGATACCAAAGACAAACCGACTGGGAAGATCCAATTCCGTTGTCCGGGCTGCCAGAAGATGCTGCGCACGCCTGCAGATGTCGCCGGTAAGAAGATCAAGTGCCCAAGCTGTAGCGCTGTGCTGAGCGTCCCATCGACGAGCAAACAGAGGGAGGCACGGGAACGCGCAGCCGAGCATGACGCCGGTACTGGACGAGTCAATAGGCCTTGCGCCAGCGGATGATGCGCCTGGCTTGGCCCCGCTGGACGACGCGCCGAGTCTGGCTCCCATTGAGGACGTGCCAAGCCTGACGCCGGTTGACAAAACGCCAAGCCTGACTCCCCTGGACGACGTGCCGAGCTTAACGCCGGTCGACGAATCGCCAGGACTCACGCCGGTTGACGACATCCCCGCCTTGTCGCCGTTCGAGACCGGCCCAACCCTGACTCCTCTGGAGGAAGTCCCAAGCCTCGAACCGCAGGGAGCTTCCACGGGACTGGTGCCCTTGGAAACGCAGCCCAGCTTGACTCCCCTCGCAGACGATCCCCTGGCTGGTGCCGCCGCCTATCAAGGCAGCGCGCCCGCAACGTCGCCATCCGCGGGCGGCCTCGCTCCAAATCCCTTTGGGGACAATCTCGGCCCTGCTTCAGCACCGGGGGGCATGGCGGTTAATCCCTATCAGTCGCCCGCACTGGCTCAGACAGGGTATGGGCCACAGCAACCCAAGCCCTTCAACGAGGCAATCGTCGTTGCTCCGGCGATCGCGATGATGGTCGTTGCGGGGCTGAACTGTCTTGTGACGATACCTTACCTGATTTTCAACATGGTGGAAGCACTTGCCATGGGCAAGGCAATGCAGGGTGAGGATGAGGCGTTTATCGCTGGATACGTTTTTGGCAGCGTCGTGGTCTCGGTGATCCTCTGCGTGGTCGTCCTGGCCGTCTATGTGCTCACGTTCATCGGCGCTTGGAAGATGAAAAAAATGGAGGGCTATGGTTTAGCTATCACAGCCTCCATACTCATGATGCTGCCGTGCACCTTCTGCTGGAGTGGCCTGCCGTTCGGCATATGGGCTCTGGTCGTGTTGTGCCTGCAAGATGTACGACAGGCGTTCAGGTGAGCAAGCGCTGCAATCGCACCCGAGACGAATGTTCGGTCCGTCGCCGTATTTGGACAGAAGTGCCCGACTCACCCTTGCGTCTACTCGCCAATCACGCCTTCCATGGGGCTGCTGGCTGTGGCGTACAAGCGGCGCGGTATCCGTCCGGAGAGATAGGCCAACCGGCCCGCTTCGACACCCGCTTTCATGGCTCGAGCCATACCCAACGGATCGCGGGCGTGGGCCACGGCCGTGTTCAACAGAACACCATCCACGCCCAATTCCATGGCAGCCGTCACGTCGCTGGCAGTTCCAACGCCTGCATCTACGATCACCGGATAGTCGGGATCGTCTTCCTTCAGATACTCGAGGCAGATGCGGATGCTGCTGCTGTTCAGAATGCCCTGACCTGACCCGATTGGGCTGCCAGCCGGCATGACGGATACGGCGCCCGCTTCCTTTAGTCGGCGAGCTGTCACCGGGTCGTCGGTGGTGTAAACGAGGACCTGAAAACCCTCGGCCACCAATGTCTCCGTCGCCTCGACGGTCGCCACAGGGTCGGGGAGTAGTGTCTTCTTGTCAGCCAGCACTTCTAATTTGACCCAATCGGCACCGGGGTTTTCCAGGCCGAGCAGGATCTCGCGGCCCAATCGCGCGGTACGAACGGCTTCTTCTGCATTGAAGCAACCCGCCGTGTTTGGCAGTAGCGTGTACCGTTCCGTGTCGATGTAGTCCAGGATGTTTCGGCCTTCGCCGTCAACGAGTCGTTCGCGACGCACAGCCACGGTGATGCAGTCCGTGCCGGACAGCGCGAGTGCTTGCTGCATGATTTCGAACGTCTCGTATTTGCCCGTGCCGACGATCAGCCGGCTGTGCAGTGTGTGGTTGCCGATTCGGATGATGTCCTGAGTATCCTCGGGCTGTTGACCTACAGCATCGGTTGCCATGATGCGTTAACCTCCTCCTACCAGCGTCACAATTTCCACTCGATCACCTTCGTTGAGCGCACATTCAGCATGGTGCGTTCTCGGAACCAAGTCCATGTTCACTTCGATCGCCACGTTGCGCGGTTCCAGTTGCAGTTGCTGCAGCAATGCGGCAAGAGTGATGCCGTCTTCCACGTCGCGTTGCTCGCCGTTCAGTACGATCTTCATCTTCAAATAAACAAGCCGCCGGAAAACCCGGCGGCGTTTTGTGGGGTGCGTCTCGCGCACGAGAGTCTGAATCTGGACGCAAAACCGTTCCGGTGCGTAGAGCACGCCTTACGGATCCCGAACCGCTATCTCCCTGGCCTTCCCGACACCCAGAAGTGTAAACGTGCCTTGCTGCGGCGCGCCACCTCGGTACATCGTCCGGTTAAACATAATCGTGTAAGCAGCAAAGTTACCCGTGTTGGCGTCGGCCACATAGACAACACACCCGGCCGGCGTGTTAGCCGCTGCGCCTCGCGTGAAATTCGCCACTCCTGTTACCATCACGTAGTCGGGATTTTTGCCTGCTTGCACACCCAAATCGGCAATGACATTGTATGTGAACAAGCCACCAAACTGCCCCTGCCTGTGCGGATAGATCACCCGACACTGCAGTTGGCCGGTCAGGAAATCCAACAGGAATAGACCTTCTACGTCGGAGTCAACCGGGCCAGTTGCCATAGCGAATGTCTCGCCGCCGTGCGAAGCAGTGGCGTTTAAGACGGTCTCGGGCATTGTCAGCCCAGCCTGTTGCTGATGCCCCACGCCAACAAGCGTGCCGATCATCATTCCGACGCCGACAAGCAGTCCCATGGCTAAACCAACAACTAGCATCAACTTAGGGCGACTAGTGAGCTTTCTAAACATCGCTGGAGTTCCTTTAGTTAAGGAGGGTTAGACGCAGGTTCAGGAAAAAGGGGACAGGTCCAATTTGTGCGAAGCACCCTTCGGGCCGTTCCGGCAAATTGGACCTGCCCCCTTTTTCCGCGGTTGGCCCTGCCCCATGCACGTCTGGGAGTAATTCTAGGTTGACCGCCAACCTCAAGCAACCGGACCCAGCCCCTACAGCCTTCTGAGCCAATCAATGTCCATGGCGATCACGAACACCATCAAGCTAAGCAGGCACCCAACGCCAATCAGTGTGAGCGTGATTTGCAGACGCTCGTCGACCGGCTTGCCGCGGATGCCTTCGGCTGCCAGGAATACCATATGCCCCCCATCCAGGGCCGGAATCGGCAAGAAGTTCAAAACAGCAAGGTTGGCGCTAAGGAAAGTCAAGAAAATCAACAATCGCGGAATACCTTCGGACGCCTCGGCACCAGCCACCGCCGCGATCTTGATGGGGCCACCCAACTGTGTCATCGCGATCTTACCCGTCACCAGCCGTTTTAGTACAATCAGTACTTGCGTTAGAGTTTCCTTCGTTTCTCGCGCTCCCAGCCGGATTGCTTCGCCCCAGGATTCGGCCGTACGGACTTCGCTTAGCTGCGCCAAGTTCAGCCCGCGGTCGGCTAGAAACCACTCGTCCGACTCGACGGGCGTCAGCGTCGCCTCGTGTTCGGCACCACCACGTCGATAGGTGACTTTCAGGGCCATCCCTGGTACGGATACCTGCAACGCCGAATGGACGTAATGCCAGTTCTGCTTGTCTTTGGCCAGTTCGAGTTCTTCGTCGTAGGTGCTCCCCAGTAACTCCTCGACCTCCTCTTGTTTCTTCTTGTCCATCACGACGAACTGAACTCGCACGATTTCGTCATCCGGCTGCAAGCCTGCTTTGGCGGCTGGCGTGTCTGGCTCAACCGCCTGGACCTTGTTTTCGAGCGGGAATGCGACTCCTAACGCTTCCAGCGAGACCACCGATCCGGGGCCAAATCGGTCTTCGAATGCTGCCGGAAGTTGCGGTGTGACTTGCAGGACAACAGGCTCCTCGGCTCCCTTGCGTTTGACGGCGACCTCGATCTGTTTGCCGACCATCCCAAGCAGACGCTGCGAGAGCGTTGTCGGATTGCCTACGTCCTCGCCAGCGATGGAGGTGATCACATCGCCCGCTTGGAAGCCTGCCTGATCGGCGGGAGTGCCCTTTCGGACGGCGACTATCGGCCCCATGGTCATCGACAGCCCTACAACGCGCATTTTGGCCGGCGGCAAGGTCACGTCAAACTCTTCGGTTGACGCCTCGCCACCGCTCGCTTCGGCATCCTTGCTGCGGCGAAGCACAGTCAAGGTCAGCGGTTCAGTCATAGTCTGAGCCAAGACGGCTTCCAGGCAATGTGCGGGGATCTCACCCGTCTGTTCGTTTCGTGGCAAACTCTCGCCGCCGGCCGCGATGACCTCATCTCCGCCCTTGAGTCGCTTGTACACCTCGTCATCAAATCGATGTTTGTCTACGGGCCGTCCTTGGCTCAGCTTTGCCGTATCGGGCGGCCTGACGCCTACGGTCGCTCGTTTTGTGGAGCCCCCTTTGAGTCGATCCGTCGGTCGCAAGCTGACCCATTCAGAACTGCTTTCGCCACGACGACGGACCAGAAACTCCATCGTGTTGTCGCGGTCGTTGAGCATGATGTTCGGCAATAGATCCTTGTAGAACCTCAGTTGCTCGTCTGATTGTCCATCGCGACCGATCTGAAGGAACTTGTCGTCGGGATTGAGTCCGCAGGTCCACGCGGGAGATCCGGGTGCCGTACCGCCGACAATGCATGGCGTGTAGCTCACCCCCATACGATACGCAATCGCGGCAAAAACAATGGCAAAGACCAGATTCATGATCACCCCGGCCGAGATGATGATCATTCGTTGCCAAACGGGGCGGGCGGGATAGCTGCGAGGATCAAGCTCGAAATTCTCCTCCTGGTCGCATGCATCCTTGTTTACTGCATTCGCACCATTACCGGTATCCCCGGACGCTTCGGGATGGTCGCTCGAGCTGTCGACCGACGTGGCGACTTCTGGCTGTTCCACCGACTCGCCCTCTTTCTTGCGAACCTTGATTCGTTCGTTCTCTTCCGCTTGGCGTTTCGGGTTATCGTCCTGTCCCAACATCTTCACGTAACCGCCCAAAGGCAGAATGCCTACGCCGTATTCCGTTTCACCCCAGCGAAACTTGCACAAGGCAGATGGCAGCGCAATGGGGCCAATCTTGATCGGGATATCGAAGCCGATGTAGAACTTCTCGCATTTCACACCGCACGCCTTGGCAGCCACGAAGTGGCCAAGTTCGTGTACAAAAATCACTAGGCCCAAGCCAGCGGCGACTTTCAGAATTATCCACAGCGTCGCCATGACGCCGCTCATATCAGCAATCAACCACAACTCCACGTCTGTGTCTCCTTCCTGGCCCAGGCATCAAGCTCTAACAACTGTGAGAGCGTCGGGCTAGGGTCAAAATCGTGATTATCCAGTACCGCTCGACAAGCCGGCACGATATCCATGAATCGTAGCTGACCGTCCAGGAATCGGGCAACCGCTGCTTCGTTTGCAGCATTCAGAACCGCTCCCGCGGTACCGCCGCGTCGCGCGACCTCGTGCCCCAGGGTCAGCGCCGGAAAACGATCCTCGTCCGGGGGAAAAAAATCGAGCGACAAAGCCTTCTCAAGATCCAATTTCGCCGCTGGGCATTCCCAACGTTCAGGATAACTCAGCGCATATTGAATCGGCAACTTCATATCCGGAGGACTCAATTGAGCCAATATCGATCCATCTTTGAATTCTACCATCGAGTGAACTACGGACTGGGGATGTATCACCACGTCGACCTGTTCCGGCGGGATGTTGAACAGCCAACTTGCTTCGATGATCTCCAGTGCCTTGTTCATCATCGTCGCGGAATCCACCGTGATTTTCGGGCCCATGTCCCAAGTTGGATGAGCCAACGCTTCATCGACCGTCACGTTCTCCAATTGCTCGCGAGTCGCGTCGCGAAACGGGCCGCCACTGGCGGTCAACACGATGCGTTTCAGATCTTCGCGGCGACCGGCCTGTAGAGCTTGAAAAACGGCGCTATGCTCGCTGTCGACCGGAAGCACCGTTGCCCCGCATTCACTCGCTCGCTGCATCACGAGCGGACCGGCCATTACCAGTGTTTCCTTGTTGGCCAGGGCTACCGTTTTCCCCTCATTCACAGCCGCCCACGTCCCGGTTAGGCCGGCGCTTCCAACAATGGCCGTCACAACTATGTCCACGTCGTCGTGGGAAGCCACCGACTCGATCCCAGCCGGGCCCACCAACAGTTCCGTTTCGGTAGGTAAGCCGCTCCAGTCAAACTGACTTGCGGTTTGGCGGTCACTCGCCACCGCCCAGCGTGGATGCACTGTGGAAGCCTGCTCAAGAAGCTTGCTGCAACTGCTGTGGGCAGTTAATCCCAACACGCGCAATTGTCCATCGGAAGCTGCCACCACTTCCAATGTGCTGCGACCGATACTACCGGTCGAGCCGAGTATTACTATGTTACGGGCCCGGCAACTCATGCGGTACAATGCGCGATATGCAAACTGGGAAGGTGGGGCAAACAACGGTTGTCGGCGAGGCACCTGCTTACAACAATACTTTACGAACCCCTGGAGGTTTCACGTCGTCTCCAGCACAACCGTGCTTTCCGTCGTCATAAATACAATCTGTGTATAGACTTCTGGTGAGCAGGGCATTCTAGACGTGCCTCGCAAGACGGACAACCCTGATTGCCGATCGATCTGAATTGATGACATTGTGCTACAGTTGGAGAAGCAATATCGCCAAACAATGCTGGTAGCGTCCAAGGTGACTGAGGGAATGCAATATGGAAAAGGACAACGGCTCCCCCCCAAAGAACGACGACCAAAAGGGTTCGTCGGGCAGCCAGAACATCATCTGGTACTTAGTTCTGGCCGGTGGCGGTGCTGCGGTTGCGGCAATGCTGTTGGTGAATAGCGCCGTCCACGAAATGTCGCAGTACGATTTCATGCGATTGGTGGAAGCCAGCCGACGGGACAAAGACACCGGACAGTTGGTCAGTTCCGAACCTTGGGTCATTGTCGAAACGCCTCTGAAAGAGGGCGGTGTCAAGAGAGAACGGTACTACAATCTGCGAGAGATCCGAAATGGCCAGCAAACCCTGGCCGGCAAAGTGGACATCCGACTGGAACCGAAACCGAGCGACAGTGACCCCCGAGAGGGCGTTTCGTTTCGCACGCACAAGCCACTCTCGGGCGAAGCGGAAAACGAACTACTGAAGAAGCTACAAGACTACGGTATCGGATACAGCAACGAACCCGCTCCGAGCATTTGGCGGTCGTATGCGCCGATGCTGATCATCTCGCTGTTGTTCATCGTGTTGTTCATCTTCATGATGCGGAGGCTTAGCGGCGCAGGGTCGCCAATGTCGTTTGGCCGCAGCCGCGGGCGGCTGTACGCTCAAGAGGACATCGGTGTGACGTTCGACGACGTGGCCGGTATTGAAGAGGCCGTCGAAGAGGTGCGCGAGGTAGTCGATTTTCTGCGGTCGCCGGACAAGTACCAGCGTCTGGGTGGTCGGATTCCCAAGGGCGCCTTGCTGGTTGGTCCGCCGGGCACAGGGAAGACACTGCTGGCCAAGGCAATCGCCGGCGAAGCGGGCGTGCCGTTTTTCAGCTTATCGGGCAGCGACTTTGTCGAAATGTTCGTAGGCGTCGGTGCGGCGCGCGTGCGCGATATGTTCCAACAGGCCGTGGCCAAGGCGCCGTGTATCATCTTCATCGACGAGTTGGACGCGTTGGGCAAGACGCGCGGGGGCAGTGTCGTCGGCGGCCACGACGAACGCGAACAGACGCTGAACGCCTTGCTGGTGGAGATGGACGGATTCGAATCGAACAGCAGCGTAATTGTCGTCGCAGCCACGAACCGGCCGGAAACGTTGGATCAGGCATTGCTGCGACCTGGGCGTTTCGACCGTCAGATACTGGTGGATCGTCCGGACATCAAAGGCCGCGAGGACATACTGAAAGTCCACGTCAAGACGGTCAAACTGGACAAATCAGTCGAACTGAAGCAGGTCGCTTCGATCACGCCCGGTTTCGTCGGGGCGGATCTGGCCAACCTGGTCAACGAAGCCGCTCTTCTTGCGGCTCGTGAAGAGAAATCCTCCGTTGGCATAGCCGAATTCAACGAGGGAGTCGAACGTGTTACGGCCGGCCTGGAGAAGAAGCAGCGTGTGATGAGCGACGATGAAAAACAGCGAGTTGCCTATCACGAATCCGCCCATGCTCTGGTCGCCTACAGCCTGCCCAACACAGATCCGGTACACAAGGTCTCCATCATCCCGCGCGGGATCGCCGCACTGGGCTACACGATGCAGCGTCCAGAAGGCGATCGCTACCTGATGACGCAATCCGAATTGGAGAGCCGCATTCAAGTTCTGTTAGCCGGTACGATCGCCGAAGAGATGGTATTCGAGGATATCTCGTCTGGCGCGCAGAACGACTTGGAACGAGCCACCGAGATCGCCCGCAGCATGGTAATGGATTTCGGAATGAGCGGCCTGGGACGCGTGAACTATCGGGAATCGGCGGGACCTGCCTTCCTGGCCACCGCCGGCATCGACGAGCGTCTACGCACTCACAGCGAAAAGACGGCCCGCGAGATCGACGAGGAAGTACGGCGTATCATCGAAGAGTCGCTCGAAAAGGCCGGGCACATATTGGAATCGCGGCGCGAGGCCCTGGAAGCCTTGACTCGCCGCCTGATCGAAGTCGAATCGATCGACGCCAACGAGTTGAAGGAAACGGTCGAAGAAAACTCCCCTCGCCCCCTGATCGTGCCCGGTACCGGCGACACGCCGGCACCTCGTGGCGAAGAAAAGGCCGCACCCGAATCCCACGGCAGTTCCCAAACAGAGCAGGGCGGGGGATGATTGGGAGCGGGATGCGGGATACGAGATACGGGATTCGAGTGACGAGAATCGGCTGCGTATGCGAGTTTCTACCGAACAGCGATCGGCCGCAGGGCAAAGCCGGCTGTACTGCCTTTGATCTTGTTGGTCGTGCAGATATAGCAGAACTCGTACACCTGATCGCGGGCCAAGTCTTCTAGATAGTGGAATTCGCCGATGTGAACGCCCTGCTGGATCAGCAGGTAGTTGTGCACAGGCATGAAAGAGCCGTGTTTCTTCCTATGCTCCTCGGCGCCCTCCGGTTCCGGATTCCATTCCAGGCCGCTGGTATCGGTGGCGATCAGCATAGCGCCGCATTGTTCGACCAACCACTTTGCCGACTACAACGACCGACTGCTGCTGGGACTACGCGGAATGATGAGCGAGGCCGAGTTGCACATCCTACGTGGTCGCATGTACCAAGCAGCGTTTAACAAGGCGCGCCGTGGCGAGTTGATCACGCACGTTCCGCTCGGGTACATCCGAACTCCGCACGGCGACGTAGCCATGGATCCCGACTTGGAAGTGCAGGACGCTGTCAAGCTGGTTTTCAAGCAGTTTGAACGACTAGGGAGCGCATGCGAACCGATCGAATCGGGCACGTCAACAGTACGACGCGGTTGATCCGACGAATCGCCGCGTCGCCGCGAAGCTGAAGCGTCGCTGGGAAGAAGCGCTTGGTGAGCAGCGACGATTGGAGGAAGAACACGATCGGTTTCTGCGCGATCAGCCAGGCCGCCTTTCCCAAGATGACATTGAAGCGATTGGACGACTGTCCGCGAGTATTCCGCGGCTATGGAGCCAATCAATGCACTTTTCAGCCGATCACAAGCAGATCGTTCGTCACTTGGTTAATCGAGTTGTCGTTCAGATCGACGGCGGCTCGGAAGTCGTGGAAGCGGCGATTCACTGGCAAGGTGAGTACGAGAACCGACACAAAGTGATTCGATCTGTCGCAAGATACGAGCAATTGAAGGACTTCAAGCGACTGAGGTCCCGCGTCAATGAGTTTTGGCGTGCTGGCCGATCGACGACTGCGATCGCTAACGCACTTGACGGTGAAGGATTCCGTACAACGACCGCCGGTAAGAACTGCACCCGGCACACGGTCCGGAAACTTCTTGATTCGTGGGGGCTGACCGAGCCGCGACGGCCACAGATCTCAGCGAAGCTATCAACGCTCGACGCCAACGAGTGGTGGCTGCTTGATCTGAGCTGCAAATTGTCGATCGATCGGTCTACGCTGGCAAAGTGGTGCCGACGCGGCTGGGTACATGCTCGCCAACTACCCGGGCAATGTAGATGGTGGATCATCTGGGCTGACAAGGGCGAATGCGATCGCCTTCGGAAGCTCTACGAGCACGGTCGTGGCTGGCCGCATCACAACGGGAGTCCGTATCCCGAAGAATTGAAGCAACCGAAGCCGAAGCCGTAAATCCGGTAGCCGCGTCCTCGTCTGCGCTGTCGCATATTCGGCCGAGCCTCTCGGAACGGGTAATCTGGTAATCAATGCGCACAATCAAAATGTCTGCACGCGTTTCTACCAAATGACCGAGGACACGCCCTCATGAGCGCTCGTTCCGTTGCCAAGCAGTCGCGGTCTGGCAAGCAGTGTTCGTTTGTCAGGGAGCAGCTCTATACCCAGCAACACCTCCACTTTTCAAGAAGCTAGAGAGACTCTGCTAGTGATCCAGTGCGTGCCGTAATCAAGGGTTTGATGATTCGCTGAAGGTCGACGGTTTGTGCCCTCGCAGCCGAAACCAAGGAAAAAGAGTACGAAGGGAAAGAGCAGCACGACAGGGCGAAACGGCACCACTGTCAGTTTCTACGTCTGCGGCGACGATGAAGCCCGAATCAGGATCAACGACATACTGGTCCATTGCTAGGACGCGTGGAAAACGGAACGGACGGTCGAAGACCATTTCATGGCAGGCCAAGATTGGGGATTTGCGTTGTGATTTGTGGGCGTGGAAAAGCAGGTGTGGTCACATTCGTCTGGGATGTCGCCGACTTCATAGCTTAAGATCCTGAGCTCGGCGCGCCTCTTCGGCGGTATCGTCCGATTCACCGCAGCGCCACTCAGATCTGTATCTTCCTGGCTTGCATTCGCCGGGGGCGCAACTATCATTAGAGAAGGCGACGCCGTGGGGGGGGTCTCCGTTACGGAACGGGAGTGGGGACAGCGGCGGACGGCAGGGTAGACGGTAGACCACGCGCCCTTCTACTACCATTTCTTCCCAATCCCGAGAACTTGCGTCTGTTGGATTCTTGTCGGAAGAAGGGTCGTTATGTCTCGCAGGTCGCGCGCCGGCAGGATTCTGTCGTCGTGGTATCGTGGCGTTTTACGCAGCCAACAATCAAGCCGAAGAATGCGGCGGGGACGGCCAAGCGACCGCTTTCGCCGAGCCGGTTTCGAATCGCTCGAACCTCGCCTGCTGCTGTCGCACAGCCCATCAGTGCTTGACTACTACCTGGAAAACCACGATGCGAGTCTGCGCGTTGTGGAAACCGGCGGCCAGCAGGCCGTGCAGGTCATTGATGCCGGCGTCGTACAGGTTGAGAGGGCTCTTGAAGACGTAGCGGAGATTGTGGTTGAGGGTTCCCCGTCCACAGACGATACCCTGCGAATCGACTACGGCAGTGGGGACGTTCCCGTCCCAGTGACTTTCGACGGGGGAGAGGGAGGGAACGATACACTTCGGGGCCCGCTGACCAACAGTGTCTGGTATATCACCGGCGTCGATACCGGCCACGTGGAAGGCATTCATTTTTCTGGGATGGAGAACCTCACCGGTGCGGCGGACAACGAAGATGTATTTGTCTTCGAGGTCGGTGGCAGGCTCAGTGGCGTGCTCGAAGGCGGCGCCGGCGGATTCGATACGCTGGTCGTCAACTACTCGGGTATCGAGACCCTGGTGTACGACGTGACAGGGCCGGACTCAGGGACGATCACGGCGGATGGAAACAGCATCGCCTTCACCGGGCTGGAACCGGTCACCGTTTCGGGGACGGATCACCTCGTTGTCAACGTCGACTCCTCGCCGGCGGACCTCACGCTTGAAGTCACCGGCGGCGAATTGACAATCACCGGCGACTCGATGGAGACCATCACGACGGACCCCGCCGCCGTGAGTTCGGTAAGGATCAACTTTGGCAACGATGCCGACCGTCTGACCATTGGAGACACCACCGGATTCGACCTCGACAAGTTGACCGTCAATGGTGGCGGCGGTAACGACACGATCGCCATTGCCCGCAACGCCGACATGACGCTGACTGACACGGCGTTGACCGTTGGCAGCGACGTTATCACGCTCGACAGCATCGAGATCGCTCACCTGACAGGCGGCGACGGTGACAACGTTTTCACCCTTTCTGATTGGACAGGCCCTGCGAACATCGACGGTGCTGCTGGGACGGGCGATCAGGTGGTGATGGTCCGCAACGCCAACATGAGCCTATCGAACACCGCGCTGACCGTCGGCGGCGAGACCATTGGGCTGACCGGCATCGAGGCCGCTAGTCTTGCGGGCGGCGCGGGCAATAACACGCTCGATGCGTCGGCTTTCACGCTCGGTCCGGTAACGCTGGAAGGCGACGGCGGGAACGATTCCCTGATCGGTGGAGCCGGCGAGAGTGCTTATGTTTTCGGCAATGGTTGGGGCACGGACACCATCAACGACACGGCCGGCACCGCCGTATTGGATTTCGACGGCTTTGTCGGCGAGCTGACTTTGGACAGCACGGGGGCTCCGGCCGAAAGCGGCACGGTCACGAGCCGCACGGGTGGCAGGGTCGATTACGGCGGGGGCGCCACGTTCAGTACCAGCATTGGAATCCTCGACACACAGGCCGCCGAGGATGCCATGGAGCAGGGGCTCGACGCCCTCGCCGATTTGGGCGACCATCTGGACGAATTCGACAGGTTGGGCGAAGAGCTGTTCGTTCTGTCCGGACGGAGCATTGGCGACTATCTCGACGTTGGCACTATTCTGCGTGACAAGCTCGCCCGGCCGGTGACCGATTTCCTGGCCGGCGATGCCGACCCGACGCTCGACGAGCTACTTGGCGTAATCAATGATTCCAACGGCGATTCCGGGAACCTGGCCTTCACCATTGATGCAGTCGGCGCACGTGCGGTGGATGGCGACTTGACCCTCGATCTCCGCCTCAATGCCACGCGCACGCTCTCAGGGATCGAGCTCAATCTGGGTGAGGATATCGGAAGCCTCTTGACCGTCGACAATCTGACGGGAGAACTGACAAGCGCATTCGACTGAGATTTTTCGGTCCGCGTCGACGGGACGACCTTCCTCGCCGATTTTGAAACCGACATGACGGTGACCGCCGATGTCGACGAGGACATCGAATTCGACGCCGACGCCGGTTTCCTGGGGCTCCATTTTGGCGAGGTGGACGGCGACACAAGTAACATCACGTTGGATGCCGACGTCATCGTGGATACGAGCGCGTTGGGCACCAGTGTTAGCGATCCCGACTTGCGCGATCCCGACTTCAGCGGCTTCGTATCGAGCAGTGGCGACGATGCCGATGTCAGTATCGACCTCTACGGCGAGGCGCCGGGCATTACCGGCGTAACGGACGCCACCGCCGCCGAGATTCACTTCAGCGACGACCTGTTTTGGACCATCAGGGGCACGGTCACCGCCGCCGAGAACGGGGAAACCGAGACCACCGTCACCATCGATGCTGAACCTGTCTTGGCGGATGACTCCGTTGCCGGCCGGCTGATCCGAATCGTCCGGGACGCTGAGGGCGAGAACGACGCCGAAGCCGACGGCCAAGTGAGGCTGATCCTGGGCAACGCCGGCAACGTGCTGACCGTCGATGGCCCGTGGGACGATATTCCGGATGGCGAAGCCTACGAGATCGTCAACAACTTCTCCGACAACTTCGGCGACCTCGGTATCGACGACTTCTACCTTACGAATGCCGGCACGGTCAGCGCCCAGTTGGCACAGTTCCGTGATTTCCTTGCCCACTTGGAAGCCAAGGCGCTTGGCTACCCGCTGCCCCTGACCCAGGGAACTGCCCTCGACGACCTGATGGACCTGGACGTCCTTCTCCAAGAGGAGGTTCTCGACCGACTGCTACTGGTGCCCCATTCGGAAAACACTGCCCTCAGAGATCTGAACGACGGCGCCGGCGTGGGAACCCTGGACGGCAACGACATTCACGTAACGCTGCGAAACAACAGCAGCTTTGAGGTCGATTTCACCGTCGATACGACGGACTTGACGGCCAGCGGTTTCGCGATGACCACGGTCGCCGGCGCTGATATCGAAGTGACCTTGCGTGACGGTACCAACTTCGGCGTTGATTTCGATATCGCGCCCGAGCAGTTGGCCGTATGGAATCTCGGCGACATAGGGACCGTCGAGGGTAATGACATACGGATCATTTTGAACAACGGCACGTCTTTCACTGTCGATCTGAATAGCGCAAGCGACGAGGCGGACTTCGCTGATACCGAAACAGTCCAGGATCTGATCGACCGCATTCTGGCGGCGGCGCCAGGCACACTCGTCGACGACGGGGACTTCCAGGTCACCACTCAAAGCAACAGGCTGCGTTTGGTTGACCGCACGACTGTCGGCGGAGGGGGAGGCGGCGGATTCCGCATCGCCAATCGCGTGGGGTCGACCGCCGCGACGTCGCTCGGCATCGCCGGCACTGGCACGGGGGCGCCCGGATCGCTGACGATCAACGGCGACACCTTGCCGGAGGCCACCCTGCTTGATCTGATGAACCGCATTCGTAGGGCGGCCGGCGCCACCGGCGTAGAGGAGGGGGCCTTCGAGGTTGCCTATGCCAGCGATCGCGGCGTGCTGCGCTTGGTCGACAACACCAACTGGCAGGGCGTTCTGTCGGTTGCCAACACCGGTGGGTCGAACGCGGCGACGCAGTTGGGGATTGCCGTCCCCGCCTCGATCGAGGGCACGGCGCATGTGATCGAGTCGCCCCTGGTGACCCTCGGCGACTTGTTTGATCGCATCGAAGCAGCGGCTCCCGGCGGCCTGATCGTGGACCGTGCCAACATGCGCCTTGCGGATTTCACCTCCGGCGACGAGCTGTTCGAAGTCACCGCCGTGGAACACGATATTGACGGCGAAATGGTCGCATCCTCTGCTGCGTCCGACCTTGGCCTGGACAGTGCGGCCGTCGAGCGGGATGTGGATGATGACGGCGAAATGGAATACGTCATCGACGTGGCCCCCAACCCAGGCCCGGACTTTACCACGATTCAGGATATGGCCGATGCCGCCACTCAGGGCTCGACGTCGATTTCCGGTCTCGCCTTTGACTTGGGAACGCACGAACTGAGCTTCCTGCTCGAGGTTACCGACGTTGCACTCGCCGATGTGACCGACACAGCGGCCCTGTTCGACGTGGGAGCGCTGACGGATCTTGTCGTGACCGATGGCGACGTGACCATTTCGCCCACGGCTACCCTTACCTTGCCTATCACCATCGAGCTGACGGGAATCGGCTTCGAGGTGACCGAGGACACGTCTTTGTCCGTCATCAATCACGGTCGCGGTGTCACCACGGTCGAGGGCGGCAACGACATCATCGTCCAATTGAACGACGGTACCAGCTTCGACGTCGACCTGACTGTGGGCGCCGAGGACCATCCGGTGACCGACCTGGGGCTGAGCACAGTTGCCGGTGACGATATCGAGATTTCGCTGAGCGACGATCGTACGTTTTCTGTGGATCTCAACAGCGATGCCGGTACCGCCACGTTCGCCTCCGACGAGACGCTCCAGGACCTCGTAGACCGCATCACCGATGCCGCCACCGATAGCCTTGAGGATCCCGACGATTCTAACTGGAGGCTGGTGGACCACTTCGAGATTTTCTTCGACCCGGACAAGGGCGTGCTGGTCTCGATCGATCATACGGGGGGAAGCGGTGCCTTCACGGTGGCAAACGTCAACGGTTCGACGGCGGCAACCGACCTGGGCCTTGACGGTGCATCGGTGGCGGAAGGCGACGCCTTTGTTCTCGAAGGCAAGTCGTTCGTTACGCTTGGCGACTTGATGGACCGCATCCGGGATGCAGCCGCGGCGGCCGGTGTCAGCGTGGGTGACGCGCCGCACGACTTCGACGTCATCATTTCACCCGATGGCATGGGCGTTCAGCTCGTCGACCGCACCACGGAGGGATCGGCCATCACGGGCAGTGTGACCGAGGAGGAAACGGAAGCGGCACTCGAAGATGCGGCCGCGGATTTCGGACCGGAAGACAGCCTGATCGGCCGGGTCGTCGAGGTCACCTCCGGCGCCGAAGAAGGCCAGACCCGCAAGATCGTGGCCAACACGGCGACGACGTTGACCCTCGAATCGGCCTGGGACACGGGATTGTCCGTCGACGATACGTACGAGATACCGACGATCTTCACCGTCGCCGCGCTCAACAAATCGGGTGCCCAACTCAGCCTGGGACTCGTCGGACCCGGGGTCGAATGCGAGGAGTGCGACGGTGAGTTGGTCCTCGGCATCGGCATCCTGCACGGCGACACGGCCAGCGCCCACTTCAGCCTGGAAGGGGCGGACATTCAGATCGACGCAGACTTGAGTGCAACCGGCGTGGATGCAACCGGCATGTGGGGGCCGGTGGCCGTGACCGTATCCGACGCCAGCATCAACAGCGGTTCGAATATCGCGGTCGACGTCACCCTGAACGACGCCACGCTGCGCGAAATGAGCGAGGGTCTGGCCGATCCGCAGTCGCTTTTCAGCATAGCCATCGAGGGGTCGCTGGACCTCACCTTGCCGATCGATCTGACGACGCCAATTGCCGGTGCGGGTGACGGGCCGGCCAACCTCCACGTGGAAGTCA
>CAZUAH010000294.1:0-16940 GCA_964617665.1 uncultured Pirellulaceae bacterium
ACGGCCGAGATCATGAGGTCGGTTCTGCCGCAGCGACGGTATTCCATGTCGCGATTGTAACTGCGAATCTTGTCAGCTTCTTTCGCAGTGGCCGCGCCCGCTTTCAGAGTCTGCGTTCCAGCCAGTCCAGCCGCCACACCAGCGGCAGCAAGTGACGTATCACGTACAAACTGACGGCGGTTCATTTCGTTAGCGGACATGGGAAGCTCCTTCCACTTTGTTTCTCGGAAACGTTCGTTCGACACACCGGCAGGAGGCCAGACGGGACTGTGGAACGTTGGGTCTACAAATCCGCATCCATCATACCACGACAACTCGCCACAATCCTACCCCAGCCGGGGTTGCGGCGGCCACAAGGCCGATTCACAATTCAAGGTTGTGCCTTGCGTCAGTTGTGTTTGCAGGTTGGCCCTCCGAGGCCGACCACGTATCCGACGGCCTCGGAGGGCCATCGTACGAATAAGACCGAAGTACGTGAGGTACTCGGTGCAATACTCGCCGGTATCCGGCACTTCCGACGGTTTGGCGATGAACGAGAAACTCCCCTCACCACGGGCAACTCTCTCCCCGCACGCGACGGCGCGTATCAAGGAAGCCTGCGACCGCTTCCAGCAGGCCTGGACCGAAGGAGACAGACCAAGTGTCGAGCAGTACCTAACGGCGGAAAGCGAACCAGAACGGCTCGCGCTGTTGCCTGGACTGCTGGCCTTGGAGCGGCATCACCGCGACCGCACGGACGACCCGCTTACGCCCGACGAAGCCCACCGTCGATTCCCAGGCCATTCCGATCTTGTCGATACAGTGTTCGCCCCTGCGGATGGCAATATTACACAGGATGTGACGAGCACCCCAGCGCAATCGGCAGAGACGTCAGCGCCAACAGAGGCTTTTCTTGCTTCGACCATCGACTATTCGCGATCCGATGCTGCCAGTGACACAGCAACAGGCGCGGCCGCGTCGCGTGGTCAAGACTTCGCAAGACCGCCGTCCACAGTCCCTTCAGATCCTGGATCGGAGAATCTGTCGCCTGTCCCTGATGGCATTCCGCAAATCGCGGATTACGAACTGCTTGGATTGTTGGGACGCGGCGGCATGGGCATGGTTTTGAAGGCACGCGATTGCAAGCTGCAGCGTACCGTTGCCGTCAAAATGCCGTTGAGCCCGGATGACGAGTATCGCAAGCGTTTCCTACGCGAGGCACGTGCGTCTGCTGCGCTGCGGCACGCCAATATCTGCACTATTCACGAGGTGGGCGAGGCAGACGGCTGGCCGTACTTGGTGATGGAGTACGTTCAAGGACGCATTCTTCGAGATTTGGCGGCGGAGGATCTGCCTGCCGAACGATCGATTGAAATCGTCGCCAAATTGGCCCGCGCTGTAGACTACGCGCATCAACACGATGTCGTTCATCGTGATTTGAAGCCAAGCAACGTGATGATCGATGCCGAGACGGGCGAGCCGATTCTCATGGATTTCGGTCTGGCCAAGCCGATAACAGGCGACAGCAGCCTGATGACTCAATCTGGTCAGGTGATCGGTACGCCAGCCTATATGCCCCCGGAGCAAGCCGCCGGTGATCAAGAACGCGTCGGCCCGCGATCGGATGTCTATTCGCTTGGCGCAGTCCTGTATCACATGCTGTCCGGCCGAGCGCCGTTTAGCGGCAGCATGGCCGAGGTGCTTGGGAGGGTGTGCAACCAGGAACCGGTCGCATTGCGAAAACTGCAGCCGAAGACCCACCGGGACCTTGAAACGATATGCGGCAAGGCCATGGCCAAAGAGCCGCGCGACCGATACGTTTCGGCTTCTGCCTTGGCAGACGATCTGGATCGTTTCCGCGCCGGCGAGGCCATCCTGGCGAAACGCGAAGGGCTCCCACGCAAGGCCTGGCGCAAAGTCCGTCGGCATCCAATCACGACGGCTCTCGTTCTGTTGGTGATCATCGCGATTGCTACGACAGGCTTCGTGGTGGCGCGCGCTCAACGGATAACTGCGTTGCGACGTTCGATCGATCAACGCCTGGCAAACGGATCTTTCTCCCAAGAAGAAATCGAGGATCTGGAAACCCTTATTGCCCGACTTGGTCACTACAACTCACAAGAGGCGATTAGGTATCGTAAGCGTCTCATTGAGAGCTTCGCCAAGCCGATTGAGAAAACGCTTGACGAAGCGCGTCTCAGCCCCGAAGACGTAGAACGGATTCAGGAGGCGATCGACCGGCTGAACGAACTTTCACCGAAGCGTGCCGCCTCGCTTGCCAAGAAGTTAACGGAAAATCAGTCGGAGTGGCACACCTTGTTCGAACTCAAATCGCCATTTGACGAGGTGGAGGCCACGTTCAAACCTGATACGGTTCGGGTCGAGGGTAGCAGCTTGCTTTCCACTGGCGGATTGGTACGCACAACTTGTCTGTGCCCCAGCGAAGTGCGGCTGGAGGCACAATTCGACGAGTCTTGGACATCCGCGGATCGCCTGGGGCTGGTACTCGGCGCCGGGGCTCCGAACACAGATGTGGCCGATGGGTATACGTTCCTCGTTCTACTGCCGCAGCCAAAGCCCCGGAAAGGTGCAAGGCGAAAGGACAAACAAGACGGGCCAAGCGGAGGCAACGTTCGTATACAGATATTTCGCGGCAAGGCGATTCTTCGAGAGGAAGACGTTCCGCTGGTTCCCGGTCCCTTGTCCCTTTTTGCCGGCCGCTCGCACGACCGCTTGACGTTTCGGGTCAACGATCTGCCAGCTTGGCAATTTCGCGATGTGTTTCCGCTTCCACAAAACGACGCCCACGTGCTCGCCGTGCAATGGCCTGAAAGTGTTCCGCTGATCCTTCTTCACGCGAAAGAGCGACTCCGACCGACGGAAGAAAGTCCGCTGGAGCGAGGCGAGCATCTTTACAGTCTGGGCAAGTACGCGGATGCAATGCACGAGTTCGAGCAACAGGTGATTCAATCCGCCGGGACAGAGTTCGAGCAGGAAGCGCGAGTCAAGCAGGCGTTGTGTTTGATTGCTCTGGAACGCATGGACGAAGCCGCTGAAGTCCTCGGGCTGGTGGCAAACGAGGAGGGCGACCGTTGGCCACTGATTGCAGGTTGTCAACTCTGGTCTATCCGTCTCCAGAAGCGACGACCTGATGAGGCGTACGCGATATTTCTCGCCTTGTCATCACGGTACGAATTCAGTCAGTTGCGCGAACAAGTACCACGCGACCTCGTCACCTCGATCGTGCACGCCTATCGAGAAAAGTCGGGGGGACTCGGCTGGTACGCGTACAATCCGGATTTGACCCAAGACCTGGAACGGTCTGTGGCCGTGCAGGAGTTCTTCGGCATGGAAGGACTATCGTTAGACGTGCCCCGACTGTATCTCTGCCGTGCTTACCACTTGAAGGGTGACAACGAGACCGCGATTCAGAATGCCGAACGCATCTTGCGTGAGCAAACCTCCTTCCACGGCGAGAGTCATTTCCGGTTCTTGCAGCTTTGCGAATTGTATTCGTGGCTGCTGCGTTTGGAGGGTGAAGCTCCTCGCGCCCTGAGCCTGCTTGACCAACAGCTTCTGGATATCGACGGGCAATACCGTACGGATCATCTTGCCCTCTTGGTGGAACGAGCGCGCGTGCATGCATGCCTGGAGCAGTGGGAAGACGCCGAGAAGGATCTGACGACGCTAGTGTCACTATCGTCGGCGGCTGAGTTGGGTTATGCACGCTTTTCGGGATGTTGTCTGCTTCTGGGTTGTCTCCGCGATCGTCGAGGCGACGCGGAAGGAGCGTTATCGGCTTGGCGGGATGGAGCGATGGACAAGAGTCCTGAACACGGCGCATTGAAGCTCCGCGACGTGGAAGGTTTCGCGCATGCACTCGTGCTTGCATCGCTTGGCGAGCAGTTCACTGCGGACGACGTTAGCTGGCTCATCCAGAAGATCTCCAAGACCGTCGCCGCCGCCCACCGTATCCCGCCATCCGTCATCGAGGGCACTGTGCGCATTTTTCTGGTGGACCTTACACCTGCACGCATCGCCGGAGTCGTCCGAGAGACCTTCCGCAATCCCCGCGGCCGCCAAGTAGCAGAACACTGGGCCTTTCGTGACCAACCGATGCACGAGCTCATTGCCGGCTTCCTCGACTCTCTTGCCGTCGAAATCGTGGATCAATTGCTCATTCCCGAAGAACTCTCGCCGGAACAGCAAGCTCTGGCGGGCCAATTTGCGGCGGGCGCCTATGCGGCTTACTACGAGGGAAGCCTCGACAAGTCTCATTTGATGCAGATGCTGATGGTCTGGAACGGGCTGACCGGCTTGGGCGGCTGGCAAACGCTGGCTCCCAAGCTGGACGCGGACATGCGCGGTCCCGCAGCCTACTTCTTCGGACACCGATACCTGCAATTGAAACGCCCGAGCGTTGCAGTCGATTTCTGGAAGGGCGCGCTTGAGGACGCCAAAGCCGACTCCACTCTTGAACGACTGTGCCGCGCCGAACTAGATCGCGTCGAGCAGGAACAAGAGGGCACCCAGGAGCCCGAGAAGGAATAGCCCCTGCAACGATCGGCACGCGGCCGACCCGAGATTCGCGCCGCTCCATCCTTGCTTCTGTTGCGGTCGGCCGACGCTATCGCGCTGATCCGATTTGGTCACCTCACAGCGTTTCCGCTGCCTCCAGCACGATTCGTTCTGTAGTGTCCCAATCGATACAGGCGTCCGTGATGGATTGGCCGTAGGTCAGATCGCCGGCTGGATTCGGAAACGGCTGATTGCCTTCGAGTAGATTGCTTTCCAGCATGGCACCGATGATCGAAATGGTGCCGGACGTGCGTTGACGCACAACATCCTGGAGCACCTCCGGCTGGCGCCGGAAGTCCTTTCCGCTGTTGCCGTGGCTGCAATCGATCAACATAACTTTCCTTAGGCCGGCCTCATCCAGTAGCCGTTCTGTTTGGGCAACGTCTTCCGCGGAATAGTTGGGGCCGTCGTCGCCTCCGCGCAAGACGACGTGGCAGCCGGAGTTTCCGGTGGTTGTCACGGCCGACGCTACTCCGTCACCGCTGATGCCCAGGAATGTGTGTGATGCCTTGGCCGCCTTTATTGCGTTAATGGCCGGGCTGATACTGCCTGGCGTGGCGTTCTTGAAACCCAGCGGCATGGAAAGCCCTGATGCCATTTGGCGGTGTGTTTGCGATTCGGTAGTGCGAGCGCCAATGGCCGACCAGCAGATAAGGTCCGCGATGTATTGCGGCGTGATAGGATCCAGCAACTCGGTAGCCGTCGGTACGCCCAGGTCGATCACTTCGCGCAGGAATCGGCGAGCAATGCGCAGGCCTTCCGGGATATCGTCCGAACCGTCCAAGTGCGGATCCATGATAAGCCCCTTCCATCCCGTCGAAGTACGGGGCTTCTCGAAATAGCACCGCATCACAATGTAAATGCGTTCGCGCACTTGGTCGATCAGTCCGCGTAGGCGGTCCGCGTATTCCAAGCCGGCCTCGATGTCGTGAATCGAACACGGCCCGACGATCAGCAAAAGCCGTGGATCGCTGCGGAAGATGATCTGATGGATGTGCTCGCGTGCCTCGGCCACCAATTCCGCTTGACTGTCGGAACGCGGGATTTCGTGCAGCATCAGCGCCGGTGCTGGTAGCGGGATATTAGACGCGACGTGCAGATCTGATACTTGTCTCATGCAACTTCCTCTGTTCTTAACGGTAGCGAAGGAATTCCTATCGCACCCAAATCGGCGAACCCCACGCCATGGCGTCGTCGGAATTCGTTGGACGCTGCACCCCGAGCAGTACGCTCACGAGCGCAATTCCCACAGCCAACATCCCAACGAGCCATCGTCGAAGATCCTTGTCGACTCTTCGCGAGTACATGGTTGTGCCCCTTTGTTGATACGGCTTTTGTATCAGGAACCCTTCTTTCACAGTTTACCACCAGATCGGGAGGTGAACAGAGATGCGGTCGATGTAACTCGCGCTTGGCAAGGGGCTTTCCTTCCTTTACGTTTATGTTAGGCACGATCTTCCCTTGCGTGTGCGTTGCGGTGGTGCTTCTTTACCTCCCTGGCCTTGTCGCGCATCTAATGCGTGGGGGCATGCCGTGTGAACTGGCAACTTCGCTGCGAGGGGCAACTATGAAACAATCCGATGACGTCGAGGACGATCTCGTGTGCTTGCACGATAATACGGTTGTTGCCGGAGACGCTCCGCAGTGCCTTCATCCATCGAGTTTCTGCGACCATCGCACTTTGTGCCCCATTCTGGAATCGCAGCGAAGGCGAAGACGTGCGAATGAGAAGGAGGGATCCAAAGCAATCAAGTAGAGTAGGTGTCCGAAAACTGGGAGGGCGAAGCTCCTGCTGAGCCGGACTTCTTGAACCAACAGGCGGCTCGGCTGGAGCCTCGCCCTCCCGAAAACTGTGAATTTCAATGCCCTTCACACTTTGGTCATACCGAATTTTCTCCATGAAATACCTACCCATAATCGTGTTCTTGTTCCTGCTCGCGTCGAATGTCCGAGCTGCTGAAATGTTGGTCGAAGCCGAGAGTTTTGAAGATCTCGGTGGTTGGGTGGTCGATGCACAGTTCGTGGATCAAATGGGGTCGCCCTATCTCTTGGCTCACGGGCTAGGAACTCGTGTGGCCAACGCGAAGACGACGGTGACGTTTCCGGAAACCGGAACCTACCGACTTTGGGTTCGGATCAAGGATTGGGTGCCGTCGCGTCATCCGGGCCGATTTCGCGTGGCCGTTGACGGGAATGAATTGGCCACAGAATTCGGAACAACCGGCGACGGTTGGATTTGGCAGGATGGCGGCGCGGTCGATGTTGCGAAAAAGAGCGTCGCCATCGAACTGAAGGATCTTACCGGATTCGACGGCCGATGCGATGCGCTGTTGTTCACGACGAACCAGAGCTTTCGGCCACCTGAGAAACCTGACGAGGCGATGGCCAAATGGCGGCGGGCATTGTTGGAGGTGCCGGACGTGCCGCCTTCGGCTGGTAGCATCGATGTCGTGGTGGTTGGCGGCGGCGTAGCAGGCTGCTCGGCGGCGCTGACTGCAGCGCGGTTGGGATCGCGCGTCGTTTTCGTCCAGAATCGTCCCGTGCTGGGCGGCAACAGCAGTTCGGAGATCGGCATCAGACCTGCCGGCATCGACCGTTCGATTGTGACCGAGGTGGTCGGAGGAGATCGAGAGCGCGTGATTCGAGCCGAGCCAAGAATTCGGCTGCTGCTCGGTTGGCATGCTTTTCGAGTGAATGTCGAAGGCCAACACATCACGAGCGTGGACGCCAAGAACAATCGCACAGGGGAGGAGTTGCGACTGAGCGGCCCCATTTTCATCGACTGCACCGGTGATGGTTGGATCGGATGTCGGGCCGGCGCTGATTATCGCATGGGCCGGGAAGCGAGAGGCGAGTTTGACGAGTCCCTGGCTCCGGAGAAGGCGGACAAGATGACTCATGGCGCCACGCTATTCTTCAAGATCGCTCTCGACGAGGCGTCTGCTCCGTTTCCCGATGTTCCTTGGGCGAGAGCGGTTGCCGGTGACCATCTCGACGTGGTCAGCAACCACAGTTGGGAATACGGCCACTTGCGCGACATGATTGGCGAGGCCGAGGAAATTCGTGATCATTTGCTGTGCGCCATCTACGGAACCTTTGCCAACGTGAAACAGAAGTTTCCTCAAAAGGCCGCCAAGGCGCGACTGTCGCACGTAGGGCATGTGGCTGCGCGAGGTGAATCGCGACGCCTGATGGGCGACTACATCCTGACCGAGAACGACATTCGTGAGAGCCGCAAGTTTCCCGATGCCGTAGCCACCGGCAGCTTGGTCTTCTGTCTCCATTATCCGGGCGAGGACTATGACTTTCGCAACAAAATGAACCTAATTCCCGTCAAGCCGTACGGAATTCCTTTCCGGTGTCTGTACTCACGAAATATCGACAACTTGATGATGGCCGGACGCGACGCGAGTGCCTCTCATATTGCTTACTCGAGCACCAAGCTAATGAAGACCGGTGGTCACATGGGCGTCGCTGTTGGGGCTGCAGCGGCACTGTGCAAGAAACACGAGACAACGCCGCGAGGTGTGTATGAGAAGCACCTGGAGGAGCTGAAAGACGTTGTCTTTGAACGCGGGAATCACGCAGGAATGCTGAGCGACCATCGGTAGCGACCAAAAGTGGTTTCACAATGGTGTGGCACTGCTTGCTCGCAAGCAGTGATGGCCTTTCATAGAAACAGCTGCCGAAACGCGAGAGTAATCGCGTCGGCAGGTTTGGCACCGAAACGTCATTCAGGCGAGTGCTGAATCGGCGTTCCTGCTCGCGACGACGAGCCCACGGGAGTACACTGGAACTGATACTCGGAGAAAGGTGTGCTTACGTCAAGCGATTAGGATGACTGGGCCGATTTCGCTCACGATACGAGCGGGGCGATTGGCCGGTGTATCGCTTGAAAACCGTGGCGAAGTACGCGGGCGTCGAGAAGCCAAGCTGCATGGCCACACTGGTGATGTTCTCGTGGCCGGATTGGAGCAGTTGCTTGGCTCGTTCGGTCTTCTGCCTCATCACATAGTCAGCCGGTGGAGTGCCTACTTCCTGCTTGAATCGGGCTTTGAAACGCGACGTTGAAAGGCCAGCATGTTGGGCAAGTTGCTTCGCAGTGAGCATTTCAGAGATATTCTCTTCGATGTACTGCTGGACGGTTAGGATGGTATGACTGATCGTCGGCTGCGATTGCCAACAGGCGTCGAGCAAGTCCAAGAGAAACCGCAGCATCAGGTTGCGCAAGTTGGTTATGTAGAGCGGATCATCACTACGCTCGTAGGCGTTGAGAATCTGGTAGAGCGACTTTTTCAGACCCTCGTTGCCACGGAAGTGTCGCGCGGGTAGGTGTTGCAGCCGCTGGAGGATCGTGCGGGTCTCCGCCGCCGGGAGTGCCAGAAAACGGCCCCTTCCCTCGGGCACGTGGATCAGCATCCAGAACAATACGCCTTTGCCCTCGGGTGTGTTGCCGCTACCGTGACGCTCGCCCGGAAAGGTGACGAACAGGTCCCCGCCGGTCAAGTCAAAGGTCTCCTCGCCCACGACATATGTCTGCTGCCCGCTTTCCAGGAAACAGATTTCGATCATGTCGCCGTGGTTGTGATCCTCCAGCGGCACATGAGCCCGGGCATAGCTGTAACGGCCCAGCACGATCACATCGCGAAATCCTAGCGGTCGAAAATCGAGGATCTGCCGCTCGTCGGACGGATCGATCAGGACATTATCCATAGCCGAAACAGTTCTTCGAGAGCTGGTAGTGGGTCAGCCCCATCAGTTGCTGCAATTCTGCCAAGATTCCAAGGGTTCTGCAACGTTCGGACTTTCGATTTCGTACTGCGATACGAACGTGATTGCAAATAGTGGCCACTCTCGATCAGAATCCATAGTATTGTGTGAAGTCTTAGTATGGGATCACAGGGGCCGTCGGATGTCGTTTCGTGAGCCAGGTTCACGGTGGCGTCCTGAATCCGTGGATCGCCGTCTAACGAGCTCAACCCGCCTCCCCACCCTCCTTCGTTTCGGAGAACAAAACCAATGCTCATCTTACACCCGCGTGGAGCCGGTATTGTCTGCCAACTGCTGCTTCTTTGGGTATTGCCCATTGGACTTGCGTTCGCCGCCGGGCCGCCGGGAGTCGATCAGACGGCAATGCGTGCAGCGGTGGATCCGGCGACCGGGCAGGTCGATGTGACCGAAGGGGACGCACGGGTGCTGCGGTACAACTATCGGACTGTCGAGCCGCCGGAAGGATATCTGGAAGAAGTCCATGCCAACGCCCGCAAGTATGCCCGAGCGCGGAGCAATTACATTCATCCGATGTACTGCCCCACGGGCAAGACGCTAACTAAGGACTGGAGCAAGGATCACCCACATCATCGTGGCATCTATTGGGCCTGGCCCGAAGTGCAGTACAAGGGCGAGCTGGCCGACCTGCACGCGCTGCAGCGGGTGTTCGCGCGGCCGACGGGCAAGATCGAACTGCGCAGTGAATCGGACTTCGCCGAGATTGAAGCCGAGAACCAATGGATGTGGGAGGATAAGACGCCCATCGTCCGCGAGGTGGCGACCATCCGCGCCTGGAAGGCTGGCGAGCACGGCCGTTACGTCGATCTGAAGTTCGAGTTCACTGCGCTCGATGACGATGTCACGCTGGCCCGGCGAGGCACGAAGAACTATGGAGGACTGAACATTCGCCTGGCGCCGATCGCAAATCTGAAGTTGATCCATCACGCCGATCCGTCCGACGCGTCGCCGCGTCGAGCCTGGCAACTGGCCACGGGCGTCTGGAGCGAGGCCGAGCGACCGGCCATGCTGTCCGCGATCGAGAGTGTAACCAATCCGCAGTACCCCGGCGACTACGTGCAGTACCCTCCACTGCCGTGGTTCCAGCCGACGTTCCCTCGTGCCGGGACCCGCTATCCGCTTCCCAAAGGCAAGCCGCTCACCTTGCGTTATCGGTTGTGGGTCCACCCCGGCGGCTCGCCCGACCAGGCGCAACACATCGAACAATGGAACCTTTACAACGCCTCTGATACCAAGGAGTCTCTATAATGAAATTCCGCCTTACCCGTCGCCAAATGCTTCGCACGAGTGCTGCCGTCATCGCAGCGCCGATGGTTGTTCCCTCCACTGTTTTCGGCCAGGATGCCCCGTCGGAGCGTATCCGGCTCGGCGTGATCGGATGCGGTGGCAAGGCATTTGGCGGTACGAAAAACCTCCAAGGCCCCGGTGCTTGCGACGTCGTCGCCCTGGCCGACCCGAACCAGTTGAACACGGATCGCTACGCCCAGGCGTTCAAGGTTCCGGCCGACCGCTGCTATCAAGACTTCCGCGAGCTACTGGAGCTGGCCGACGTGGATGCCGTGCTCGTCGGCACGCCCGACCATTGGCATGTGCCGGCTTCAATCGCCGCGGCCAAGGCCGGCAAGCACGTCTATTGTGAAAAGCCGCTGAGCAATTCGATCGCGGAAGGCCAGGTACTGGTCAAAGCGATCCACGAGGCGGGCGTGGTGTTCCAGCACGGCACACAACTGCGTTCGCGCGACGCGACGCGCAAAGCCTGCGAGCTGGTTCGTAACGGATACCTTGGCGAGGTGAAGAAGGTTGTCATCGGTTCTCCGCCAGGTCGCGCGATCGAAGACATCCCCGCAGTCCCCGTACCGGATACGCTGGATTGGGACATGTGGCTGGGACCGGTCGAACCGATCGACTACCGGCCGGACATCGTCGGTGGAATTCGCGGCAAGGGGTTGCGCGGCTGGTACTTCATCAAGCGGTTCTCGCTGGCGGGTTGGGTCGCTGGCTACGGCGTACACGACATCGATTTGGCCCACTGGGGGCTGGGGCTGGAGAGCACGGGCCCGGTCCGCATCGAGGGCCGCGGCACGTTCCCCGAAGCCGGCTTGTTCAACACGGTGCTCGACTACGAGCTGACCTTTTCCTACGCAGACGGCCGCCAGATCGTAATGACCGACACGGGCAAGAATCGCCACGGCGTGAAGTTCATGCACGAGAACGGCAAGGATTGGGTCTACTGCCGTAGCGGCATCGATTCCAGCGACAAGAAACTGCTGCAAACGGAAATCAAGGAGAGCGATACGCGCCTGTACGAGTCGCAGCAGCACGAGAAGAACTTCGCCGACTGTATCCGCAAGGGCACGACCGAGACGATCACGCCGATCGACGTGGCCCATCGCTCGACCAGCGTCTGTCTGCTCGGCGGCATCTGCCTGGACCTCGGTCGGCCGCTGGAGTGGGACCCTGTCGCCCAACGGTTCGTGGACGACGACGAAGCCAATGGCCGCCTTGATTACCCTCATCGCGATCCGTGGGGCGTGTAACCCAAACGCCGTTAACGAAGTTCGCTTGTACCGTCCATCGGAAGACGGCCTCAGAGTGGTTCAGAGGCCCGTGAACGGTTGCGATTTCGCTAGATGCTACTTGCTATGAGAGAACTCGATAGCCAAGAGCGAATGCGACGTGCGATGGCCCACGAGTTGCCCGACCAGGTGCCCGTCATGTGTCAGCTCGCACTGGGCCACTACTTCTTGTTCAGTGGGTATGAGCCGGTCGACATTTGGTTCGACAGCGAAACTCTTGCCAAGGCGTTCGAGCGATTGCGAGTTCAATACGGTTTCGACGGGTTCATGATCAACTTGCCCGGCCGCCCGGTCAACTGGCGGGATTACGCGTCTTCGGTCGAGAACGCCGATTCGGGATGGAAGCTCATGTGGCAAGATGGCCTTCAGACGCACATTCCGCTCGACGACAACGCGCACACGTTCGATGAGTGTGGTGGTTCATTGCCGCGAGCCGACCATACTACCGTGGACGTGGACGACCCGGCAACCTACCGAATTGCCGGCTACGTTTGGAACACGTGGCACGCTCCGAGCCTCTGGGATATACCAGAAACGGCCGATTTGGCGGACCCGGCGTCGTATCCCGATTGGTTCACGCGCGGCCTGCGTATTGCCCGTCGGTTATGCCGGGACGGATCGGTGCATGCGGAGGTCTTTTCTCCGTTTACGCATCTCTTGGAGTTGTTCGGATACCAAAACGCGTTGATGGCGTTGATCGAGAATCCCGAAATGTGCCATCGTCTGTTGGAGACGTTTACGGCCCACGTCATGGCCCAGGTTCAATGCCAGGGGCGTTGCGAGCCGGACGCGATTTTGATCAGTTCGGCATTTGCTGGAGCCGGATTCATCAGCAGAGACATGTATCGAGAGTTCGTCCTGCCGTATGAGAAACGGGTCGTGCAAGCCGTTCATGAGCACGACTTGCCAGTCTACGTCCACACCTGTGGAGCAATCGGAGACCGTCTGGATCTGATGAGCGATAGCGGAGTGGACGGCATCGACACACTCGATCCGCCACCGTTGGGAACGGTCGATCTGGCCGAGGTCAAAGCCCGCTTCGGCGACCGTTTCTTTCTGAAGGGCAATCTCGATGCGGTCAACGAGATGCTGCACGCCGACGACGAGACCTTCGAGCGCGCCGTGATCGAGCGGCTTGAAGTAGGCAAGGCGGGCTCGGGATACATCCTGTCGTCCGCCTGCTCCGTGGCGCCGCACGTCAGCCCCGAGCGACTGAAGAGGATGGTACAGTTGGCCCAAGAGCACGGGCGTTTCGACACGCAACTCACCACACACGATGATTGAAGACCGTGTGTATGCAAGGAGTCTTACCCATGAGCGAAAAACGACGACCAGAACCACCGGCCACCCGCCGCCAATTCCTCAAGTCGGCAACGACCGCCGGGGCCGCCGTGGCGATATCGCCACAACTACAGATCCTGGGCGACGAAGCCAAAGGGGCCAACGAGCGGATCGGCGTCGGATTCATCGGCACCGGAGGACGCAGTGGCGCACATCAGGGGGTCGTCAATAAATTCAAGGAGCAAGGTATCGCCGAGCCGGTTGCCGTCTGCGACGTCTACCGGCCAAGGCTCGAGGCCGCCTCGAAGCGTTGTGGCAACGCCGCGATGTATATGGAACACGAAGCCTTGCTCGACGATCCCAACGTCGACGTCGTCTGCATCGCTTCGCCCGACCGGCACCACGCCCCGCATGCGATTGACGCGCTGAACGCGGGCAAGGATGTCTATTGCGAGAAGCCGCTTACCCACTGGGCTCAGTTCGATCTGGCCAAGAAAGTTGGAGAGGCGGCCGAGAAGAACGGGAGATTGGTCCAGGTCGGCACCCAATACATGGCTGATAAGAACCTCCCGGTTGTCAAGCAAATGATTGCCGACGGAATCATCGGCAAGCCGGTGCACGTACAGTGCTCCTACATGCGACGCGGCGATTGGGGAGAGCGAATGAGGGTCCCCGATGCCAATGCCCAACCCGGCCCCGATCTCCTCTGGGATCGCTTTCTTGGCGATGCGCCCAAGGTCGATTTCAGCGTTTCCCGATTTTTCCAGTGGCGGCTGTTTTGGGACTATGCCGGCGGGCCGGCAACCGACCTGCTGGTGCACACATTTACGCCAATCTTCGCCGTTCTGGGGCTCGATTTTCCCGAGCGTGTGTTTGGCGGGGGCGGCACGTTTCAGTACGACCGTGAAGTGCCCGACCAATGCAACATCATTGCCGACTACGCTGACGGACCAAGCGTCGTGATGATGAATACGCTGTCGAACCACGTTCCGACCGATACCGTGATCCGCGGCACCGATGGCGTGATCACCTGGAAGAGCTTTGGTGCGAGGGACAGCAAGGGGATTCGAATCGTTCCGTTTGCCAAAGGCGCCGAAGAAATCAACCTGCCATGGAAAGGTCTTGGAGATACCAGCTCGCTTTGGGCCGACCTGTTAGATTGCGTAAGAACTCGGCAGCAACCAGCCTGTTCGATCGATGTGGGCGTCAAGGTGCAGGCGCCGTTGAGCATGGGGATCCTCTCCCACCGCGAAAACAAGGTAGTCCTATTCGACAAAGACAAGGAAGACTTTGTCCTGGCGTAGCATCGGACGCATACTCCAACAAAAGCTGATACCGGCCGACCAGTTCGACAGCCTCACCTTCGAAGAAAGAAGCCATAGGGAAGTAGCCATGAATTGTCTTACCTCCAGGCAGCTCGTACAACGGGCCCTCGCCGGACTCGATACGCCGCGAGCGGCGGTCGGGCCGCTCGCCGTGCACTACTGCGCGGGTCTCGCGGGAGTCAGTATCCGCCGCTACACAACCAACCCGACCGCTCTGGCCGACAGCGTGGCGCGGTACTATGAGACGTTCCGGCCTGACGCCGTATGGGTGTCCGCCGACACTTGGGTCAGCGCCGAGGCGATGGGGGCTGCGGTCCGTTTTCCCGACGACAACCAGCCGATGTGCGGCGTCGGCGAACCGCTCGTGCAGACCGCCAGCGACATCGACAGTATCAAGCCGCCCGATCCCGGCTCGCAGGGCCGCTGGCCGATTATGCTCGAAGCGCTCCGCCAGGTTCGCGATCGACTTGGGGAGGAAGCGTTTATCGTCGCCTGCTTCGACCAGTATCCGTTCTCGCTGGCGTGTGCGGCGATGGGCATCAATCAACTCATGCTGAAGCTGCTGGACGACCAGCCGATGGTGACGGCCCTGCTGGAGAAATGCAGTGAGTATGCCATCGCCTACGCTCAATCGCTTGGCGCGGCGGGAGCCGACATGCTCAGCGGCGGCGACTCGCCGACGGGATTGATCGGCCCGGAGCTCTACCGCGACGTTGCCTTGCCCCACGAGCGGCGCGTGATCGAACAAATCAAACAGCAATACGCCGGGCCGGTCTCGCTGCACATTTGTGGCAACGCAACATCCCTACTGCCCCACGTGGCAACATCCGGGGCCGATGTATTGGAACTTGATCACAACGTCGACGTGGCCACCGCGTGCAATATGGTCGGGCCGGAGATTGGGATCTGGGGAAACCTCGACCCCGTCAGCGTCCTGGCCCACGGCGACGCTGCGGAGGTACAGCGAGCTGCTCGCGGCTTGGTCCGTTCATTCCGCGACTGCAATCACCGCCGGTTCGTCCTGAGTAGTGGCTGCACCTTGGCCCCGGAGACCCCGCCTGAGAACCTAACGGCCCTGATCGAGGCGACGTCCTATGTCGAAGAAACCGTCAATCACTGATTGAACCACCCCCGAGAATCTCATGTGAGGTGTTTGATGTCCAATAGACAGTACGGTGTGTTGGTCAATGGGGCCGGCTGGGTCTCGACTCAACATATTGCCGCATACAAGGCTAATCCCAGCACACGCGTTGTCGCAGTCGCAGACTTGTCGCCGGAGAACGCCCGCCAGCGCGTCAGCGAAGCCGGTTTGTCAGATGTGGCAATCTACGACAGCCTGGATCAGGCCCTGGCTCATCCCGGCATCGACATTGTATCGATCTGCACGCCGCAGCATGTACATTGCGAAAACGCGATCGCCGGGGCTCAAGCCGGCAAGCATCTGGTAATCGAGAAGCCGGTCGCCAACAGCCCCGAAGAGCTGGCTCGGATGCAAGCCGCCGTGCGCGAAGCGGGCGTGAAGACGGTGGTCAGCTTCGTGCTTCGCTGGAATCCCCTGTTCTGCGATCTGAAGCGAATGATTGCGGAAGGGGCGATCGGCCGTCCGTATTGCGTCGAAACGGACTACCTTAGCTACAACGGCAGCTGGTGGTCGGGTTGGAGCGAGGCTCGCACGCGCGAGCGTGGCGTTAGGGCCATCCAAGGCAACTACACGGATCGGATGAGCCAGCGAGGCTCGCACGCGCGAGCGTGGCGTTAGTGCCATGCTGGTGGGCGGTTGCCACGCCGTGGACGCCCTGCGTTGGTTTGCAGCGGAGGGCCAGTTCGAAGCGGCTCGACCGATCGAGGTGTTCGCCGTCAGCGGCGGCTACCGCAAGGGGGAAACACGCGAGTACAACCCGGTCACCAACTCGTGGGCCGAGGGCGCCTTGCCCATGGAGTACGACGGCCTGGAAGTAGCGCTGGTGAAGTTTGACAATGGAGTCCTTGGCAAGATCAGCGTAAACGCCGATTGTATAATGCCCTACCGTTTTCCCGTTCGCGTTTTCGGAAACCGAGGCTCGGTGCTCGACCACCGCGTATGGTCGCCCGAATCGTCGGCCTCCGCCGAGTGGGGCGAGTTGTCGTCGACTCGTCCCGATTCGAGTGACGTGAGCCATCATCCTTTTCAAGGCGAAATCAACCACTTCATCGAGTGTCTTCAGCGAGACGTCGAGTCGCACTGTAACCTCGACGACGCAGCGCTCACGCACCAAGTCGTGTTCGCTGCGCAGCAGTGTTATCAGTCGGGCGAGAAGGTGGACTTATCGGCCATGTGAGAATCTTACCAGCACGGGCCTAACACGGCTTGCGCGGAAGAAAGGGTCGTGAACCAGCGATTTTCTGAGGCCCATTTATTTGATGACCTCTGGTA
>CAZUAH010000295.1:0-16883 GCA_964617665.1 uncultured Pirellulaceae bacterium
CCCGCGTGCTGGCAGATCTAGACGCAGCGGGAATCACGCTGAACAAAACGCCGGATCGTTAGGTGACAAAACGAGTTGCACAAAGCGAATACGATGGACCTTCCAGCCCGTCAAACGCACGACAGACGTGAACGTCCGTTCTACAGGGCGGTCACGTCTTGTCACAGCTCCGTAGGACGTGGCGAACGGCGGGCGACGTGTCAGGAGATTCACGCTATTTTTTGAGTGGAACCGTAACGTCGTTTTCCCCCTCCTTGACCTCGATTGAAATATCGCTCGAAGCCTCGTCCCAGTACTTGGCCGGTACCTCGCCGCCCATGGCGATTGGTTGCGGTTGCCCCATTTCTTCTTCGAGGGCTTTGGGTTCGAGATAGACCTTATAGGTCCCGACTGGCAAGGGCGTTTCGATGCGGAACGTCCCGTCAGACTGAATTGGCGCCACTCCTCCCCTACCCGTATCGAGGCTGGTGAATACGACCGAAGCGTCCGCGTAGGGCGCGTCATTCCAGGTCACGTTACCCTGCACCGTCCCCGTTGGCTCGGATTTGCCGCACCCGCCGCACACGAGACACAAGACCCCCGTCACAACTATTGCGCACCAAGTCAGACTCTTTTTTCTTGATGGAACATCGGACATGAGACATCCTTTCGTGAAAAACTCGCGCCGTCGGCTTTCGACCGATTCGCGAAGCGATATGGAACCTCGAAGGAAAGCCAGTGTAATTGCAGTCTAGTACTGATCCACGGACTCGCCGTCGTATCGGCATGCCACCCGTTTGAAGTTGGTGAAGTTGACGCTGTCGCTAACAAAACGAACGCTACCGTCGCACAGCACAATCATGACTCCGCCCGGGTGTTCCGAGTTGAAGAGCAGGTTGTTTCGGTACATTAGCCGTGCTTGGTGCGGGACAGCATTTGCGTTTGGGGCATCTTTGTACGAGTTGATGGCGTATCGGAGGCAAGACGTTCCTGTCTGCCACAGATCCCAGCAGTTCCCAGTCATGGGGTTGGGGTGCCTGGAGCCGTACCATGCACCGTAATAGTTCGACGTGGCGTTTATTTTTTGTACCGAAACGGTGCTGGATTGCTCTGCGACCATCAGGGTATTCGACGTGCCGTCCGTAACGTCCGCCATATTGAAGCACTCATTGGGGACCAACACGCCATTATTGCACGACCAACCATGGCCGCAGTCGCGGGTACCCCTAGTGGAACTCCCCCCAGGAACGGGCCGTGCGCAGCCTTGGTTTCCTACGTAGGTTGCGTTCATCGCATGCGAGTTGTTGAGGCCGCCAATTTCGGGAAGGACACTCGAAGGACACCGATAAGTGTCAAGAATCAACCGATCCAAGATTTTGTTGTCTAGGAGCCAGTTTCCGCCAGCGGCGCCGCCAGCCATGAAATGTGAAGTAGCCGTGAATGACAACTGATCGTGAACGGCCTTCTCCTCGATGAACGGTAGAATCAGCGCCCTCCAGTTCGAACCGTTGGACGGCCATTGTACGCGGAGGTTGAATGAACCCAAAGGATAGGTGCGGAAGGTATCGTGGTAGTTGTGCAACCCGATCCCAATCTGTTTCATGTTGTTGGAGCATTCGGTACGACGAGCTGCCTCTCGTGCCGCCTGAATTGCTGGCAACAGGAGAGCGACCAGAATCCCAATAATGGCAATGACGACCAAGAGTTCGACGAGGGTGAAACCTCGCCTTTTGGAAACACGCGAATTCATGACACACTCCTTATGATGCAATGGAGTTTCAGACACTCGGCATCCGTTGCCGGATGGAGAGTTCACGGAAACCAACGAGCAACCGACAAACCCGATTCTTTTACGAGCAAACAAACGCAGAAGTTCGGGGAACCAAAGGAATAAGGCGGGTTTTGTGCATCTATTTTTCCAAGGGGAGGCTAGGTTTGGGGGAGGGGCGCTTTCCAGATCGACGCCCTGAAGGCCAATAACGCATGGGCTGTGGCGACCCGAAAGAACGGCAGGGGCATGTAGTATTGTAGGTGAGGTGACCGGTGCCTGCAAGAGTAGCAGGCTCACGACTTGGTCGCGCTACGATATCCAACGGCCCAGGGGATATGTCCCTTGATGACGGCCCCACAGGCGACGCACATGGTAACGGCGATCGCGGTATACAAGAGACTCCATGCGAGGCTCGTGTCTTTGAATGATTTGTCGAGGCCGAAGAGGAACATCGCCACGGCAGTCAGGAATCCGAAGGCGATGAGGTGCAGCGGGAAAATGACGATCGTATTCTCGGCGATCAGTCTGGATATCATGTTCTTGGGAATCAACTGCGACAGGAAGACGACCGCCGAAATACCGACCAGAGCGTTGAAGTAGAACCATGCGGGGTTGCCCAACATGTTGATGCTCACGTCGACACCAGCATTCCGCTGAGCGGTCACGACCAACGCCACCACCAGCACCACAATGGCCAGCAGATTGATGCTTGTCCGCGTCTGCAGCTCGTTGCCCAAACACCGCTGGAACGCATGTCCCAAAGCGAAGAAGGTCAGAACGCTCATTGCAACATCCAGACACCATGGAAGCCGGAAACCCAGGAGTGCGGGAAGGAACGGGCCTACGCAGCCTAATGCGACTACCGCGACGACGATTGCCGTAGTGTTCCTTAAACGCAGCACACCCCAGAACAGAAGCGTTACCGAAAACAGGCAAGCGAAGAACCACAGCACGACGTTCACGTACAGCATGTCCGCCGTGCCGTACAACGCGCCGGCAAATGGGGCGAGCCATGATTGCGATTCCACGACCTCATTCAACATCCACCGACGTGCCAACCAGTAAACATAAGACACGCACCAGAAGGCCAGATAGGGAATGCCCAGCGACGTGACGTTTCGCTTCAGGAAACCTCCAAACGGAAACGCAAAGTAACGCTCTTTAGCCAAACAACCCGCAAGGAAGAAGAACAGGGGCATGACAAAGCTGTGCAGCAACACCAGCGATTTTTCATCAATCGCGTTGGTGTGTCCCCACACTACGAGGACCATCGCAAAAGCCTTGGCGTTATCGACCCAGTTGATTCGCATCATTCTATTTCCGACAGGCCCATCGGACTCACGAAACTCCTTCCCCCACAATAGCCTAGGTTGCCGCGACCCTTGTGCAACTATTCCGGCAGCCGGTTTCTGTTGGCCACGCGGCGAATTCACTACTTGTGCTCGGTGGTCTGAGGTCGCCGCTGGCGCATTCGGTATGACCCGCAGTATCACGACGAATATCGGCTGGCTGAGTCTGCACGGTCTGAGGTAGTCGATTGTCTATCGATCAATGTCAGATTTGGTGGCCGGGGCTGGACTGAGCGTCAGCGAGGGAAGCCCCGGGGTTTCGGGCTTACGCCCTCCAACCCCGGCCACCCTGGCCTCAATCTACCTGACAAGTATCGATAGACGATTCACTAGTTGATGGCCAAGCCCGTCAACGGCGGTGTATCGGGCACGTAGAAGGACACCGATTGGCTCTCTTGCCCTGGCCCTGGGAAACGCGCGAAGAATGTCACGGACTTGCCGCCGGGCACGGTCGTAAAGGCTGCATCCGATGCTGTGGGGATCCCATCTGCATCACGATGTACCGAGTACTCTGTCCGTGTGGCGTCGTCCACTAAGTAGACACGTAATGGGAGCTCGCGAGCCTGCTGGCTATCGAAAAGCTGGATGGTTTGACCGGTCGGATTGCGGTATCGCCAACGGACCTCGACCAGATCCTCCGATGTTCGTCGCAGACTCTCTACCTCCACAAACAGCCCATTGTTGTGGTGTTCGGCGGCAAGCGAATCCTCCGGCAACTCGGCACTGGATGGTGGCTCGCTAGACGCGATCGCCAGATCCTCCATGGGCAGCAGCAGCCCTGGCACGAAGAACGCGGTGTGCGAGTTTTCGGCTGGCACGTCGAACTTCGCCCAGAACAACGCCGAATTGCCCGGCGAAACGTCTGTCCAGGGGATTTCCGATGCCAAGCGTCTCTTTTCGGCGAGCACTACGGGTGCATATTTATGGCCGCCACTGCTGCAGTATAGACCAGCGACCAACGCCGCGCCTCGGTCGTTGCTGCAAAGGTTGATCGTCTGTTCACTCGGGTTGCGATATCGCCAACGAACCTCGACGAATCCATCGGCCGTTCGTGCAACTCGCATCACCTCGGCAATCAGGCCACTCTGCAATTCCTCGGAGGCCAATGCGCCCGACTGCTGATCGGGTTCCGGCTGGCTTTCGACCGGTGGCGGTGTACGAGAATCCGTCTCTGAACTCGATTCCGGTTGCCTGAAAAAACACAGGTAGATGAGCAGCCCAATGAAGATCAACAAGAGAATGATGATGAGCAAATGGGAACGTTTCATTACAGCGCCTCCTATCCATCTGTAACGAAGTGACAATTCAGCAGAAGGTGAGAAGATGCGTACCCACTGCAGCATCCGCTGACGCGTTGTGCGGAACGGCGTACATGGTACTCATCGAGCCGGCATATGCCAAGACACCGCTGGTCCAACGGTGTTGCCTGCGGAATCAAACCACCAGTAGGCCGGTCCGGATTTCTTCGGGTTCCAGCCGACGAGCATTTGGGCCCTGTCTTTGCCTAAGGGAGTGTCCAATTGAAGGATCGTGTGTTGGAGTGTCCAATGACAGGTGGCGCGCCAGGGTTGCGTCTTCGTCCAGTTGGTCCACTGACGGATCTCCTCTTCCACCGGTTTCAGTTCCTTCCTGGGAGCACCGCCGTCCTCCTTCGGTAGATCGGGGAGTTGTTGGATACGTGTCGCTTCGCCTCTGTAGAGGTCTGGTTCCTTTTTCCCGCGGTTGCGAATGAGTACCTCGTACGTCCACTTGTCTCGGCCCGCGAACGCCACGGTACCTTCATGCAGTTTCTTCTTCCCGTCGTGAGTTATCTCGCACCCTTCAAAAGTGATTCTGCCATCCCGAGCGAGCCCGGTTGCAAGGACGTAACTTCCATCCGAGTAGAATGTCCAGGCCGCGAGTCTGCGTTTGCCGGAGTCCCAGCCGACTAATTGCCTCCGCGTTGATGTGATGTCATTGCGGGTATTCAGGAACGTCTGGTTGAGTTCCAGGAATCGCCCTTCGAGCACCCATTTGCAGGACGTGTAGAAGATAATGGGCTCTCCGCCAGCTGTCCCTTTTCCAGTCCAATCACCGACAAAGCCGGAAAGTTGTTCGAGTTCCTTGGGGATAGGTGCTTTCTCGTTTGGATTGCGAGCGTCCTCCTGTGCGACAGCAGGCGATACGGTGAGAACAATGGCAGCCAAACTGCAAATGATTGCACGCTTTCGGAGCTGTCCGAGCTGCGCGCCGACCAACATTGGAAGAGTAGAACGAGCAGGATACATGGAATAGTTCAGCGCTGGTGGGTGGAACACCGCAGCACGCATGCCGCAACCTGCGGGCGCACCATATGCACATTCCAAGCCGGTTGTATAGCGTCTTGGTGGGATCAAAGGGTCGTCTTACCCTTGAGATGACTTTTCCCGCCGCAAAGTTCCCGTCTGCCGCCCAACTTGAGAAAAAGCCCAGGCAGCCTGCCTATAGTCTGTAGATCTCCATCGTCAAAGCACCGAGGCTGCAGGCGTTTAGAAGGAAATGGACCACAATGCATGGGAGGATGCGGTGCGTGCGCTGATAGAGGTAACCGAGGCCGAGCGCGAGCAGGAATAGCGGAATTGGGTCTGGCCCATGCGATGCATGCATCGCGGCGAAGAATGCCGCGCTGACAACGATCGGAACGGGAAGAATCGGTCCCTTGCCGTCGTGCGCGGGAAAATCGAGGGACGCCTTCTCGCCTTTTTCCGCGACGCTGGCCACCTTCGGGGACGCATACGGATTATCGTCTCGTTCGACTTGGTACGCGTCTTCACGTTCGCTGCCGCCGATTAGTTCGGCGAATGGTACGCTCGGGAGCCGTCTGCCGATCGCAATTGCCTTTTCCAGCCATCCCTGCACGAGCACTCGAAAGAAGTACTCCTCAGCGACGGGTGCGACAAGAACCGCCGAGAAGCCACTGACCGCCAGAAACGCAGGGTCGGGATTCTCCTTCAGAAGTTCAATCAGCGGGTGTTGCGATGAGAACCACTGGACTAAGACCATTTGCACCGCGTAAACCAGCGGCGCCAGCATCACAAACGCATTCACGCCCAATCGAATGTCGGCGGCAAGTTGCCGCCCTACGATGCCCATGTCATCCAAGTGGGCGAGAGTGCGAAGCTTGATCACAGCAAACGAGATGGCTGCGGTAAGCAGACTGGATACCGCCCCCGACAGCAGTACGGCGGCGCGCGCGTTCGGCGCCATTTTGACAAGGTCTAGCGCCAGATCGATATTGAATGAATGACGGAGAATCAGGAGCGCGACGCCCTGAAGCGAAAAAAAGACGAAGACCGTGAAGACCACATCCAACAGTCCCCATGGAACCGGACGACGCGGTTCCAGCGGCAAGATGCTCTCGCCCACTCGCCATCTATGCAGCGCACGCGTCCATCCCCAGACGCACGCAAGTAAGACCGTCAAGACAACTGCTGCTGCAACAGACTTCATCAGGGCGTAACATCCCGTGTCTTGCTCAGCCTTCAGGAGGACGCTGGTACTTGGCAGCGACAGCCACGTATACGACCCCGGAATAGACAGTCAGGACCAAAGCCGTCCAAATCGATATCAGTAGCGCCCTGTCCAACCATTGCTGCCATTGCAGCCATTCCGGTCGAGGCTCGACCAAGGCAAGCATCGCACCGCCAGCGGCGATACATTGGAATACCATCTTCAGCTTGCCTGACATTTTGGCCGAGAAGTCGCCACCGCTTTGCTCGATGAAGCTGCGAAGCCCGGTAACCAGCAATTCTCGTGCGACAACCAACACGGCCATCCATGGCGCTATCCCGGAACGGGGCTCGGCCGCCAGCAGAATGAAGGCACCGCAAATGATGATTTTGTCTACAAAAGGATCGAACACGCGTCCAACCTGCGTCACTTGTCCGAAGCGACGCGCCCAGAAGCCGTCGACCCAGTCCGTTGCGGCTGCAAGAACGAATATCACGAACGCGGCAAGGAAGTTGGGTTCGGGCAACTGTAGAATTACAAAGACAACGATCGCCAGCACCAATCGTGCTGCCGTCAGCAAGTTGGGGACATTCAGAACGCGGCTCTTTTTCTTGTCGTTCACTTCACTCAAAACTTCCGTGTCAGGTCGAATAAATCCACCGGCCCACCATTAGGGTCGGGATCAACAGGGCAAGCACACCCAGAGCATAATACCAATTGGCCACCTCCAGTACCACTGCGGCGTCCAGCACAATAATCGATATCACAGCGTGCTTCACGGCCATCTGGACTTGCCGAGGTGTCGGATCAATAGCCGCCGTTCCGCAACGCCGCAGGATGAAGAACCCCAGCAGGCATATGAGAGACACCCAAACCAGTTCGGGCGACATGTTGCCGGACTGTAACCTGGGGGGAAGGTCGTCGGGAAGATTCCTATGTAGTAGACACAAGACACCGATACCCGCCATCATCACCAGAGTTCCCAGCCAAAGTCGCCACGCGCTGCTTTCCTTTGCCTCAGTGCGTGCAAATACTGTGACCCCGACCACGTAGACGCCAATTCCGCCGGCTACAATCATGTGATGCGTCCCAAAGCCCGCAATATTCCAAGCGGTCGTCACGGGAACGGCAAAACTCATGCCCAGCAATACGTTCAGGAAACGGCACGCTCCCATCGCAACCGGCCCGCAGGGCGTCGCCTTCAGCACTGCGTCGTACAATACAATGCACACGCCCAGCAGGCTGGCAATGACGCCACCTCGCCAGACAATGGCCCCTTCCATCTCGCACAGAAATCCAGACAAACAGCCCAACCCCACGCCGCAGACAAGGATACCGTAGCCCAGTGCCCGGGCTGTGCGCAAGGACACTTGCCCCGAGGGGATTGGCCTTTCGGGGCGGTCACGCGCATCGACATCCACGTCGTACACGTCATTCAGCACCATGCCGGCCGTGTATAGCAGCGAAGACGTCGCCAGAAGACAGACGAAGACGGGCAGCGGAGCAAGCGTTCCATGGACGAACAAAAAGCCCATTGCCACGTCGGCCATTGCCGTAAAGACATTGGCGATGCGAAACAACTGCAGGTAGGCCGCGAACGTGGTCGCCAGTGACTTTTGTTGATGCTCTGCCATCCCGCTCACCTAGAGCCAATCGATCAAGTATCCCACCGTTCGCTCTTGTTCGGCACACCTCCAACAGATCCGGGCTGTCGGAGACACAAATGCTTGGAGCCGATTCGCAAGCCGTAGCCTGGAGTATATCAGTACGGATATGCATCGCAAGGATCAACAGATTCGTCTCCATGGTATAATCGTTTCCATCATGACCAAGCCTGTCGACATACTTGTCCTATGCAGCGATCCTGAACTGGAACGCTGTTGGACGCGTACGCTGACCGATACCGACACTCGACTGTGGCAGGGAGCATCGGAATTGACCGACGACACGTCTGTCGACGTGATCGTTACGAATCGTATGTTTGACAGCGAAGATCTGCCCTACCCTAAACTGGGCTCGCGTCTCACCGCCGGAGAAGTTGGTGTCGTGCGCGTCGGTTCTGGCCCGGCGGATGTGTCGCTTCCCGATGATTGCACACAGCGCGAACTCCGTTTGGCATGTCAGCTACTGGCGGAGATCGTTCGATTGCGCCGCGATCGAAGTCGCTCCCATCGACTCCAGCATGCACTTGCCGAATTGGCAAGGAGTGATCCGCTAACCGGCCTACCGAACCGCCGGGCGTGGGAAGACGAGTTGGCGATTCGTATCGAAAACCAGGAAGCGGAGCCGGGCGGCTATTGTCTTGTCCTCTTTGATTTGGATCATTTCAAATCCGTCAATGACATGTTCGGGCATATGGCCGGAGATGACGTGCTTCGACATGTGGCACGTCAGCTTGATGCCCAGCGGAATGGATCCGATTTCGTCGCACGCCTTGGAGGAGACGAATTTGCACTACTGATGGTCAACCGCGTCGTTTCCCAGGCTGCGGAGTTGATCGAGATGCTTCGTACGTCGGTCTGCGACGGTTCACCATACACACCGATCACCGCAAGCGCGGGTTACGCTTTTTGTGCGGAATTGCGATCCGAGGCAATCGACAACCTATTTCACGCCGCTGACGATGCACTACGCTCTGCGAAAGCGGCTGGCCGTGATCGCTCGGTGGCGGCGGACACAACTTGACCAGCCGTTATGTCGCATGAACTCTGCTTGGCAGGGCTGCCCATCGGATCGCCCGCCATTGTGCGATTCGTCTTCCATCAAGGCTTACGGATGGGTCGTCAATGCGTTAACATTCATTGAGCCGGAGGTGGCAACTGGCTCCCATGTGCAAGGCTGATATTCCACAATTCGCAACGAGATGAGAAGCACCGGGCTACGATGAATATCGTTATCCTGCATCATCATTTGAATCGTGGCGGCGTGACGCAAGTGATCGTTAACCACTTGCGAGCGTTGAACGAAGTGGCGGACGAGTGCGGATCTTGTCGAGTCGGCATCGTTTTCGGCGGTCGTCAGGAGGATTGGCCGGATGACTTGCAGACGCAGCTTCCGAGGGTCGAGTTATCGCTCCACGTGGTGCCCGAAGTTGATTACGACACCGATGTCGCTGGCATGCCACAGCCGGATTATCTGGCCAAACAACTAGGGACGTCGATGGAGCAAGCCGGTTTCGCACCCGAGGATACGGTGCTGCACGTCCACAATCATTCCCTGGGGAAGAATATCTCTCTGCCAGGGGCGCTAGGCCAGTTGGCTCGTGATGGTTACGCGTTGCTACTGCATATCCACGATTTTGCCGAGGACTTTCGACCCGACAACTATCGCCGGCTACTGCAAACCGTTGGGGATGGCGATCCGTCTCGGCTGCATGCGGCGCTATACCCTCAGGCAGCACACATCCACTACGCGGCTTTGAACGGCCGGGACCTCCAGGTCCTTCGAACTGCCGGTGTACCAACGTCACGGCTGCACCCTTTGCCCAATCCAGTAGCCGACTTCGGCAAACTGCCGCCGCAAAGCCATGCTCGCGGAAAAGTGCAGGAGCACTTTCCCGAAATTGGGGATGGCGGCTTCATCCTCTATCCAGTCCGCGCGATCCGACGTAAGAACCTCGGTGAGGCGCTTCTTTGGTCCGCTGCATCGGCTGGCCGCGTACACATCGGTGTGACCAAGCCACCGCTTAATCCGATCGAGCAACCCGCCTACCAGACATGGAGGAAGCTAGCATCCGAGTTGTCGCTGTCTGTCGTTTTCGAAGTAGGAAACGCCCCTGGGCTAGCGTTCCATGACAACGTAGCGGCTGCCGATGCTTTCATCACGACCAGCGTCGCCGAGGGATTCGGGATGGTCTTTTTGGAGGCTTGGCTGGCCGACCGCCCACTCATGGGCCGGAACTTGCCGGAAATTACGGAGGACTACGTCAGCGCGGGCGTCAATCTGAACGCGCTATACGAGCGTCTGGCGATTCCTGTGGAATGGATCGGCCGAGACGCTCTCCGCGGGGGAATGCAGGATACGTACCGTCAAGTAATGGCGGACTTCGGCCAACCGCAACCGGCCGAAGAGCCACTAAGCCGTCAGATCGATGCGTTAGCCGAAGACGGGTCGGTGGACTTCGCGTACCTTACTACATCGCTCCAACGAGACGTCATCCGTTTGATAGCCAAAAACGCCCGCCAACGTGAATCTCTACTGAACCTCAATCCGCAACTGGCAGAATCGTTGGCGGCGGTTGGGAGACGGGACGAGAATCTCGTTGCCGCCAACGCCGAGGCTGTGCGCACCGATTTTTCGCTGAAAGCCGCAGGTCGACGGCTTCACCGGCTCTACGACGCTACGTACAACAGCTCGAAGGATGGCAGTTTCACCCCTCTCGACGACAGTCTGGCAGTATTGTCTGCGTTCATGGGAATCCAACGCCTGCAACCGCTACGTATTGAGAAATGACCGCTAGCTACCAAGACGTCTTTCGTGCCAATTGCCAGCCACTTGAGGTTATCCCAACCGGCGAGCGAACTTCGCTTCAGCGACTGCCGGGCATTGGGGCTGTACTATTCGACATCTACGGCACCATGTTCATCAGTGGAAGCGGTGACATCGGCGTTGCCAAAGAGTTCGGTGAGGCAAATGCGCTGAGCGAAGCACTCGCAGCATGTGGGTATCACGGTCGGCTCGATGCGAAACCATGCGTCGAATGCCTGTTGGATACGATTCGGGCGAATCATGAAAAGGCTCGTGCTAGCGGCATCGAATATCCGGAGGTAGATATCGTCGATATCTGGTGCAAGTGCCTGGACGAAATGACGCGACGCGATTGGTTGGAGCCAGTTGGCACGGAGTTCGATGTGATGCGGTTAGCTGTCGAGTACGAAGTGCGGACCAACCCAACATGGCCGATGCCAGGGTTCCGCAAGTGTCTAACGCAAATCCGCGCGGCTGGCTTGGCGTTGGGGATCATCAGCAATGCCCAATTCTACACACTGCATATGTTTCCCGGGCTGTTGGACTGCACCCTGGAGGATTTGGGCTTCGAACCAGATCTGCAGTTCTTCTCGTTCCGCCATCTTCGGGCGAAACCTGACCAGTTTTTATATCAACTGGCTTCAAATGCCCTTGCCAAACGGGGAATCCTTGCCGAAAAAGTACTCTATATCGGAAACGATATGTTGAACGACGTTCGGGGGGCGGCCAATGTCGGTTTTCGCACCGCCTTATTCGCGGGAGATCAGCGGAGTCTCCGGTGGCGAACCGGCGATCCTCAAGTGGCAGACCTGCAACCGGACGTCGTCCTGACGGATTTGGAGTCATTGAGTGACTGCATTTCGTAGTCGTTCCTCTCCTGTCAGGCTGAATACTTTTTGACGTGTATGGATTTGGGACATCATGGGACACCGCATTGGTTTTGTGGGGACACGGTTTTCCGGGACCGACGGCGTATCGCTGGAGAGCGCCAAGTGGGCTCAGCTGCTGTGGGATCACAAAAATATAAGCTACTGGTACGGGGGCGTGCTGGAACGCGACGAAGCGATCAGCATGACCGTCCCGTACGCGAATTTCGCGCACCCTGACATCCAGTGGATCAACGATCGCGTATTTGGGCGTCGCGAGCGGACGCCCGATGTGACGCAGCGCATATGGTCGTACAGCGAATTCCTGAAAACGACGCTATACGAGTTCAGAAAGCGATTCGACATTGAAATCTTCGTTGTCGAAAACGCGCTCTGTATTCCCATGAACATCCCGTTGGGTGTTGCGATTACACAATTCATCGCCGAGACAGGTTTTCCCACGATCGCGCATCACCACGATTTCTATTGGGAGCGCGATCGGTTCTCTGTCAATGCCGTGCAGGATTTCCTGGACATGGCGTTTCCGCCCTCGTTGCCGGCGATTCAACACGTATCCATCAACACTTTTGGCCAATCGCAACTGTCTCGCCGCAAAGGAGAATCATCCACCCTGGTACCCAACGTCCTGGATTTCGAGAATCCTCCGCCCGAACCCGATGAATACAGCCAGAGTTTTCGCGGCGACCTTGGTTTCGAGCCCGATGACATCATCTTCCTGCAACCCACACGTGTGGTGCCCCGCAAGGGCATCGAGCATTCGATTTCATTGGTGGCGGCCTTGAAGAATCCAAAGTGCAAGTTGGTGGTGTCCCACGATTCAGGTGACGAGGGACACGAGTACATGGAGGCCTTGCAGGACATGGCCGACCAGGAAGGCGTGGACCTGCGGTTCGTTAGCACGCGTGTTGGCGAGATCCGGACGGTCAATGAAGCGGGGGAGAGAACCTACACATTGGCGGATGCGTATTCGCAAGCTGACTTCATCACGTATCCGAGCATGTACGAAGGCTTCGGGAACGCGCTGCTGGAAGCCTTCTATTACCGAAAGCCGGTGCTGGTCAATCGCTACTCGATCTTCATCACGGACATCGAGCCCAAAGGGTACAAGGTGATTGCGATGAATGGCCTCATCACGCGGGACGTGATCGAACACGTTCGTAAGGTTGTAACGGACGAAGCCTACCGCAACGAAATGGTGGAGCATAACTACGAGTTGAGCAAGGCGTTTTTCAGCTACTCCGTGCTTCGGCGTAAATTGCGGGCATTGATCACAAATGTAACTGGCGTCGACGACCTGTAAAGAGTTGCCGGCATGACAATGGAAACAACGTTCGCCGATCGCGTCCGTACACGACTATCCGCCATATATGGCGGTCAAGCGGACGGTGTGTTGTCTTGTGTACTTGATCTTGTGACGAGGCGCAAATCTCTACGCTCGCAGCAGCCCACGTCTCGATGGAACGAACGTGATATCGTACTGATCGCATACGGGGATCAGGTGACTGACGATGGCCAAGCACCTCTTTCCCAGCTAGGTGCGTTTCTCGACTCGCACCGATTGAGCGAGTGCCTGAGTACGGTCCACATCCTACCTTTCTATCCCTATTCCTCCGACGATGGATTTTCCGTCGTTGACTATCGGGCCGTTGACCCGGCTGTTGGGGATTGGAGTGACGTACGGCGGTTGAACGAGCGCGTCGATTTGATGTTCGACCTGGTTCTTAATCACGTGTCTCAACGCAGCGGCTGGTTTGAGGACTATCTTTCTGGGGTCGAGCCCTTCTCGCGATATTTCATCGAAGTCGATCCTAGTCAGGACCTGTCGGCGGTCACTCGCCCTCGCAGTCTGCCATTGCTCACGCCGTTCGAGACGAATCGAGGCACGCGTCATTTGTGGACAACGTTCAGCGCCGACCAGATCGACCTGAACTTCGCTGAACCAGACGTGTTGATCGAAATGCTAGACATCCTGCTGCTCTATGTTGAACAGGGTGCTCGTTTCGTGCGGTTGGATGCGATCGCCTACCTATGGAAGGAGATCGGGACAAACTGCATTCATTTATCCCAGACTCACGAGGTGGTGAAGTTGATGCGTGACGTCCTGGACGAAGTCGCGCCACATGTTGTTCTACTGACGGAGACGAACGTTCCACACGATGAGAATGTGAGTTACTTCGGCCAAGGTGACGAAGCGCACATGGTGTACCAGTTCAGTCTGCCACCGCTGCTACTGGAAGCCCTGCTTAGCCAGGACGCCCAGCCGCTCAAGCGATGGCTGGTAGGTCTGGAAGCCACGCGACCTGGGACCACGTACTTCAACTTCACGGCTTCACACGATGGCGTGGGAGTACGACCGCTTGAGGGGCTGGTTAGTAGTGAGCGTTTCGAACGACTGGTCGACGGGATCCGTGCACGTGGTGGACTGGTCAGCACCAAGCGGAATTCGGACGGCACGGACACCCCGTACGAATTGAATATCAGCTACCTGGATGCCTTGAGTTCTCCCGAAGCCCCCGATTCCCAGTTACAGGTGCGTCGCTTCCTCACGTCCCAGGCAATCATGCTGTCGTTGCGTGGAATTCCCGGGGTGTACTTCCACAGTCTTGTGGGCACGCCGAACGACCATGCGGGCGTCGAGGCCAGCGGTCACGCTCGGCGGATCAATCGGCGAAAATACACGCTGAGGGAATTGTCGGACACGCTATCAGGCGAAGGATCAGTCCAACAACTGGTGTTTCGAGGATACCAAAACCTGTTGCGGACCCGCATTCGGCAACCAGCCTTCCATCCGGATGCGGCTCAGACTGTGTTCGAGACGACCGATCCGGCGGTTGTGGCTTTCTTACGTGGCGAACCTGAATCGGGGCAAGCGATCTTAGTAGCTGCCAATTTCAGCGACCAGCCGAAACGGTTTCAGTACTCGGATCACACGCAAGCTCGCTATGACAAGGATCTGATCTCCGGCAATCCAATTGGCGACCATGGGGTGGTCGATCTTGAGCCGTATCAGACCGTTTGGGCCAAAGCGGTGGGCTAGGTCTCGGCTCTGACACACCCCATTGCCAATGTCCGCTCGGGTTCAAGACCCCCGGTTTCCGGCGCGTAGCTTCAGTTTGTGCCTTCGGGTGAGTCCGTCGAGCATCATTGTCACGAGCGTAGCGCTCATGCAGTAGTCGCGGACGCCAAGCGGCCTTCCAGAAATCGAATCGTAGTGTTCGCTGATGCCGTTCTTGATCGCGTTGGCGATGGTCTTGTCGGCGATGTTGGCGGCAAGATCCCTATGGCCATAAGCGGCCAAACCAGAGGCGATCTGGTAGTTCGTCGGTGGCCAGACGTCACCGCGCCAGAAGGCGTTGGACTTCCAACGCTTGTCGGTTCGATCGACAGTGGGCACCGGCAGTGGTGTCATCCAGGCAGGCGAGGCCAGCACCTGGGCCATGCGCCCAGCCATCGCTTCGGTGGGAACGCCCGCGGCGAGCGGAATCCAACTTCCAATGGTGGCGACCGGGATCTTTTCGAGCGTATCGCGCCGAACGGAGAGGAACGTGCCCGCCTCTTCGTCCCACATGTGTTCGCGCATTCCCTTGATGCCCTTCTCGATACGCAGCTTGCGCCTTGCCGCCATCTGTCTGTCGCCCACGAATTCCGCCAATCGGGCTAGGCTTCTTTCGCCCAGGATCAGATAGGCGGTGTTGCCGGGCACGCAGATGTCCGCATACCAGGTGCCTTCTTTGGGGCCCTTGCGTTTGGGATGGACGGTCATTTGCATGTCGTCCATGTTGCACTCGTAGTCGAATGTCTCCCATTTAGCGTGCTGCAGTTTGCCCGTGTATGCGCCGAGCGTAACCAGCCCGTTGTCGTGCAGATCCCGCTCGCGCCAATACCAGTCGTGGAAACGTCCGAGCCGACCGAGGCACCGCTTGAGAAGTTCTTTGTCGCCGTTGCGCCGGTAGACCCGTTCGACACCCCAGGCGAGGATCGGAATCTGCGAGAACTGCCGAACCTCTTGCGGCTCCGTCTTGATGGCCACCGTGACCATGTCCCGAGCATATTCGGGCGCGTCCTTGTTCCAGCGATCCTGGAAGTCCCAATAGTTCTGGAAGATCTCGCGGATCAGCTTCTTCTTGGCGGGCAGGATGCTCAACAGATCGACCACGAACATCGTGTCCCAAATCCACTGTCCCTTATAGTATGGTCCGCCTGGAACGATCCAGGGATTTTTCAGCGGCGGCGTCGGCGGCATGATCTTGTCGAGAACGCACTTTTGCATCACGCGCTCTGCAAGTGCGAGCACCTCGGGATTGTTTGCCACGAAAGGCGATCCTAGATCGAGGGGCACCGGTTCCGACGCGTCGCCGAAATCGCCCAGCGCGCTCGCCAGCCACATGCCTCCGACCGTTTTCGAAAACTCGCGACGTTTCATATGATCGTTCCCGTGTCTGTTTGGCTTTTGCCGGCGAACCTTTGCTTCGACGCCGACGATGCGTGAGCGTTCGGTGGCTCGAAGTTCAGCGGCAAGACACGGTGTGTCTGTCTCTTGCCAGACAGATCCTCTCATTAAGGCAGAGGCTGTCTATCATCTGCCAATAACTTCGATCAGGCTGGCTATGTCGGTCCACTCTTCAATTGTAATCGCAAACCGCCTGCCCTTGATCCCTTTCGGATGCGTAAGTCTTGGCGCCAGCGTCTTGCTCGGAACGGTGTAGATGAAGGGAATATCCTCCCCGTCCTGTCCAAGGGCGAACGTGGCCTTGAAACAGTTGGCCAGAGCGGACATCTCCGGGCCGAAGTTGGCGCCCTGGGCCTCGGCAACCATCGACTCGCCCGTGAGGAACAGAACGCCGCTGAGGGCCGCTGGCGTGAAACAGTGCACATGAACGTTGTATGTCCAGGTCGCCATCGAATCGCCGACTTGCGGCTTCGGGGAGGGATACTGTCCCCACGAACTCCCATCCGGTACAG
>CAZUAH010000296.1:0-2182 GCA_964617665.1 uncultured Pirellulaceae bacterium
CGCCGGCCGGTGGCGGTAATGATCGTTTGTGTGCCGCCAGTGCTGGGGACGTTTTGGACGCTGGGCGCTTTGGGATTGGCTGGCGAGTCGATCAATACATTCAATAGCATTCTGCCGACTCTAGTCATGGTTGTGGGGTTCACGGACGCCGTCCATTTCATGATGGATATTCGGCGCAGCCGCCAACAGGGCTTGTCCCGACGGGACGCCGCGGCCATGTCCCTGCGACACCTGTTTCTTCCGTGTCTTCTCACGTCGGTGACCACGGCCATTGGCTTCGGCTCGCTAGTCGTGGCACAGATCGACGTGATTCAACGTTTCGGCATAGCTTGCGCGGCCGGCGCCATCCTGAATTTCTTTGCTGTGGTGCCACTCGTGCCGCTTCTGGTAAGCACGCGGTTGGGCAAGTACGTTGCGGATGGCAATGTCCACTCGTCCACGGAGGCCCACGCTCATCGATTCTTGGATCCAGTCGTTGGCTGGATCACACACCACGCGAAAACGATCACCGTGGCGGCGTCGTTGATTACCGTAGGTCTTGTGCTCTTAGCAACTCGCTTAGAGCCCGATAACCGTATCTACAATGGCATTCCCGCGCACAGCTCGTCTTATCGGTCGCTCTGTCATTGCGACGAAGTTTTCGGCGGCGCGTTGTTCACCTATGTGGTGGTGGACTGGCCGGAAGAGCACGACTTGGATTCACCGGAAGTTTTGGAGGCATTGGTTGACGTTCATAACGTGCTGGGGCGGCCGAGCGAACTCGGAATGCCGTTTTCAGTGGTGAATCTGCTGTTGGCCTTGCCGCACCCCAAGAACCGCTTGGCAAGCGCCGTGAAGTATCTGGACTCGGTGCCGGACGATGTGGTCGAGCGTTTTGTGCGCCGCGATCTCGGAAAAGCTGTGGTAAACGTCCAGACGCCGGATTTGGGCGCTCGGGCCTTGGCGCCTGTGTACGCGGACCTGGAAGCGGAGCTGAGATTGCTCGAGGAAGAATACCCGGGTTTTCAGTTGAACCTTACTGGTTCTACGGTTGTTGGCTCACGAAACGTCAACCTGATGATTGTGGATCTGTCGCGGAGCCTTGCGCTGGCGGCCGTGGTGATCTTCATTGTGATCAGCGTATCGTACCGGTCCGTACGGTTTGGGCTGTTGAGCATTCTCCCCAACGTGTTTCCACTGGTGTGCGCTGCGGCGATCCTTTGGCTGCGTGGCGGTTCGCTGGAAATGGCGGCCGTCACGACGTTCAGCGTCTGTCTAGGGATCGCCGTCGACGACACGATTCATTTGATCAGCAGGTATTGTGTCGAGAGAAAGCATGCGCTGGGCGTACACGACGCTGTGCGGCGAGCGGTTGGGAAGGTCGGCGCAGCACTGACGGTCACCACGTTGACACTGGTCGGCGGATTCGGCGCCGGGCTACTCAGCGAACTGCCGGCCATACGACTGTTTAGCCTGCTGGCGAGCGTCGCTCTAATCACGGCTTTGGCAGCAGTCGTGCTGGTCCTGCCAGCCCTGCTTCTCTGTTTCGGTGGCGGGCAATCGCACGCGCAGCCGGAGGACGCCGGATAATCGCCAAGCGGACGTTCCCCTGATATACTGTTCGCCGACGATGTCTGAGCTTCCTAACACGGGATACCTGCTATGAGCGCAGAACAGAAACTCGAAAACTTGGGCCTCGAACTCCCTCCCGCACCAAAGCCGATGGGTGTCTACAGGCCGTTGCTGGTCGTTGGCAGCATGGCATACACGTCCGGCCACGGCCCCGTGAGATTAGACGGTTCTTTGATCCAAGGCCGAATTGGCACGGATGTAGATCAGCAGGGCGGCTACGACGCTGCCCGACAAACAGGTTTGGCAATTCTGGCTACGTTGCGAGCGGAACTGGGCAGCCTGGAGCGCGTGAAGCGGGTCGTGAAAACGTTGGGGCTGGTCAACTGTACGCCTGATTTCGAATCTCAGCCTGCCGTGATCAACGGTTTCAGCGACTTGATGGTGGAAGTGTTCGGTCCGGAAAACGGCGTCGGAGCCCGTAGTGCCGTCGGCGCGGGTTCGCTGCCCGGGAATATTGCCGTGGAGATCGAGGCCATCTTTGAAATCGAGCCCGGTTAGAGCGCGCGTCAGGTCGCCGTAGCGTCATATTGTCAGTCTTGCTCGGGAGTCACGCCGCCGCGACTGCCACACG
>CAZUAH010000296.1:2282-16874 GCA_964617665.1 uncultured Pirellulaceae bacterium
GTAGCGTCATATTGTCAGTCTTGCTCGGGAGTCACGCCGCCGCGACTGCCACACGCAGTTAGTATCCTGACTGGCCGCGAATGACTGTTTCGCCGGGATGGTCGCCGAGCGAGGTGCGCGGCGGACGCGTGGCGATCGACGCGTCGGCTGGGGACGTGTCCAGTACGACCGGTTCTACGTTGCGCATGCTCCGCGATTCCATCGCCAATCGGTTTAGCAGGTCCCTGGGAGGCCGATCAAGGAAGATGACTTGGGGGCGTTCCTGGGGATTCGACTTGGAACGGACGATGCAAATGACCTCGGTGTCATCCGATATCGGGCCTCGTTCATCAAATGTTCGCGGTTCTTGCGGCACAGCGGCCAGCGGCGATACCGGTTCCAGTTGCCGATCGTCCAGCGGCGATCGTGGCATCGTCCTGGGCATCGACGGCGGTTGACGCAACGAGTGCTGGTCGGTGGCGGGTGGAGACGGCGGTGTGTGCGTCGCGGCGAGTTGCGTCGCGTTTCTTTCATAGACTGCGGTCAACCCGGACTTGTCCAAGTTGTCTTGGACCAACGAGAGGGCGGCATAGATTCCTTCACGATCGGTTGGGCTGGCCAGGTTACATACGCCGATCAATCGACCGTCTGCCGAAAACAGACCACCACCGCTGCGGCCAATTGCCGGCTCGCCGGCCGCCACGATGTTGGGCGGCATGACGTACTTGTTAATCGCGGTCACGCTGGTCTCGTGCAGCGTAGGGTTGTTGCCGTGATCGCAGCCGATAGAGAACGCTCGATCGCCGACGCGCACCTGATACGTTTTGGGCGGCACCGGGACGGAGGCCACTTTGACGCTTGGCCGGATGGCGACCAGCGCGACGTCTTCCTCCAGGTTGTAGCCAATCAATTGTCCATACACGGGGCCTTTTGCGCCGGGAGCAAATAGGTCCACGATAATCTTTCCGCGACCACCCGAATCACGAAAGATGTGTCCGCAGGTGACAATCAGCGCTTCGTCGCCGTGCATGTCGATAATGGTCCCCGTGCCGAACGAGTTGCCCTTCGGGTCCTCGATGCGCAGCCGGACGGTCGCGTGCATTGCGCGGGATCGTGGATCAACGCCCGACGACGAAACAGGATTCCGCGGCACGTGGGCCACCGGTATGACTTGGCTGTCGTTGGCCACCGGCTGTATGCTGGCCGGCTTGGTCTTTGGGAACATGCCGACAAGCTGCGAGTAGCTGGTTGGTCCAGAAACGCGACCTACCTCTTGACCGCCAACCGTCATCACGAACGTGGGAACGCCACGGACGCGGTATTTCCGGGTGAGTTGCTGTTCGCGATCGATGTTCACCTTACGAACGGGATAGCCCTCCGAGATCAGCTTCCGGACGACTGGATCCATCGTGCGGCAGGGGCCGCACCAATCGGCATAGAAATCTAGTAGGACAGGTTGGCCCGGGTTAGACAGGGCGGCCAAAAGCGCGAGGCTTTGGAGCGTGATCATCGTTTCCCTCCTTGGATTCGATGAGCAGAGGTTGTGTGGAAAGCTGCAACAATGTGGTCCGATTTTGAAATTGTTACAAGTCCAATTTCATCACTTCTGACGTCCCGCCCCCAGAACTCTGCCAGTATCGGACCGAACCCGCTATTCTGCATCTCTTGTGCCGGGCTTGCGAGAACGCGTGCTAGCACCTCGTTGGTGCTCTTGGTACTGCGGCTCGAAGGCGTAACATAGTTTTCAGGTCGCGAGCGGAATTCGGTTTCCGCTGCCGCCTTCGGCAGACGCCGTGAGTCGACTACACTGGGACGCGGGAACGTGATTCATTCGACGTACAAGAGCGTGGAGGGAAAAGGTCGTGTCTTTGCGGTTCGTTGCCATACTTCTTCTGGGGCTTGGCTTCGTCGTTCATTCGTCGAAAGCAGCTGGCCGCAGGATACGCGACGATTCGCGGTCCAATAGCCCGCGATCATACCAGTGCGCTAAGGTCCGACCCACGACGTGGCGAGATACCAAGATCACAGGCGGATTTTGGAAGCCCATCCGTGATCGGTCACGCGATGTCGGTGTGCCCGACTACCTGAAGAAGTTCGAAGAGCACGGTTTCATCGACAACTTTCGCTACGTTGCCGAACAGGTGGCTCACAAGCACAACGGAGGGCCGAACAACAACGAATTCGTCTACAAGCACTTGGAGGCGATGGGCTATTACGCCGCGGAGAGCGACACAATTGCCGGTTTGCACAAGCGGTTGGCAGACACGATCCTTGCGGCGCAGCAGCCGGACGGGTACCTGAACACTTTTTACGAGAACCCGATCAACAAGGAGAAAGGTCGAAAGCGTTTCCAGCCGAGAAACCGCTTCGAGTTCTACAATTTCGGTCATTTCACGCAGGCGGCGATTGCCCACTATTACGCCACCGGGGATAGGCGTCTGCTGGACGGCGCCGTGCGTTTCGCCGATTTGATCATCGACGCCTTCGCCGACCCCAACGACTTGCCGTACGACCTCTACCGAGGTCCTGTGAACCAGAAGTACGAGCACCCGAACCACGAATTGGCGATGGTCGAGTTGTATCGTGCGACTGGCGACACGCGGTATCTGGACTTTGTCCGCCAGACCCTGGACGAATACGAGTTCTTCGGCCCGAAATTCAACGAAATCTGGGGCCACGCCGTGCAGGAGACATTGCTGTGTGCCGGCGCGACGGATCTGTATTTGGAGACAGGTGATTCGAAGCTCTGGCAGGTGATCCAGCGTCTGTGGACGGACATGCACGACCGCAAGATGTACATCATCGGCGGCGTCGGCTCGACGAACCATGGCGAGGCTTATGGGAAGGCGTTCGAGCTGCCCCATGCGACCGCCTACTGCGAGACGTGCGCGGCGATCTCGCTGGTGTTCTGGAACCACAAGATGCTGTTGGCAACGAGAGAATCGAAATACGCCGACGAGATGGAACGATCGCTATACAACAACGTGCTCAGTGGGATTTCGCTTTCCGGCACCGAGTATTTCTATCCCAATCCGCTGCGATTCAATCCGAATCGGCCCGGTCGAAACGGCACACGTTCAGGGTGGTTTGGCTGTTCGTGTTGCCCGCCCAACGTACATCGACTCTTTGCATCACTGAACCAGTACATCTACACGTGCGATGATCGCGGGCTTCAGGTCAATCTCTTCGTAGATTCCGAGATGCAACACGTGTTGCCTGACGGCACCGAGGTACGGCTGACACAGACGACGGAATACCCGTGGGGTGAGAACGCTACGATCGCATTGAAGCTGGATTCGCCCATTCGCTTTGTTTTGTCGTTACGCATCCCCGGCTGGTGTGAGGGGTCTATTGCATTCGTGAACGGCCGGCCTGTGACGGGGAGCGAACGCGATTGGGGATATTGGAGAATCGACCGGCTTTGGAAAAACAAGGATGTGGTCAAACTGTGTCTTCCGCTCAACCCGCGTGTCATCCCGGGCGACGAACGGGTCAAAGATCAGACCGGACGATTGGCCATTATGCGTGGGCCGTTCGTGTATTGTCTGGAAGCCCACGACAATCAAGCAGTGGAGCTGGACCGGTTCGTTGTCCCCAGAGACATTGAGCTGACCTTGATGCGTGAGCCCGATGTGTTGGGCGGCGCAGTAACACTGTCGGGCCGGGCCAAGGCAGTATCCAGCGACGGCGAACTGAAAGACGTGCCAATCAAAGCGATTCCGTATTACACGTGGGCCAACCGTGGAACGGGCTGGATGGAGGTCTGGCTGCCGCACGACGTGGCGATTTTGCCCAAGCCGAAGTCTGGCAGCGACGTTGGTATGCGGCCACCGAATTGAAATGTACGCATACATCGTTTAACCCCGAGCCGGAAGGCGACGATCGTGGCGCGTTGGGCCGTTCTCGACAACCGTCGCCTTCCGGCTCGGGGTTAAACGAGGACACGACAAACAGGCAGTACTACAACGATTCAGGGCGGAGAACTGAATGACAGGACAGCTTATCCCAGCGGCTCGACTGCATGGTCCGGGCGACTTGCGAATTGACAGTGTGCCGCATCCCGGCGAACCGGCTCCGGGCGAAGCGCTGGTACGCGTTGAGGTTGTCGGGATCTGCGGATCGGACCTGCACGCTTTCCGTCATGGCGGCACGGGCGGCGAGGATCCCCAAGGACCGATTGTCATGGGACACGAGTTCGCAGGCGTTGTTGAGTGCGTGGGTGATCGGGCCAGCGACGGAGAAGGGCGACCGCTCGCAGGCGGTGCTCGTGTTGCCGTCGATCCCGCTCAACCTTGCGGCAAGTGTGAATGGTGCCTTCGCGGCGATCCGAATCTCTGCCCTACGATCAAGTTCTGCGGTTTGTGGCCTACGGATGGGGCGTTACGACCGTACATTCGCGTGCCAGCGGATACTTGTTTCCCCGTTCCCGAGGGCATGAGTGCCGCGACGGCCACCATGCTGGAACCACTGGGCGTTGCGATTCATGCGATGGATTTGGCCAAGCTGCGCGTCGGCGAGAGCCTTGCGGTAATCGGAACGGGATCAATCGGCTTATGCACACTGCAACTCACAGCGATGGGGCACGCCGGACCTGTCTTTGCGGCCGATCAGTTGCCGTGGCGAGCAGACTACGCCGCGAAATGCGGAGCGAGCGCAGCGTTTTGCAGTCGCGACACGGACATCGTTCGCGAAGTTCTGGATGCTACTAGTCAACGCGGTGTCGATGTGGTCATTGAGGCGACCACCGGCGGCGGAGCGGTGCAGCAGGGTGCCGAAATGCTCGCTCCCGGCGGGCGGTTGATCGTGGTTGGGATTGACGAGGAAGACCAGCTCACGCTGCGGCACTCGACGGCCCGGCGCAAAGGGCTGACTATCCGAATGGTCCGTCGCATGAAGCACGCCTACCCGCGAGCCATCCGGTTGGCGGCGCACGGCGGGCTCGACCTGACGGGCCTCATTACCCACTGGTTTCCGCTTGAGCAATGCCCGGAGGCGTTTGCCTTGAACGCCGACTACCGCGACGGCGTTATCAAGGCCATGATCGAGATTTGAATGGTACGTGCGGCTACTTGGCTACTCGCTCGCGTTGTTCTGGCAACAGTTCCAGGACCGATAGAACGTCGCCGGATTTGTGGGCGACGTCCAGTTCGACGGTCTCTCCAACCTCGAGTTTGGCGACGAATCGCTTGCTTGCGTCTGACTGACCGCCAGCGACCAATACACGATTGCCAACCAGAGATTCAGCGTCTTCTGCTCGGTTGGTCCTCCACTTTCGCAGCACGCGTCCGACCGTTACCACGGCTTGCCCCTCGCGTTTTTCGACGACTTTGCAGCGAATCAGCCCGGCAAAGGAGGCCGCCGGGTCCGGCAACGGAATACGTTGAGTTCGTTCGTTGGGACGAGCCGAGGGGCTCGCCGGGGCGAGATACGAGTCGAATACGCGGACGTTGTCCCATGTCTCTTTGAACTCCTCGACGAACTTCAAATGCCGTGGATCGGTCTGATACTTGTCATGGGCGGCTCTGTCTTTGAAGACAACCATGAGGAAGACGTCAAAATCGCAGTCATTCACGTCACGAGTCAAATCTTCGGCCAAAACGCCGGCAGCGAAATAGACGGTTCCTTCGTGATCGGAGAGGAATTCCTTGCAGGCTTTGACCAGTTGCTCCTTCGCGTCGGCGGAATCCTCCTTCAGCTTGAAGTAGACGGCGTGCGCCAATTGTGGATCGGCGGCCTGAGATTGAGTGGTTGTGGCGAACAGGATTCCCATTACGGTAACGGCAAGAATCGTCTTCATGTTTCATGTCTCCCGTGTTGAGTGTTTTAATCGACACCGGCCTTCATTCTGGTCGCGGTGTGCGCGCTTTTCAAGCCTGTCGTCGATTGAAAATCTGCTCGGGATGCCCGCTATTCGCCGGCAGATTTCGAGCGACCGGCCACTTTCAGCATCGTGGCGGGAACGTCGGTAATGATGCCATCAATGCCCCAACCGACGAGTTCACGAGCACGTTTGGCTTCATTCACGGTGTACACCCACGCTTTAAGACCGCGTCGGTGAATGGCGTCGATCTGCTGCCGGCCGATGTATTTCTGATTCCAGGCAATGATTTTGGCGCCGGTCTGTTGTGCATCATCCAGCTTGTTAGCCGTCAGCTCCTTGCTGCCGAGCGCCGCAAGGACAAGACGCGGCGCAAGTCGATGGCAATCTGCTGCGTACTTCCAGTCGAAAGACTGGACGACCACACTGTCGAGCAAACGTTTTTCGGACAGTAGACGCACACAAGTCGCTGCGTCGCCACTCTTGCGCTCGATCAGCGTTACGGAACCTTGTTGGATAACGTCCAGGGCCTGTTCAAGCGTAGGAACGCGAATATCGGCGAAGCGGGGCTTGAACCAGGAGCCTGCATCCAGTTGCTCGAATTCCCGCGCCCGCGTCCCGGCGATGGGTATCTTGGTTCGGCCATAGATTCGGACTGCATTTGTCGTTCGATCAAGAGTATCGTCATGGATGACGATCGGAAGGCCGTCGGCCGTGTGGCGATAGTCCAATTCGACCAAGTCCGCGCCCGTCTTCACCGCGCTCGCAAAGGCAGGCAACGTGTTTTCGGGGAATCGTTGGCTGTCGCCTCGATGGGCAATGATCAGGACGTGCGGCTTGGCGAGGAGCTTTTCCGCCACGTTCACTTCGGCCGCATTGGCAAGGCCGCCGGAAAGAAGCACCAAAGGCACGGCGAATCTGAAGATGCGATCCATCAATCTTCTTCCAGTACTTCGGTTTCTTTGGCCTTCGCCATGCCGGAGACCTGGTCCTCGAACGTCTTGGTGAGATCCTGGATTTCCTTCTTCGTGTCGTCTCGTTCGTCCTCGCTCATTTCCTTGGCCTTCTCGGCTTGGTCGCAAGCCTTGTTGGCGTCGCGGCGGATGCTGCGAATCGAGATTTTGGCCTCTTCGGCCAATTCCTTGACGCGGCCAACCATTTTGCGACGCACCTCGCCGGAAAGCGCCGGGATGTTGATACGAATAAGACGTCCGTCGTTTTGCGGGTTGTACCCAAGATCGCTGGCCACGATGGCCTTTTCAATGTCTTTGATGGTCCCGGGATCGTAAGGCCGGATTACGATCTGCGTGGGTTCCGGGGCACCAACCGCCGCCAACTGCTTAAGCGGGCATGTCGAGCCGTATGCGTCGACCCGCAATGAATCGACCAAGCCGGGATTGGCACGCCCCGTTCGTATGCCCGTCAGGCTGGTCTTCAGGACAACAACCGCTTTCTCCATGCGTTCTTCGGCATCAAAGAGTACTTCCTCGGATGTCATGGCTGAACCCTCGATCTGAAGCTATTTCGGTTTGATCCTCGTACCTATCTTCTCGCCCTTGACCGCGCGCAGGATGTTTCCTGCCTCGCGGTAATTAAACACCACCACCGGAACGCCGTGGGCCCTGCAGTGGGCAATCGCCGTGGCGTCGATGACGCCCAAGCCGCGTTCCAATACTTCGGTGCAGTCTAGTTGTGGATAGAACGTGGCGTGGGGATTTTCCTCTGGGTCCTCACTATAAACGCCCCGGACCTTTGTCGCCTTCAGCAGCGCTTCGGCCTCCAATTCCGAAGCACGCAGCGCGGCCGCCGTGTCCGTCGTCAGAAACGGCCCTCCGGTACCGGCTGCCAAAATGATCACACGTCCCTTTTCCAAATGACGCTGGGCGCGGCGCTGAATGAACGTTTCACACACCTTGTCCATGCGAATCGCCGACATCAGCCGTACTTCACATTCAAGCGATTCTAGAGCGTCCCGCAACGCCAAGCCATTGATCACCGTTGCCAGCATGCCCATGTAGTGGGCTGTGGCTTCGCGAATGCTGACATTGCTCTCTTTGAACTGGGCACCGCGCAAGATGTTGCCCCCGCCAATCACGACAGCCGTTTGGCAGCCGGTTTGTTGCGCCTGCTGGATCTCGCGGGCGATCTGGACGACGTCTCCCATTTGGATGCCGCGTTCGTCGCCATGGGTGAAGCTCTCGCCCGAGAGTTTAAGAATGACGCGTTTAAAGGGCGCATTCGGTTGGTTGTCGGCTTGTTCGGACGTGTCTGCGGCATCCATTTCGCTGCGCTCCTTCTTTTGGGACCCCAGTACTGTCGGGTGTGGTTCCCCGTCAATATGGAAAGAGCCCCGGAGTTCTCCCCGAGGCTCGTTTTCACGCCCGATTGTTATCCCTGGGTAAGCTCCCAGTGGATGAACTGTTTTATGGCCATGCCACTGTTCTGTGCAAACTGCCCGACCGACTCCTTGTCGCCCTTGACGAACGGCTGCTCCAGCAGCACGCGTTCGGCGTAGAAGTTGCGAAGGCGGCCTTCGACCATCTTGTCTACGATGTTCTCAGGTTTTCCTTCCTGCAAAGCGGCTTCGCGTAGAATCGTCCGCTCTTTGTCCACTTCCGCGGGATCGAGTTCTTCGGTCTTGAGCGCCGCGGGCCGCATGGCCGCGACGTGCATGCATACGTCCTTGGCGACGTCCGGAGCACCGCCTTCCACCTCTAGAAGCACCCCCGCGATGGTGGTCGCGTTGTGGCTATACGCGCCGCATGGCCCATCGATCCGAACCAGTCGCCCGACGTTGAATACCTCGCGGATGCGGTTGAACAACTCGTCCTTCTGCTCACCCAACGTCATTCCCTCTTTGCTAGGTGAGGGTTGGCCGAGCAATTCATCGGCTGTCTCGGCGCCTGGCCCCGTTGCCAACTGTTGAGCCAAATCGTTTGCCAGTTGAATGAACTCTTCGTTCTGTGTGACCGGAACGCTTTCGCACTGCAGTTCCACCATGGCGCCAACGCCGGGATCGAAGCTGGCAAAGATGCCGAAACGACCGTAAGCCGTCACTCGGTCGGAGCGTTTCTCCAGCACTTTCGCGCCTCGTTCGCGGAGCCAGCTGACTGCGGCCTCTTGGTCGCCGTCACACTCACCTAGTGCTTTCTTGCATTCCATCAACGGTAGTCCTGTCTTCTCACGAAGTGCCTTTACGTCAGCGGCAGTGATACCCGCCATGGTCAGTCTCCCAAATTCTCCACTCGGTTTGATGTAAGCCTGTTTCTATCCAAAACGCTGATTCGCAGCGCTGAAACGAACCGCAGATATGACACACTGCGGCCCGCGTAGTTCGTGACAAAGAGCATTTTGCCGAGGAATCACTCGGCTGGCACCGCATCGGCCTTGGCCGGTTGTTCGCTGGCGGTCGCGCTCGCTGGCGTGTCGGCTCCTTCGCTCTGCGCTGCCACGGTTGTCTTGCCTTGCAGAACGGCATCGGCCAACTGCTTGACGATCACTTCGATCGACCGAATCCCATCGTCGTTCCCGGGAATCGGCAGATCGATGGAGTCGGGGTCGCAGTCGCTGTCGATCAGAGCCACGGTCGTGATTCCAAGCTTCCGGCTTTCGCGGATCGCGTTCTTTTCCTTTTTCGGGTCGATCACGACCACGCATTCCGGCAAACGGTTCATCATCCGAATACCGTTCAAGTTGCGGTACATTTTGCGGTATTCACGATTGAGGGCCGACTGCATCTTCTTGGAGTACATCGAGAGTTCCTCGCCGGATCGCAGCTTCTCCAACTCCTCCAGTCGTCCCAGCCGACTGCGCACCGTACGGAAGTTGGTCAAGCAGCCGCCTAGCCATCGCTCGCTGACGAACGGCATTCCGCAGCGAGCGGCCTCGCGTTCAATCACATCACTCGCCTGACGTTTTGTGCCAACGAACAGAATAAGACTGCCGCCTGCAGCTACGCGCGTCAGATACTTCTTGGCCCGCAACAGGCCGCGAATCGTCTCCCGAATGTCGATGATGTGAATAGTCTTCTTTCGAGCGTAGATGTACGGCGCCATCTTGGGGTTCCAGCGACTAGCTCGATGCCCAAAATGGACTCCTGATTCGATCAGCTCCTTTACAATTGATGAATCCGCCACATGCTTCTCCTGTAGATTCAAGTGCGGGCAATGACGGGCACATCCCGCCACAGGTTCTCGACCTTCGCCCATTTTCACAAAAAGGGGATGGTAGCCAGATGGGCCGGCCCATACCGACCTCTAACGTACCAAAGAATCCCAAAGTTTATCGTCGCAAACGCGTAAGGTCAATTGGGACAATTGCTTTGGTCACGCGGCTTTCTGTAGAATAGGCCCTCGATTTCTCTCGCTGATACCGCCAGGATCCTTCATTATGAAGACCGCCTTTGCCATTGCCGCCCACCCCGATGACATCGAATTCCTAATGTCCGGGACGCTTTTGCTGCTTCGGGACGTTGGGTACGAAATCCATTGCATGAACGTGGCGAATGGATCGTGCGGGAGCATTGAACACGACGCCCAAACGATTGCTGGGATCCGTCGAGGCGAGGCAGAGGCGGCAGCCGAGAGCATCGGGGCCGTTTTCCACGAGAGCATCTGCGACGATTTGGACATCCTCTACGAAAAACCGCTGTTGGCCAGGGTCGCGTCCGTGGTGCGCGAGGTCGCTCCGGAGATCCTCCTGACGCATTCGCCCAGCGACTACATGGAAGATCATGTGAACGCCTGTCGACTAGCGGTAACCGCTGCGTTTTCGCGCGGGATGCCCAATTATCCCGTGGAACCGCATCGGGCACCGATCGAACAGAAGGTGACGGTCTACCACGCACAACCGTACGGCAATCGCGATCCGCTACGACAAGTCGTGGTCCCCGACTTCTACGTGGACACGACCGGTGTAATCGATCGCAAGGTCGAGATGCTGGCACATCACAAGAGCCAGAAAGAGTGGCTCGACGCAAGCCAAGGATTGGACTCTTATCTTCAAGCACTTCGCGAGTTGGACGAAGAGGTCGGTAGCATGTCCGGAGGCTTCAAATATGCCGAAGGCTGGCGCCGGCATCTGCACTTGGGGTTCTGCGACAAAGATGATGACCCTCTACGCGATGCTCTATCGGGTAGGACTGGGGCTGGCTAACCTCACTTCTGCTGCCATGTCGCTTCTATCGAGTTGAGATGGACCTCCGCAAGGGTTTTGCGGTACTCTTTCGCCATCAACTTCCCGCAACACACCCCGCATACGTCAGTAAGGATGCTAGCAATGCGTTCCATTTGCGTTCGACCAGTGGCTTGGCTGTTGCCGCTCTGTGCGCTTACGTGCGTGGCTCGCGCCGACGAGTTTCGGGTAGACACGGATGTATTCGTGGGCAGTCAAAAGAACCCGATTGCCGAAAACGTGACTCTATTCACTAACGGCCGGGTGTACGATTTTCCGCTGGTAGGGCCCGAGGAAATCACGGTATTCGACCGGGATCGCGGACGATTCGTGCTGCTGGACTGTCGACGCAAGGTGAAAACCACACTAACCACTCAGGAACTCGTCGAGTTCACTTCGGCATTGAAGGCTCACGCGACCGAAACCGGCGGCGTGTTCGCGTTTGCGGCCAATCCGCAGTTTCAGCAGGAAAACGATCCAAAGAACGACCGGGTGACTTTGTCCGGCAGTTTGATGACGTATCGGGCGAAAGGTGTGTCGCCAAGCAGCGAAGCGGCCGCGTCGGCATACCGGAGTTTCGCCGATTGGTATGCCCGACTGAATGCGACGCGTCCGGGGAGCTTGCCGCCGTTTGCGCGCCTGAAGCTGAACGAAGCGATCGCCAAAGAAGGTTGGATCCCGAAAGAAGTGGAACTGACGGTGACACCGAAGATGCGGGTGGTCGGAAGAAAACTGGTCATGCGTAGCCATCACATTGCCAGTTGGCAGCTTTCCCCCAAGGATCGCGAGAGAATCAAGAAGGCCTCGAGCCACATGGTCGACTTCCAGGCCGTTGGCTTTCAGGACTATCGCAAAGAATCGCAGGTAGCCGCCAAATAGCGGCCCGCAACTTGGCCGAACTGCTACGACCGTTGCTGTTTCTCGCGAAGTGGCGCATTTGAGGGTCGTCCGGCCATATCTACTCCTGTTGCTCTCCACTATGTGTGCCGTCCGATGCAACCTAAGTAGGTATTTGGGTTGTGGTCTGCGCGCACTCTCTTGTTTGTGTCGGGGCCGGACCATTCTTCCCACATTCGTGTGAGAAACGTCCCATGCGGAAAGCGCTGACGAACCTGTGCACTCCTTGGCTGCTCGTGGCCATGCTGGGGTTCGGTTGCCGTTCGCAACCGGAGATTGTCTTTGACAGCGCGCCGGGCCACATCCAGAGCGTTATTGCCGCAACTGAGTACCCGGACGCGAGCGCGCCCGCTTCGCCGCATATCCAATCGTCGGCGCCACCGCGCAGCATCCGTGAACCCGATGCGATCGAGTTCCTGCCACTTGGGCTCGACGAGGCCATTCGCATTGCCCTGGCCAACAGCGAGGTCATACGGAATGTCGGGGGACGGGTTGTCGCTGCAGGAGCCGACGTCAAGACGATCTACGATCCCGCAATCCGTTCCACGGATCCACTGTTCGGCCCGGATGCCGCATTGAGTGAATTTGATGCGCAGTTCGATACGAACATATTGTGGGAACGCAACGAACGCACCTTCAATAATGCGATCTTGGGTGGTGGGCGGACGACGGGCTTTGCGCAGAACAGGGCGCGCTTTCAAGCCGAATTGAGCAAGCGCGCGACTGCTGGGACACAGTTCTCGTTGCGCAACGTTACGGACTACGATCGAAACAACTTGCCGCTGAATACGTTTCCAAGTTACTACGATACGTACTTCGAAGCAGAACTTCGCCATCCACTGCTGCAGGGAAGCGGCCGCGAGTTCAATCAGATCGCGGGCCCTCGGTCGCGGCCCGGGCTGTACAACGGCGTATTGATTGCGCGAATTGACACGGACATCAGCGTGACCGAATTCGAGGCGGCTGTTCGGAATCTGGTACTCGAAGTCGAACAGACCTACTGGGAATGCCACTTCGCTTATCAGGACTTCGCAGCCAAGAAGGCAGGTCGCGAGGCGGCCTACCGGACATGGCAAACGGTGCAACGGAGGCTAGACATCGGACGTGCCAGCCCGGAGGAAGAAGCGAGGGTTCGCGAGGAGTTTCATCTGTATCACTCGATGGTACTGGACGCGTTGGGCGGCAACAGACTGAGTGGGCAGTACATGACAACCACTAGCGGTCTGTATCCAGTCGATCGTCGTCTGCGATTGCTGCTTGGTCTGCCTGCCGAGGACCAGCGGCTGATTCGTCCGACCGACGAACCATCCTCGGCAAGGTCTCTATTCGAATGGAACGCGTGCCTGCACGACGCCCTCTGTCGCCGCACGGAGCTTCGCAAGCAGAGAATGACGGTTCAACGTCGCGAGTTGGAATTGATCGCTGCTCGCAACTTCCTACGGCCGAGAGTCGATTTCGTAGGCCAGTATCGCTGGCGTGGTTTCGGTGACGACTTGTTCGGCAGCTCGGACGTGCCCAATGGCAGCGCTTTCGGCGATCTGGGTAGGGGCGATTTGCAGGATTGGACACTGGGTCTGCAGATGGAACGCCCTATCGGCAACCGATTGGGGCACACGGCCGTGCGGCAGGCGGAATTGAACGTGGCTCGCGAGAAGGCGATCTTGCGCGATGCGGAACGGCAAGTATCGCGCGAAGTAGCCGATGCGTTTGCCGAGCTAGAGCGAGCCTATGAAATGATCCGCGCCAGCTCCAACCGTCACAGAGCGGCGGCCGATCAAATGGACTCGGTTCAGAAGAACTACGACGCGGGGCGGATTTCACTGGATGACTTGCTGGACGCGCGGCAGAGGACAACGCGAGCCGAGAGCGCTTATCATCGCTCGCTGATCGAATACAATCGGGCCATCAGCAAGCTATATTACGCCCGTGGCGCGCTTCTGGATTACTACGGCGTGTCTCTAGCGGAGAGCCATGCCCTGTAAAAGAGCCTCGCCACCGTCCACCTGAGGTTGGGATATGAGTGACAGACAGCCCATTGTTATCGTCTCAGGACTGCCGCGGACTGGGACCTCGATGATGATGCGAATGCTCGCGGCAGGTGGTATTCCGGTCGTGACGGACGGCATTCGTCAGGCAGACGCAGATAATCCCAATGGGTACTTCGAATTTGAACGGGCGAAAAAGATCGGCGAAGACGCTTCGTTCCTTGACGATGCCGGCGGCAAGGCGGTCAAACTGGTGTACCGGCTCCTTTACGATCTGCCGGAGCCGTTCAGCTATCGAGTTATCTTTATGAAGCGGTCGTTGGATGAAGTCGTCGCTTCTCAAAACATCATGCTGCAGCGCAAAGGCGAAAATGCGAAACCGATCGACGACGCGACCGTAATTCAGATGTTCCGGAAGGAACTAGACAAGGTCGAACATTGGCTCAAAGGGCAACTCAACTTCGAGACTCTGTTCGTGGACTACAACAGAATGATTCGCGAACCCCGTGACGAAGTCATCCAGGTGAGCGGCTTTCTTGGCGGCAAACTCGACATCGATGCGATGGCCGCCATCGTGGATCCATCTCTATACCGGAATCGTCGCTGAATCCCTTTGGTGTCGGTTGGCCCGATTATCTTAGATACAGGGATCCTGCGGGGCATTCGCCCGATTCCCCATGGCCAGCGAAACGTGAGCGGACACCAGAACCATTGTTGACTTGCCTGGTATTTTGGGGGCGT
>CAZUAH010000297.1:0-6707 GCA_964617665.1 uncultured Pirellulaceae bacterium
ACTGGACGCTGGAAGATGGATCGGAAACGATTGACGAATCACTGGCCGCCTTTCAGCAATCCAATGATTTTGAAGCGAGCAAACGCCACTATCCGCCGGGTTGGGCCGCCAACGACTTGATTGCTGACGCGAGATTCGTTCGGATCAGCGCCGATTGGCGGCTTCCGTTGGACGCGCGTCTCCGCCGCGACAGTCCCGCCGTTGACGCCGGCATCGAATTGGAGGACGGTTGGCCCGACACGATGCGAGAGTCGGATACTGGACGACCAGACGTTGGTGCGCTCCCGCTCGGCGTTGACCAATTCGACGTCGGCCCCACATCTGCACCGAGGCGTTAGGAGCGTGGGGTGCGATTCCGACGCGCCCTGATATCAACTTCCACTTCGCTCGATCGTGGTAGAGCTGGTATAGCGATCATCTCAAGTGATTTCGGATCGCCGGAAGCATTGCGAGGCGACTGCCAGTCAGCGAGAATGTGAAGATTGCGAAAGCTGTAGTTCGCATCGTCGAGACGCGCAACATGTCCATTGACAGGAAGGGAAACAAACCATGGTCCACAGATCCGTTGTCAAAGTGCTCCTGGCTGGAGTCGTCTGTTTACTGCTGCCAGTAACAGTCCAGGCTGCCGAGGGAGAAGCAGAACCAAAGGCTGGCCAGAAGACCAAGGTGGTCATTCTGGTTGGCGGTCACGGCTATGACCAGCGTGGGTTTGAAGAACTATGGAGCAGCTTCGACGATATCGCGTCCGAGGTCTGGAAAGGCGGCCCGTACACGGTCTTCGACGACATCAGCGATTTCGGCTACGACGTGATCGTCATGTACAACCTTACCAGTGGCATCACCGATACTCAAAAACAGAACTTCCTCAAGTTGCTCGACAAGGGTGTCGGCCTCGTGGTTTGGCATCACGCATTGGCCAATTGTCAAGGTTGGCCGGAGTTCGAGAAGATCGCCGGCGGCAAGTTCTGGCTCGCACCGGGCGAGCGAAACGGCGTCCAGGTCCCACGAAGCGGGACGGGTTTTGGAAAGGTGAAGATTCACATCGAAGATCCCAACCACGCCATCACGAAAGGCATGGCCGACTTCGTGATCGAAGACGAACCGTACAACGCTCAGACCTTTTGCGACGGCATCCATGTTTTGGTCACCGGTGACCATCCGCGCAGCGACAAACAGATCGCGTGGGTTCACAAGTATGGCAAGGCTCGAGTCTTCGGCTACCAAAGCGGTCATGACGCCAGAGCATGGAAAAACGAGAGTTTTCGGAGACTGATGGCTCAAGGCATCCGCTGGGTCGCCGGACGCCTTTCAGGAGAATAGCCTCGCCGATGCGCGCCGGAGGATGACAATGAAGAGCGAAAAACGCCTGAGTCTGGCGACCTTGGTGGCTGCTGTGATCGCGTTAGGCCAGGCGACGGTGGAGTTCGCAGACGCAGCATCGCCTGAAGCATCGAAGCGCGGACTCGGACCAATTGTCAATCTGGCGGCGGACGGGGTGGTCGGTTGCTTGGTACCACCGTTCAGCATCGACGGCACGCATTCGGCCGAGGAGATCACCGAGGCCTATCGCAAGATGGTCGACTACTACGCCGAAGCAGATGTGCCGTATCTGTTTCTGAACGTCTGTTACATGCGAGCCGCGTGCCCCAGTGAGGTGTGGGACACGTATTGGGACGTCGATGATCCGGACACCAACGTCACGGGCTGGCCGCGGGGACACTGGTTGGTGCACAAGAAAGGAGTCGATCCGTTTGCGGTGTGCGTGACGCGTTGCCGCGAACGTGGCGTGTCGCCTTGGATGTCCATGCGCATGAACGACACGCACTACATCGACGACGCGAACAAGACCAGTAAGCTCTGGCAGCAGCACCCGGAACTGCGCCGAGCCGAGCGCAGCGGCTACGACTTTGCACACAAGCAAGTGCGCGACCACTACCTCGCCTTGGTCGCGGAGCTGATGGACCGATACGACTGCGACGGCATCGAGTTGGACTGGATGCGATTTCCCCAGCATTTCAAGTCAGGCCAGGAGCAACAAGGCCGCGAGCACCTGAACGACTTTATGCGACGCGCTCGCCAGCTTGCCCAACAGGTCGCAGCCAAACGCGGGCATCCGGTCAAAATCGCCGCCCGCATTCCCGCGGTTCCTGAGTTTGCTCAGGGGCTAGGCATGGACGGTGTCGCTTGGGCTCGCGAAGGCTGGGTCGACGTTTTGATCCTGGCCTCAGTGTGGCGACCTTCCGACACGGCCATCCCCATCGAGCGCTGGCGAGAGTTGATCGGTCCGGATGCCGACAAGGTCCTGCTGGCCGCCGGAACAGATCTATGGCTGCAAGGCACTCCGGGCGGCCGACTGATGTCCGACGATGTGGAAACGCAACGCGGATTCACAACCGCCATGCTCGATCGCGGAGCCGACTTGGTCTATCTGTTCAATCATTTCAACGCCTCGGACTTTGGCCATACTCGGAAGGAGCCCGACGGCAGCACCGCTAGATGGAACGAACACGCAGACTTGCTCAAGATCGCTGGCCGTCTGCAGCCCGCACTCGAAGGCCCACGCCGGCACGTGCTTACCTTCCACGACCCGCCGGCACCCAACCAGCCCAATCCCAAGCAACTGCCCGCCAACATAACGCAGGGCAAATCCGCTCAGTTCCGCCTCTACACAGGCCCCAAACCGACCAACGGGCGAGTGGTCGTCCGTGTTGGCCTGGACAATTTTCCCGGAGTGGCAGAAGCCAAGTTGGCCGTCCGTCTGAACGGCACCGAATGCAAGCCGATCGAAGACGTGGCCAAGCCGGATACCCACAAATCCTACGCACACGATCCCCACCGCGTATTCCACGTGGCAGATCTGGCCCAGCGAATGACGCAGTTCGAGGCGCCGTACGACGCAATGCAGCGCGGATACAACGAAGTCGACGTACGCGTTACCGCCGGCAGCGACCAGAAAGCGATCTGGCTGGAGGTTTACGTCGAGCCGTGAGGCTTTCTCCGATCTCCGGCGTGTTCTTCTCGACTATTCTGGGCAGCTCGAATAAGACAAAGTTGGCAATCGTCGGGAGCGCAAATTAAGCTGGAGGCTACAGCAGTTCGCTTGTGTCACATGCGAGGAGGAACATCGGTGATCGGTTGGCGTTTTCTCGCGTCGGTTTGTCTGGGCATCGCTTTGCCGATGACCACACTGGCCGATGACCGCCTTTCCGCGGGTGACTGGCCACAGTTTCGCGGAAGGTACGCGGTTGGGGTGGCAGACGGCCAGAATCCTCCTGTGTCTTGGGATGTCGAGTCCGGCGACAATATCCTATGGAAGACAACGATTCCCGGACTTGGACATGCCAGCCCGGTGATATCAGGAGACTGCGTGTTCGTTGTCACTGCGGTTGGCAGCGATCCGGATCCTCGGCTACGCGTTGGGCTATACGGCGACATCGCACCGGTGGAAGACGAGGACACCCAATCCTGGCAGCTCTATTGCCTCTCCAAGCACGACGGCAGGATTCTCTGGAAAAGAGCGTTGCACGAAGGTGTGCCCAAGATCAAGCGTCACACCAAGGCGACACACGCCAACTCGACCCCGGCGACGGATGGCGTCCATGTAGTCGTCTTTCTGGGCTCGGAAGGCTTGTACTGCTACGACATGCGTGGGAGTCTTTTGTGGAAGAAAGACCTTGGCGTGCTCGATTCCGGTTTCTACGTCGCTCCAGATGCTCAGTGGGGATTTGGCAGTTCGCCGATCATCTTTGACGGCATGGTGATCGTTCAGTGCGACGTGCAGAAGGATTCGTTTGTCGCGGCATTCAACGTCAGCGATGGCCGGGAGTTATGGCGGGCTCCGCGACAGGATGTGCCGACGTGGAGTACGCCGACGATCTCCGAAGGTGGCGACCGTACGGAACTGATTGTCAATGGATACAAACATGCTGGTGGTTATGATCCGTGGAGCGGCAAGGAGTTATGGAGACTGGGCCGCGGCGGGGATATTCCAGTGCCCACGCCGATCGTGGCACACGGTTTGATTTTCCTGAGCAGCGCACACGGTCGAAGCAAGCCATTGCGCGCGATCCGCCTCGGCGCGACCGGCGACGTGACGCCGGCCGACAACGATGAATTCGGAGATCACATCGCGTGGTACAACGAACGAGACGGCATCTATATGCAGACACCGATTGTATACGGCGAATATCTTTACGCCTGCAAGGGCAACGGGGTACTGAGCTGTTACGAGGCACGGACGGGAGAACGTCTCTACCGCGAGCGGCTCGGTCAAGGAAGCACTGGCTTCACTGCGTCACCCGTTGCAGCCGACGGCCGGTTGTACTTCACCAGCGAGGAGGGTGACGTATACGTCGTCAAAGCCGGCCCGACATTCGAGATGCTGGCGACGAACCGAATGGACGAGATCTGCATGGCGACCCCAGCCGTCTCGAATGGCCTGCTGATCGTCCGAGCAAAGAGTCACGTTTATGGCATCGGTGAACCGATCAGTCCGGACATTGCGCCGACCGAGAAGCCACGCCGTACGCTCTGCAGGATCCGTCACAGCCGAACGAGTTGTGGGCGCAAACTGTTGGGGCGAATACGGTGCCTGCTTCGCCGCCACTGAGCTCCCATGATTTTGCCCACCAATCATTTTGCCCGGAGAAGAGCAGGCAGAATCATGTGGGGGCAAAATCATAAGACCAATAGCAGATCCTTAGAGAGAACTCACTCCTTCCCCACGGTTTCTTCCTCCCGGACAAGTACTTCCGGGTTTTCCACCCACATGACAAAGTAGGGCTGCTTGGCTTTGCGCTCTTGCAGGTAGATCAAGAACGGTTGGTCGAACACGAATCGCCGCGGCTGTGGCGGGGGCTCGTCGCCATTGAGGAGTACCGACCGAGCCTCTGCTTCGAGAATGGCACCTGATTCGTCCAATTGAAAGCGTATCAGTTGCGTGGCGGCATCAATTTCCAGAGTGGCAAATCCCGGATTCAACAGTGACTGCCCCACCAGTTCTGTATACTCGCGTTCGACGAACAGGGAGATCACGGGAACGGTCAGTGGCTCTTCATAATCCAGCCGCTTCTCGACGTCGCGCCCCATCGGTTGACGAATTCGCCTTCTGGCCAACGTCAGGGCCTGCGCGAGGGTCTCAGACCGCGGGAATTTGGCCAGCACGATGTCATCCTTGCGGCTCATTAGTTGAACAATGAAATCATCATCACTGACGTAATCCAACACGGTGACTTGCGCCCGCAAGCACTTCTCGCGGGGAGCATGACTGGCGAAATCCTCGATTCCAAAACCGGCGACTGCGGCTTCCGTATCTACCGCGCGAAATCGCATCGGCTGCTTCAGACGGTCGAAATCCACTACGAACGGAAGTCGTTTCTGCAGGTAGGCGTACGCCACGATCGCAGCCTTCTCCTTGCGTGGCACGAGCCTTGGCTTCACTGATGGAAACCTCTCTGCCATCTGCGACCGGATTCGCTCCAGGATGCCGTCCGATACAAAGCCGGCCAACGCCACGTAGGCACGCTCGTCAAGGCTTTCCCGTGGAAATGGCTGATTGTTCAGTTGACGAGCCAGGTCCTGTGCTCCCGACAACTCAATGGGCGCCTCGACGACATCGTCCCGCAACCGATCCCAGGCAATCTGAAAGGCGGCGCAATAGACGAGATTGCGGCCGGCAACGATGGCCGAGTTAAGATGGGGCACCACATCCGTTCGCGCCAGTTCGCTCGCGGGCCGAGGTACGGTTTGGATTTCTTGCGTGTCGGCAACTGGCAAGTCCCATGGCACACCTGGGAAGGGAAGCCCTCCAGCTGGAGTACATAATCGCCCTACAATTTCCACATCCGTCGTCCTGGTGATGTGTACGACGCTTCCATCCACCATGAGTATCGGCATACCCTCGGCGTGCTGTTGCCAAAGACGCGACTTGGATTGGTAACTTCCGCTTTTCAGGTCCTCGTGACTCAGATCGCGCGGTTCGAGCCATTTGATACCGGCGTCCACGGTCTCGACCAGCTGAAGCGTGTTGCTGGTTCCGTCAGTGATGTGAGAGTAGCTGACTGCGCAGTGCTCGGGCCAGACCGTTTGCGGCCCGACGATGGCGACATAGTTCGTGGTTCCCGCGGGGCGTTTCTTGTCTGCAGGGCAGCCGTACACGGCCGGCATTTGTTTCAGTAGTTTGCGGTTGTGCGCGCTGTCCCACGGTTCGTCGAACCGGTATTGCCTGTACAGCTCGGAGTGCCCCAGAAAGGGCAGCAACAATACGCGCCAACTGTGCATACGTTTTCCCTGATCGTTCACCACGTACGCTGGCGGGAAGGAGCGGTAGCGGTCGTGGTACTGATGCAGGGCGGCGCCGATTCGCTTCAGATTGTCTTCGCACGCCCTTGTTTTCCTGTCAGCGGCTTCGATTCGATACAAGACGATGAAGACGACAAGACAGATGGCGACCCCTATCGACAGCATCGCGTATTTCAACAACCGATCCGAAAACGCGGCGTTCTTTGAGCGTGGTGCATTCATCGCTGTATCCTCGACAGAACAGATTTCGAACACGAGATCCATTCACTCTGATTGCGAAAACGCTCTGCGCGGGTCTCTGACCGCACCGTCGCTCGTCACGGGGATGCGGCGGAGACCTCCGGTCGGCAGTTTCGGCTCGGTACGGCGACCCGCCACAACCCGATTAGGAGTGGCGTAGACCCCAT
>CAZUAH010000297.1:6717-16659 GCA_964617665.1 uncultured Pirellulaceae bacterium
GGTTTGGGGGGGAGACCGCGGGGGGGCTGTTGTGGCGGGGGCGGGAGACCGGCAACAACCCGATTCGCAGTGCCTTCGAGCCATTATCCCCGGCAACGCGAGTTAGTGGAAGCAGAGGCCAGTGCGGCCGATTGATGAAAACGTCCTTCTTTCTCCGTCGCCTTGTTGATGGCGTCAGATCGTCTGGTAGGCTTTCTCTATTGCTTTTGTCTATTTGGATGGAGGGAACAATGTTCGTGCACCGTCTTGCGATCGCTGTGGGCTTCGTGGCCCTGTTGCTAGCCCTCTGTGTGGTGTGGAGTACCTCTCTACCAGTTGCCGCATGCACAACGGTGATGGTTGGCAAACGGGCCACAGCAGACGGTTCCGTGTTGATGGCCAGTTCCTGTGATGGCGACGTGATGGGGCTGATCTACGTCATGCCCGCGCGGACTTATCCATCGGGTACAAAGCTGCCTATGTATTGGAACGTGCCCAGGCCTAAGACCTACGAAGAGTATCAGGCGAACGTCAAGAAAGGGTACGACCTGGTCGGTTCTCTTCCGACGACCGAGACTTATCGCAGCATCATCCTGGCAGGGAACTTGGAAAGTATGACTACCGGCGGACTGAACGAGCATGGCCTAAGCATCGCCATCGAGTTCCTGCCGATGCGATCCGGCTTGGCGTGCGACAAAGGCGTTGTGGGACCCAACAGCAACCACTGGACCACGTCGCTGATTGCGAACGGCCTGCTGAGGGCCAAGACGGCCCGCGAGGCGATCAAGGTTATTGGCTCGATGATTGAGAAGTACGGATTCCTGTATTATCGGGCTCCGAAGGCCGGAGTCGCGCTGCCGATTGCAGACGAGAATGAAATATGGCTCATGGAGATTTTCGGCCCTGGAGAGGATTGGACGCCCGACAGCGGGAAACCAGGGGGCGTTTGGTGTGCTCAACGGATACCCGATGGTGAGGTTGGATGCAGTGCGAACCGCAGCCGCATTGGAGAAGTGAACTTGGACGACTCGGACCACTTCATGGCGTCCAGCAACATCTTCTCCCTGGCAAAGGATCTGGGATTCTGGAATCCGGAAAAGCCGTTCGTGTGGTACGAGGTCTATGGTGGCCCGGGGAGCAAATACAATTCTTTGCGCGAATGGAGGGCCCTGAGTCTGGCCGCACCGTCCCTGGCACTGAAGGCAACTGGCGATCCCGCAATGGACCGGTATCCGTTTTCCGTGAAGCCGGACAAGCCGATCGCAGTCCCGACGTTGATGACCATCATGCGTGACGGCTACGAAGGCACTCCGTTCGATCTGACAGAAAACCCGGCCTTCAAAGTCAAGGCACAGAAAAGTCCGCTCGCGCGTCCCTGGGGCTCCAGCGAGATTTTCGAGTTGCTCGACGTCCAGCCGGAACGCGCCATTTGCACGCCCACCAGCGGATACGTAATCATCGCACAATTGCGAGAGTCGTTGCCGGACCCAATCGGCAACTGCCTGTGGTTCGCCTATGGCCCGGCCAATACCAGTTGCTTTGTGCCCGTTTACGCAGGTGTAACGGACTTGCCTGATACGTGGGACCATCCAGCGGATTTCACTCACATTGACAGGAAACAACCTCAATGGAACTTCCGCCTGGTTCAAAACTTGGCGAACCGCCTGAGATACCAGGACGCAATCGGAGGCATTCGGCGTGTTATGGAGCCTGCAGAGGAGCGGTTCCTGGACGTGCAAACAGACGTAGAGAAAGCGGCCGTTCGCATCTTCGAGAAACGCGGAGCAGAGCGCACCGAAGCCTTTCTGACCGACTACGCGCGCGGGTGTACAACGAACGCCGGACACGCCTATCACGATCTCGTAGACTATCTGATGCTTCGGTATCTGATCGGAGACAAAGAGCTGGCACCCCAATCGCTGCCTCAGATCGCTGCGCCCGTCATTCCCGACGTGCCGTAGAAGACGATGCACGATTGAAGATGTGGAGTCTGTTCATTATCGAACTTCAACCTATCGTTCTGGTGTCGTTACCGGCGCACGCGTGTTGTCTCGAACGTCCACTGCGTCGCAGTCCTTTGTTACCTCGATCGCGCCCGGGACAAGCTCGCGACTGTCTTCGATGTGATTCCCACGCACGGAAATCCTCGTTGAGTTGAAGACGCGGATCGGCACATGGGGCTTGCCGTCTGCCAGATCTGGTGCGTCGGCACCTGCCACGAGGCGATTGTTGCGGACGATGGCGTTCTCAGTGCAGCCGATGCTGATGGCCTGATTGCGCCAGTTCACAAACTCGTTGTCCTCGATGAGGATATCGGCGATGCCTCGGTAGGGCGCCGGTTGCCAGCCTAAGCGACTCGTATGGATCGAGATCGACGCCGTCGTATCCGAGCGGTAGGTTCGTTCCACGTTGCACGTATCGAATGTGTTCCCGCGGATGATGACGTTGCCGGTAGCGAAACCCTCGGGCCAATCAGGATCGTTGTGTATGATCACGCCGTTGGAACTTGTGGCCTCGAACCTGTTGTTCTCGATCAGCCCGTCACGTGAATCGATCAGAATGCCAAATCGACGGATATTGCGGAAGGTGTTGTTGCGGAAGACGAATCCGCCGGCACAGTCCAGGTTGAAGAATTGCGGGTCCGTCTTCTCGGTGCCGGTCCTGACGCCGGGGATTGGACGATCGAGCTTCACACGCTGTGTGCCCCTTTCGCGTTGGACTGCCGTGACCTTCGCGGCGCCAAGTTTCCGTCCAGGCTTAGGATCGAAGACGAGCACATGTGCCCCCACCTCCATCGGCACGTGCAGCGTCAGCCCAAACTCCGTGTCAGAGATGATCTTGGTGCAGAAGGCGCCCTTCGAATAGAAGTTGGCCCCGTCATCGGCCATGCCTTCGAGAGTGCAGCCCTCGATCCAGGGTGCCGGTCGGCTCATGGGGAAGTGCAGACCGTCGGCGTTGGACGTGTGCCAGCGGCCCGGCTTGATGAGCACCTTGCAGTCCAAAACAGCGATTTCTTTCGTGCCTCCACCGCCGTAATCGAGCCCGGGACTTGTGTAGTTCGTAATGCGCTGGAACGTGACTCGTTCGCATCCTGGGCAGAGGATGAGCCCACCACCGTTACGGTCCACGTGAACGTATCGATCGCCGATGCTGAAGTGCACGGCCTGTCGCGCGTTCCGAAGTTCCATCCGGAATTTGCGGTCGTCTATCTTGTCCCACTTGTCGCAGAAGTAGACGTTGGGCGCGTCGCGTTTCATACGGCCGGGGATGCTTGGGTCCTTGAGCATGCCCCAGCGGATCGAGTCGTAGCCCTTGCGATTTGGACGCTGCCAAAGCGGATGATCCATCGGTATGAAGCCGGGCTCCACTTCAAAGTCGAACGTGCCCTCATCGCGATCTACGGCGCGCACAAATCCCTGGGCGAAGGGCGGCGGATCCCAGTCAACTACGAAGTCGCGCACGATGACGTCTTTGCATGCGTAAAGAGCTAGGAAGCCCGTTGGCGGAGTACGAATGATGATTTCGGAACCATTGCCGTTCAGGATAACGTGCTGGGCCCGTGCCATGGCCAGGGCATTGTTGGTGACTTTGGCGTACTCGTCCGTCTCGATGTCGGCGTCCAGGTAGTACCGCCCCTTGGGAAAGCGGACTTCGGTGGGTATCTTCGTCTCGGTAGCCTGTTTCATCGCGGCGCGAATGCCGGCTACATCGTTTGCTTCGTCGTCTGGCACCGCACCGAAGTCGGTGACGTCCAGCACCTGCTCAACCGGAAAGTCGCGCAACGGTTCGGGACGCGGCGTGAGTTGTGGCTCGGTCACATGCACGTCCACTCGGTTCTCGTACACCGTGTCCTGCTGTCCGTCCACGCCCGCCGACGTCTGCTCGATGGTGGCCCCTGCTGCTAACGTGATAAACGCGAGTATGGCTGATGGTGGACCAGTAGACCTACGATTCATGCTTTTCGCTCCTCATGTATGGTTGCCGGCAGTATCGCGTATTGGTTCTATTGCAGAATCGGCGTGCGGTCAGGAAGGTCAACGGTGAAAGGTGGACGATGATAACCGTAGACGGCTGAGGTCATAGGGGGAGTTGAGTTCCGATGCCCTCTTCCTTGGCTCTGTCGTAGATCAGTATTGCTGTGGCCATGTCGTCCAGAGCAAGACCAAGATTGATGCAGATGGTACGCTCGTTGGGGCTCTCTCTTCCCGGTTTCTTGCCTGCGACAATCTCGCCCAGGTCGGCGTAGGGCTGTGGCGTGTCTTTGAAATAGCCGGTTTTGCGATAGTATTCCATCTGTTTCCTGTCGTCGGTCGCCAGCTTGTCGGCTTGTCTGAGTGCGTCTCCCTGCCAGTATGAATCAAAATCCACGGGGCTGGCATACGCCCCTTCGGCCAGCCATCCGGCTTCGATCACAGGGGCCGGGTCCTTCAGTATTGGACCGCTGGTGACGACGAGATCCATACCGACGACGGCTTCCCTAGGATCCTTTACGATTTCGATGTCTGTCTGCACAACCTCGGCCATCTCAGTTGCGAATCTCTCGGTCGTTTCGGCGTCGATATCAAATGCCTTCACCTTCTTGATCTGGAACAAGCATGCCAATGCTTCGAGATTGCTGCGGCCCTGGACCCCGCAGGCCAGAATGCCAACGCTTGAACTATCTTCGCGAGCCAGGTATTTCGCTGCCACGGCGGTTGCGGCACCAGTACGTTGTGCCGTGATCCATGTTGCATCCATCACGGAGATGGGGAAGCCTGTTTCGGGGTCGTTTAGGATGAGCAGACCGCTTATGTAGGGAAGTCCTTTCTTCTGATTATCCGGGTAGCCAGAAACCCATTTTATTCCTGCCGATTCGAGACTGCGTATGTACGCAGGCATGGCGTGGATGAACGCATCTGGGCGAGTGTGGATCCCAGGTTTAGGCGGCATCTCGACGCGCCCCTCGCCCTTCTCCTTGAACATGCTTTCCAACGCATTGATGATCTCCGGCATGGAAAGCCCCACCGCCTCGACATCCTTCCGGCTCAGGTACAAGATTGTGTCCGATGGCATCTAACTACCTTTCTCTGGCCAACCTGTATGTGTACAGGGCGATTTGCACGAGGTTCGGCTCATTGTAACAGCGCGCCACTGCTCAAGACATCTCAGGAAAGAAGAAGGTTGCATGGTTGGACGGTGCAGAGAGTGAGTGCCTGGGGTCGAGCGGCAGCGAGCCCCCAGCAGGCTCTAACCTGGGGGCTCACCGCTCGTTTCTCGCGGCTCGACCCCAGGCACCTAAGCAGTGGACACTTCTGGTTTCCGTTTAGCGCTTGGGCGGGTCCGCTGCGCGGACGACGGCTCCGTATTCATCGCTTAGGATCAGTAGTGAGAACTGATCGACGAAGTCCAGGTCGTTTGTGTTCAGCGACGTGTAGTCGAACCGGCCGCGTAGATCGGTGTATCCGTCTTTGTAGAACCGGACGCTGCCGTCCTTCATCCGGGCATAGGCTTTGACGTACACCTTTGCCAGCATAGCACCCGTGTCGCTATGTGTGACGCGCACTTGGCCGTAGTTCTCGATCACTTGGACCGACAACGAATTCGAGTAGTACGCCTTCGATTTCGTCTGCCCGCCGCCGGTGATCTCGACCAACACGTTGCTGCTGCGAAGATCCTCGGGAAGCGCAAACACATGCGAGGCTTTGTCTTCGGGCAACTTGACCGTTTGCGTCGCATTCGGCCGGATGTGCGAAAACTGGCCGGAGTACTGCTGCACGAACGGATTGCGACTGAACAGCAATTCGATGTCCATCAGGTAGTAGTTCACGCCAATCTCGTCCAGGTTCTGATAGTTCACGGTGACCTGTTTCGATTCGACGTCGAACTCGAAACTAGACTCGGTGGCAGCAAGCCCGGCCTGGACTTCGTTGCGATCCTCCTCGTCGATCACTTCGGTCGATTCGCCTTCGATCTCGTCCAACTGAGCGGCAATCGCAGCGAACGCATCGCGCCAGCGATCTACTGGGTGGTCGGCGTATTTCCCGGCAATAGCCCGGGCTTGTTTAGGCTCGTCGCTATAGAAGTCCAAATACGCCGTGAAGTAGTCGTGCTGCAAACGCGTAGCGAGTTTGTCCGCGTTGACCCGACCGAAGAAGTCCAGTGCCTCTTCGACACGGTCCTGCAACAGCAAGTAGTAGACCACCGCCATCAATTCTGCGTCGCCCAATTCACGGCGATAGCTCAAGATCTTCATCAACCGGTGATACTGTGCGTGGAAACGGTCGTTCAGGATCTGCCGGCGCTTGCCAAGAGCGTGCGCGCGAGCGTTGACCAGCGGCCGATAATCCAGATGCTGGTACGCCTTGCGCGCCACGGGGTCGATCGTCAATAGCGGGCTATCGATGTAACTGCCGCACTGGTTCACAAAACCGCCGACGTGCTGTAGGTACTGGCTCACGGCCGCCGGCTCGTTGTGCTTGATCCCGTACGACCATAGCGTCTGATCGTAAGCGTGGCGACGAGCCAGAAGCTGGGTCACTTTTCCGAAGTACGCCTTGTCCTTCATGCGGAAGGCGATCCGGTCCAGCTTGGTGCGGTGCAGGTTGTTCTGCTGGAGGTACTTCAGCACGTCGTCGTCGGATCCGTGTTGCGAGACGTAATCCCAGGATTCGCGGTCGATCTTGCTGAGCTTTTCTACCACGTTCAACGTGAACGGCTCGGCGTTGGCCAGCAGTTTTCCATTCTTGGCCACGTGGACGGGGTAGTGCGGGAATTCGCCTGCGCCGGGGAAGTAGAAGTGGTATTCCAGCGTCTGTGTGTTGTACGGCTCCAGGTTAATATGGACGCTGCGCGTGAATTGTCCGTTCATCACGGGGATCGCGCCCAGCGGCACTTGCAGCAGCACGTCCAGCTTCTGGCGCGACGAAGTGGGATTGGTCACCACGACCTGGCAGCCATAGACCGTGTGGATCAAGAATTCGTCCGTGACGAACTTGTCCAGCCGTTCGCCGTCCACATGGTGGTAGCGGTCGCCATTCCGGAAGAAGTTTTGGCTGACCAGGATCGGCGTCCGTTCGACGACTGCCTCGGCGGGCTTGATCTCCTCGTGAAAGACGACGATCGGCGAGCCGGTCGTCAGGGTCATCTTCGCCTTGTCAAACGCCGTGTCGTGTTCTTCCGCCTTGAAAGGCAAGTCCAAAACGGCCAGGGCAAACATCATTTCCGGGAAGTTGCGTGACGCTTCCGCGAAGTTGTTCGAGCGGAACGGGGCGCCCTCTTTGGCGTCGCGCTCCGCGTAATCTCGCCAGAACGCATTGACGGTGATCAGGTCGGCCGTTTGCTTCTCGATGGGCAGGTGGTAGTAGTTGTTTTCGGCCCATTCCTGCGTCTTGTCCAGCTTCTGGTAATACTGACGTACCAGGCCAGCCCGATCCGCCACCTTGCCAAAGAAAGCCAATTTGCCGTCTTCGGCCTCTCCCCTGGCTTTGGACGCCAATTCTCGACGCGCGCGGATCGCTCTCGTATTCACTTCCGTCGACTCCTCCACGGCTAGCTCAACGGCCGGCACCTCTCGTGCAGCGGGCACCATGGGCGCGTCGGCTGGGTCCGCTGTTCGAGCCCCGCCGGCCGGTCGAGAATCGCCTAGGCCCCGTGTCCTGCGGGAAAGACTCAGTTTCTCCAATCGGTTCTCGACTTCCGCGAGCTTCTCTTGTTCCTTGGCAATTCCGAAGCCATCGTCCGTGTCCAATGCACTACCTTTCACGGCCGTGTTGAACAAGAAGTTGAAGCGGTCGATGTTGGGTGGCAACAAGTCGAACAAGTCACTCACATGGCGCGATGTGTTCTGGCGATCAACAGCGACACGTTCGGACAGCAAGGTCCGCTCGACGATGTTCAACTGCGCGTAGTTCCAGGGCTCAAGATAGATCCTCAGGTCGTCGCCCAGCAACCAGTGGTCCAGAAACTGCTTGTCTTTCTTGTTCTCCAGATACGGCAGCACCACCGTGCGGAAGAACTCGGGATCCTTCTTGTACAAGAAGAAGCTCAGTTCGTGGCACGCGCATTTGGAGTACTTGGCCCGCTTCTCTTCAGGCTTCAAGTCCGGCCAGCCTGTCAAGAAGCCAAATTCGACCAGAGTGGCATTGCCGCTGAGCGTGACGTACAGCGAGTAGACCTTGCCCAGACTGTCGTACGTCTCGAACCTCGAACTTGTGATGTCGCCAAGCACGAACTCCTGTTTGCCGTCGACCACCGTGATCTGCTTCTGTTGGGCGTAGTGCTTCTGCGGATCAAGGGCACTGGCCAGACGCAGGTCGTTCGGCTCGGCTTCCACCTCCGGCAGCGACACCGATCGGTAGGCGGTCGATCGCGGATCGACAGCCACGATGTGCAGGTGCTGGTGTGCGCCCAGTGCTTCGCGCGGAATCGAAAGTACCCCCTTCTCATCCACTACCAGATTCGTCAATACGGCCGACGCTTCGGCCAAGAAATCTAGATTCGCGAAGTCGCCACGCCCAGCCGCGTCGGCACCCTCCGCTTTGGCGCGTCCTTCAGCCGCGGTCTCGTCATCGCTTGTTCGCGCATAATCTGCACCAGGTTTCGCCTTCTGCTTGGACGTTTCCGTGCTGCGAACGGCCCACGGGTTCAACAGCAGGCTGGGGCGCCGCAGCATGTTGCCGGGATACCGTTTGGCGTACTTGCGGTCGATGATGTAACTGTATTCGTCTCCCAGGGATCGGCCCGCGACGTACAAGGAGCTCAGTTTCTTGGGGATCACCCAAGCCGACTCGGCGTCGCGTACCCGGCTGAAGTGGGCGTAGGCTGAGAAGGCCGGATTGTATCGAGAAGCAAACACATGGACGCGGGCAAACTCGGTCGCGTTCTGCAGACGGATCGTCACGGCATCTTCGCCCAACTCAGCGGCAGCGATTTGTAGTGGCCGGTCGCCTCGCACCTCCAACTGCCGATTCTCACCCAGCACGTAGCCTTCGCCGTGCTGACCGGCAGCCACGCGCAGCCGGATTCGCCGGTTTGGTCGCTTTAGCCACAAGTCGTAGTCGCCTCGCTGCAAGTCGGCGATGCGTAACAGGCCGCCGTCGATAGAAATGGCGTCGAACCGGTCGGCCACGAACGTGTTGCCGCGCAGCTCCAGCAGCGATAGTTCCCCGCGCAAGGGCTTGTCGGATTTGCCAGTGTATGGCACCACCAGCGATACGTCCTCTCGGCCATGCAACTGCTGGCGGCCGGTGTGCCGATCGCGACCGAGCGTCCACGCGTGCGACGTGTCCTCGGGCCCGGTGGCCGTGACGGAAACGATGTCGGCCAACGCTCCCAAGAGAACGCGGCCTTGTGCATCAGTCTTGAGCATCACTTGTTTGGCCTCGCTGAAATCACGGTGCTTCAGCGACAATCGGACGGGGCGATCCGTTTTGGGCTCGCCGGTCTTGCCGAGCAATTCAAGCACGTATCGGCCGTCCACAGCGGCCAAATGCAAATCCTCGACCTTTTCCGTGCGGTCGATTTCGTTCAATGCGAACGACTCGCTGACCGACAAGTCGATTTTCTTGTTCTGGCTGAGGTTCTGGACTTTCGCATTGAGTGCAAAGCTGATGCTGGATAATCGCTGAGGCGTCTGGAACTCGTAGGTGGATTCGCGATCCTCGAACAGCTCGAAGTCAGCCACCTCCTTGGTCGTCGATACGCCGTCGTGGTCCGTCGACGTGATTGCCAGGCGCACGTCTTCCAGCACGGACAACGTCACGGGCGTCCCGTTCAGATAGAGCTGTGGCCGAACAACCACATTTGTTTTCTTCCTCTGCAGCAACGATTCGCGATCCACATAGATGCCGGCCACTAGCGAGTAGTTCTCGGCTTGATGCTGGAACGAATCGAGCGAGCAGTAATCGCCGTGCGACAGAATGATCGACTGGCGCGTCGGCGAATTGCTGAAGGGCACAACGATCTCGCCCTTGTCGTCCGGCGTGT
>CAZUAH010000298.1:0-16642 GCA_964617665.1 uncultured Pirellulaceae bacterium
GGCTACGGATACGTCAAACAACTTCCCGCTGAACTCGCGGGCGAAGTCGAGGGCGTGATGATCTTTCACGGCAATCGCGCTAAAGACGGTGTGGCGCCGGACGGGCGCGGGTGCTGGGCTCCTCTGCAGCCGGGATACGGCGTTGGATTCCGTAGCGACGGGACGACGAACCAGCTCTCCGATCGTTTCGGGCCCGAACTGACGTTCGGCCGCCACCTCCGCAAACTCGATCCGCATACAAAAGTTGCGATCATCAAATACTCGCGCGGCGGTACGTCGATCGACGTCGAAGCACCCAACGCTAAGAGTTTCGGTTGTTGGGAGCCCGCGTTCAAGGGCGGCCAGGGCGACGGCGAGGGCGTGAACCAATACGACCACTTCCTAGCCACGGTTCGCAACGCGCTCGCCGTGCGCGACATCGACGGCGACGGCACGGAAGATCGACTTGTACCGACCGGCATCGTCTGGATGCAGGGGGAAAGCGATGCCTTTACCGAGCCGGTGGCCAAGCGATACGAAGCCAATTTGAAGAACGTCACGGATCACATCCGCCGCGTCCTTGTTGGGAAGGACTCCGCTGCGGCCGCCAAACTGCCAGTGGTCATCGGCCGCGTTGCCGACAGTGGCCGGGATGCCGACGGAAAAATGATGGACTACGGCCAGATCGTTCAGGCAGCACAGGCCGCATTTGCCGAGAAGGACGACAACGCCAATCTTGTCGCCAGCCCTAACGGATACAAATTCTGCGACGCATGGCACTACGACACCGCGACCTACATCGACTTAGGCCGGCAGTTTGCCACCTCAATGAAGGCACTGGAAAAGTAGGTGAAAAGATGCGTATCGAACCCTGCGAAGGCGAGTAGGCTTGCTTCAAACGCAAAACAAATCGCAGCGACAAGCGTCTGTCCTTCTCGTTTCACTCGTCCTCGCCACTTGCCGCCAGAGCAAGAATGCAGTACGCGGTGCCGGCGTGGGTGGCGTAATCAGACGTCAGTCCATTGCCCGGTCTCGGCGGCGTTGCGCGCCTTTAGGCAAACCTCGGTCAAGCGGAACGCATCTTCCTGGCTAATGAGGTGTTCGCCTTGGCCGGCAAGCTCGGCCAGGAAGTCGGGGAAGAAGTCGACTTTCTCAGTGAGTTCGAGTTCCCGTGGCCCGTCGGCCGCTGTGATCACATGCACCCGGCCTTCAGTCCCCACGACCTCCAACACGCCTTCGCTTCCGGCAATCCGCAGCCGGTCGTCACCGTGGGTGGGCGCGGTTGCGGGGCGGAGGTAGTCGAGATTGGCCATAGCGGTGCCGCCGTTGTCCAGCTTGAAGAGCACGCCGGCGTGGTCCTGGAAACCAGGGTAGTCCGGATGATCTTTGTTGCCGTGCCAGGCCGACACCCGAACGTACTCGCGGCCGGAGACCCATCTCATATAGTCGATGGCGTGGATCCCGGCCCACGGGATAGTCCCGCCGTAGGTCTCAAGATCTTTGTAGAACCAGGGTCTTGCGGCTCCGAATCGGTACGACTTCTGTGACGTCAGCAGAATCGGTTCGCCGATCAGGCCGTCGCTGACTGCCTTTCGGGCCGCGCGGTACGGCGGGAAGCAGCGCATGTTCATCAGCGATGTGAGACGGACCTTCGATTTGCTTACCGCTTGTTTCAGGGCCGCCAGATCGGCCAAGGTCGTGGCCACGGGCTTCTCGGAAACCACGTGGATTCCCTTTCGTGCGGCGGCAATCGACGCTTCGGCATTGCGATAGTAAGGGAGAAAGACCCCCACCACGTCCAACTCCACTTCGTCCAGCATGCGCTCGAATTGATCGAAGACGCGAGTCTTCTCAGTAAACGCCTTGTTTCGCTTTAGGCCGAATACATCGTCGTCCGGCCGGCTCTTGGCGAAAGCGGTCAGTTCCACTCCTGGAAGACGAGGGATACTCCCAAGGACAACGCCCGTATGCCCGTCGGTGCCGATCACCCCAACGCGCACCGTGCCGGCTTTGGCTGGCGGTTGGCCGAAAGCCGCCGCGCCGGCTGCTGCGCTCAAGGCCACACCCGCGCCGACGGCCGATTCGAGGAAACGGCGTCTGTTTGAGCAAGCGGTCGCTTTCTCCCCACTGTCCGAAGATGATCTCGCTTTCATGTTGCTTTTCCTGCCACGTTCGTTTTCTTCCTTCTCGGAGTTGACAACATCGTATAAGCCAAAGCGTGCGTTGGGAACAGTCGGTTTCCACAGTTCCCGAGGATCGAACGGAGAAGCTTGCACGGATCCATGGTGCAAGTCAGAATATCTTCTGCACTGCGAGTAGCGGACGACCTGCGAATCGGCTTCACCCACCCCTAACAAAGGCGCTCACAGCGCCGCCACACCCAGAGGTTCAGACTATGAGATTCACCCTGACACGCCTACCCTTTCGTTTCGCAATCCTGCTCGCGCTTGGCGGGTTCTTCATTGCCGGTGTCCTGAAGGCGGGCGAACCGAATCCTCCCGAAGGGTTTCGAGCGCTGTTTGATGGCAAGAGCCTGGACGAGTGGCATGGTAACAATCCACACCAGACAACGAAGGCGCCGGCGGAAGAACGCGAGCAGGCGATCACCGGACAGCAAGAGGACTTTCTTGCACATTGGCGGGTGGAAAATGGCGAGCTGGTGAATGACGGTCACGGTCCCTATGCAACCACTGAAGACGAGTTCGGGGACATCGAACTTCATATCGAGTACAAGACGGTAGCCAAAGCGGACAGCGGTATCTATCTGCGCGGTACGCCGCAAGTCCAGATATGGGACTACACCGAAGCAGGCGGCAAATGGGATCGCGGCGCAAACAAAGGCTCAGGGGGACTGCACAACAATAGCGCCGACGCGCCCGGCCAATTGCCGTCGCTCCTGGCCGACAAGCCGTTTGGAGAATGGAATCAGTTTCGCATCACCCAAATCGGCAGCCGTACGACCGTGTTGTTGAATGACAAGTTGGTCGTTGACAATGCGATCATGGAGAACTACTGGGACCGCGAGCGTCTCACTCCGTTACGACCGAGGGGTCCGATCCATTTGCAGACGCATGGCGGTGAGATCCGTTGGCGCAATATCAACCTGCGGGAAATACCAACCGACGAGGCGAATCGACGACTGCGTGGCGATGACACCGCACAGGGATTCCAGCCGATTTTCAACGGCCGTGATCTGACTGGCTGGACTGGCGCCGTGGAGAACTACGAAGTCCGTGATGGCTCGATCGTCTGCCGACCCGGAAAGGGCGGCGTTTTGTTTACCGAGGAGCAGTACGAAGACTTCATCGTGCGGCTGGAATTCAAATTACCCCCAGGCGGCAATAACGGACTGGCCATTCGTTATCCGGGCACTGGACGGGCCTCGTACGACGGCATGACCGAATTACAGGTGATCGACAATACCGCGGAGAAGTACGCCAAACTCGATCCGCGCCAGTTTCACGGTTCGGTTTACGGCATCGTCCCCGCCCAACGCGGATACCTGCGGCCCGTAGGGCAGTGGAACTATCAAGAAGTGACCGTGCGAGGCTCGACCATTACCGTCGAACTGAACGGCACCGTCATCGTGGATGCGGATGTGAGTCAAGTCACCGAATACATGAAAGATCGCCCCCATCCGGGAAAAGACCGCACGAGCGGACATTTCGGCTTCGCTGGGCATCGAGATCCGGTCATGTTCCGCAACATCGCCATCAAACGGCTGTAGGGCGAGCGGCAGGATCGAGAGTCCCGCAACCGCACTCGCCGGAGTATGCGAGAGCGGCGTGAATTGGTCATCCGTTCTACGGCGACGAGTAAAGGAGCGATTGGTCATGCAACGGCGGGAATTCCTACAAGTCGGCGTGGCTGCATGTGTTGGCTCGGTCTCGGTAGCAGCGGCTTCGAGCGGTCCGTTGTCGGGGAAGATCAAGAAGGCGGTCAAGTTTCACATGGTCATGGAAGACTTGAGCGTCGTTGACAAGCTCAAGTTGCTGAGAGACGTCGGGTTCGACGGGGTAGAAATTCGCACTGCGGACAAAGTGGACCGGCGCGAGGTGGCCGAAGCGATCGAGGCGACCGGATTTCCAGTCCACGGGATCATCAACTCGAGCAATCCAGACATCCGTGAGGCAACCGATCTGGCACGGCTCTACGGCGGAACATCTGTCCTGATCGTCGCCTCTGAAGACGAGAAGCGATCCTATGATGAGAACTTTCGTCACTGGCAGCAGGTGATCGGTTCGGCGGTCCCCTATGCGGAAAAGCACCAGGTTCGTTTGCTCATCGAAAACGTGCGTGCAACGTTCCTGAAAACGGCTGAAGAAATGGCTCGATTCATCGACCTCTGCGATTCACCCATGGTGGGCTCGTACTTCGACGTGGGAAACACGATCACCTGGACAAAGCAGTCTCCCGAATATTGGGCTCGCGTGCTGGGCAAGCGCATCGTCAAGCTGGACATCAAAGACCGCGGTCATCCCGAGTTCGGCGATCCGAAACTGAGGTCCAAAACCGCGATCGGAACAGACGGCGGAGAAGTACATTGGGCGAACGTTCGAGACGAGCTAGACCGAGCGCAGTTCTCCGGCTGGGCGACGGCCGAAGTCAAAGGTGGCGACCGAAGGCGACTTGCCGGAATCGCCAAGTGGATGGACCAAGTGCTCGGTTTGTGATGCGCTCACCGACTTCAATGACGCCATTGCCATTGCTCAACGGCGACACGACGGAAGCGGAACAGGGAGAAAGACAATGATGATACGAGTCGTTCTATTGGTACTGGTCCTTTCCGGCTCGTGCATTGGCCAGGAGTCAATCGAAGGCAAAACGTTCGAGCATTTCGCGGGCGTTTCCATTCAGTTGGAAAACCGGCAGAACGTTACGATTCGCCGCTGCTTCTTCAACGACGTCGGTGTTGCGGTCCGCTTGAAAAACTGTCGGAATGTCACGATCGACTCTTGTGTGATAAGCGATCTAACGATTCAAGGTATCGACGTCCGAGAGGGCTGTTCCGATATTCGAATCGTCAACAATCACATGGGCAGTTTCCGGTCGGACGTGCAGGGCGGGCATTTCATTTCGACAGAGAAGACAGACACACCGCAGCAATTCCGGATAACGATTACGGGCAACACGTTGATCGGCAACGGCAAGTCTTGGGTGGCAGGTCGAAAGAACGGCGCGGCAGGCGATATGATTGCTCTGCGATCAGTATCCGGATTCACGATGAGCGGCAACGATCTGTCGGGTGGAGGCGAGTTCGGAATGGACTGTGTTCACGGTTGCGAAAATGGCATCATCGCCCACAACACGATCCGTCAGATCGACGGCACCGGCCTGTTGATTGGCTACGGCATAAAGAACGTCAACGTCTACGGCAACAACATCATCGACTGTGGCAGCAGTTTCGAAACGGATGGCTCGGCGAACGATATCACTCACCAATCAGGAATCCACTGTCGCAACGGTGTCGAGAACGTGCTGATCACGTCCAACCTGATTTGCCGCGAACTTGCCGAAGAAATGCGATACGGCATTCACCTGCGCGAGACATCAGGCGTCATCAAATCGAATCTGATCGTCGGTGTGGATGAGAAGATCCGTATCCCACGATCGCTCATCAGTACCGTCAAGACAAAATAGCGCATTTCAACGCTCCTCTCTCTTGAGGGGAGAGCTGGGTGAGGGTGAAAACGCTGGAAACGACTTTTGGCACCGAGGGGGCCGAATGGAATTGGCAGAATGGCGGGACAGTGAAACTGCCCGCTGGCAAAGTCCCTTTCGCCCTGCGTGATCTGACAGGCTTCGATGGCCGCTGCGATGCGATTGTGTTGACGACCGCAACGGGTTTCGTGCCTCCCAACGACGATCCGGAGATGGCCGGATGGCGACGCAGGCTACTTGGATTGCCCGAGACACCGAAGAATGCGGGGCAGTTCGATTTGGTTTCTGATGCCGGCTTGGAGCGTCTTGAGAATATGAAAGGTCTTCGCATGCTCAGCCTTAGCGGCTCGCAGGTGACTGACGAAGGCATCGAGAAGCTCAAGCAGGCACTGCCGAACTGTCGGATTCTCAACTAGTCCACCCGATGCGGAAAGGGCCAAGCAATGGCATCTAAACCATCGAAGGCCAACGGCAGGGACCATTCAGTACTGCCGACCTTGAGCTAATGGCTTCAGGCGGCACCATCGCCGTACCGATTCGCAGGCGAAAACGCTTGAAGTATACGGCTTCGGCAAGCGTGAAGGCCATAGAAATCCGTTTCCCATCCAGCCGCCGGTGTGGAATAATGGGGGTGGTGGCGATTCGGTTGTTCTCATTTTGCTTCGGCACGGGCGGTAACGGCCATACAAACCCGTTGCGCGACTTCTTGCATGACGCAGTTCACTCTCCGAACGTTGTTTTTGCTGATTACTCTCCTAGCAGGAGCGGTGTGGCTTTTGATCCATGGCGGTTGGTATGTTGTCGCCTCGACCTTGGTCATCGGAGTCGTGATTGGAGCGTGTATTTCGTTTCTTCTCAGGAGAAGCAAGTTGGGAACCGCGCCGCTGGTTGCCGCCCTCGCAGCAGCAATCGCCTCGGAGATCGTTGGCATCTACGTGGTCGATTTCAGAGTCGAGGACTGGCATGATCTTTCTGGAACTGGATCTTTGCCATACGGTCTTGACCACCTGTTCTGGTTTGCCTTCTGCGGAGCGTTCTTCGGCGCGGCACTCGGTTTCACGGTAGGCAAATGGCGGCGTTCGCGGGCGAAGCCCCGGCGTAGTCCGTCCGAAACACAGCGTCGCATCGCAATAGCAGCACTAGTCGCAACTCGCACCACATTCTGGACTGGGATTGCTGCGTTGCTTCTTTGCCCTTTGCCCCTGCTGCCAGTTGGCATCGCCATTGCACTTGCCGCGATGGGGCTTCTGTCAATCGCCATTTTCGCACTTGGGTTTCTGACGCATCTGACCTTCGCCATTCGACTCGGTCCGAAGCAGAGAACGGACGAGCACGAAGCGAATGGGGCGCCTCGTTTGTTCCAGTTCACTTTACGGAGGGTGTTCGTTGTCATAACGCTATCAGCTCTGGCCATCGTGTTCGCCCCAAAGCTCTGGGACGCTCGTATCACCGCCCCACGACGAATTAGCGTGCAAATGCCAGGGACGCTCGATCTGGCTGGCACGACCATTCAATTGCCAATCAAACCTGAATCCGTACAATCATATTACGTCATGGACGGTGGAACATACGGAGTGCGATTCGTTGATGACGCGGGCGTCGTTCATGTCGTTGGTTCGTGGCGGCCGCTCGGGCAACCCGAACACCACGGCGAGATCATCATTGGGGGCATGACGCCTGACAGCGGAGGCAAGAATGTTGGCAAGATCGAGTTGGCTCAACAGTTGATTTTCTCAGCAATGGAACTTGAAGACCAAAGCTGTCAATCAGAACCTACGACGATGGACGCTGTGTATTCGACGTATGGTTTGTTGTTCAAATCGGTGTTTCGAGAACTTGGCTACCGGACGGGAATGTGGTGACGGCATAGCGTTCGTTCTTCCTCAGACATTAAGTGCGCGTACTTCGACCGCCAACAAGATGGTACGCTGATCCTGGCCCGCATATTGATGAACGCCCTCCGACACAGACGCCCGAAATGGACGATTGGCATAATGCTGCTTGTCGTCGGTTGGTCTGCTGTTGTGGTTTGGCTGAACACCAGACCACGCAGGGTGGAACTATCACCAAGCATCGTCGGAACAACTATTGTCGGTCTTGACAACTGAGCCGTACGCGCTAGCGTCGGGCCGCACCAAGTCCGGCATTCACATCAAGGACGCCCGCGGCTAGCGCCGTCGGCTCACTTGGCGACACTAATTGATCCGGTGATCCCAAACGAGTTGGAGATATGGACGACAGACTGCTATGATTACGGCCGTGGTTCTTCGTGGCTCTACGATTTTGAGAGAGTCCACTGGATTCCACCCGACGACAATACCCCGGTTCGCCCACCACGGTTTATCAAATAGAGTCCAATGATTCAAACCGAGGCTAGCAAGCAGAATGTTGGAGATTCTGAGCGCAGCGGCCCCCTAGAAACCAACGGCCTGGGGGCTCACTTCGTTCGACCCCAGCCACCTCACCGGTGTTTTGAGGCTGCTTTTAGGCTCGTTTCCGTGTCGGCAATGCTACTGCTGGCATTCGCTGCCTCTGGGCTCGCGTCCGATAAGCAGAAGCCGGACGTCCACGCGTTGCGGTCTGCCATCGAGCATCTGGTTGCCAAGTTTGGTGATAGATATCCCGGCAGTTCAGAGTATCTCGCTCGCCTAGCAAAGGCCGACGCTGCCGGCGACGCTGCGGCGATTGAAGCTCTGCGCCGTGAAGCCCTGATTGCCAACCCGCTGGTCAGCGGGCAGCCTATTCTGTTCGTCGTCCGATCGCAGTACTCTCGCGATCACCACAATACGGGAACGATGTTCCAGATTGGCGAAATCAACGAGCGGAGTTTTCGCGGCGGTGGAGCGATCAAGACGATCCACCTTGGGCGTGACGGACACGTGAAGACGCTGCTGGAGGTGCCCAAAGGCGTCGCTCGGGATCCGGACGTCGATTTCGACGGTGGCCGAATCTTGTTTTCCATGCGCGGTGACGCGGCAGACGGTTATCACATCTACAGAATCGAAGCAGACGGATCCGCTGTCGAACAGCTGACTTTCGGGGAGGACGTTTCTGACATCGACCCAGCGCATTTGCCCGACGGCCGTATTGTCTTCGCGTCAACACGAGATCCGAAATACTGTGGCTGCAACCGGCACATACAGGCCAACTTGTTTGTGATGGAGGACGACGGAGACAATATCCAACAGATTGGCCGCAACACTCTGTTCGAATCGCGGCCGTCGGTGATGCCTGACGGTCGCATCCTGTACGATCGCTGGGAATACGTGGACCGGCATTTCGGTCCATCGTTTGGGTTGTGGACGGTTAATCCCGATGGAACGAATCAAGCGTTGCTCTACGGCAACAACGCCTGGTCCCCTGGAGCCATTTTCGATGCCAGGATTATCTCCGGCACACAGCGGTTTGTTGCGGTCTTCGGAGCGTGTCACGATCGACCTTGGGGAGCGATGGTGATCGTGGATCGTCGTCACGGCCTGGACGGATCGGAGCCGGTCGTGCGAAGCTGGCCCGCCGACATCAGGCCCTATTTGAATGTCCGCCGCGAAATACCTCGCAAACCGGGAATCGAACATCCGTTGGTCGGGCAGATCGACACGTTCATCCGTCTGCCCGTCAAGTACGAAGATCCCTATCCGCTGTCCGACAAGTTCTATCTTTGCTCGCGCATGACAGGGCAGGCCGAACAGATGGGCATCTTTCTGGTGGATACGTTCGGCAACGAGATCTTACTGCACACCGAGTCGCCGGGCTGTTTCGATCCAATGCCGCTGGGCCCACGCCCTCGTCCGCCCGTCGTCACCACCCGTGTGGGCCAGGACGGCGACGCGGGGACGTTCTATGTAGCCGACATCTACCGTGGCACGGGCATGGAACGTGTTCCTCGAGGGGCAATCAAAACGCTTCGCGTCGTCGAGGCCCCGGCGAAGCGATTTTGGACGCGCCCCGGCCACCACTGGCACGTGGACACTCATCAAGCGCCGGCCATGAACTACAACTGTACGAATAACAAGCGAATCCTTGGCGACGCGCCCGTCGAGCCGGACGGTTCGGCCTACTTTGAAGTGCCCTCCGGGCGTTTCGTTTTTTTCCAGGCATTGGACGCCGACGGCATGATGGTCCAGTCGATGCGCAGCGGAACAACGGTCCAATCGGGCGAGCACATCGGCTGTGTGGGCTGTCACGAAAGCAGGCTCTCAGCCGTGCCCGGTGCCCAGGCAGAGCGTCTACCGTTGGCACTTCGCCGTCCGCCGAGCGAATTGAAGCCGTGGCACGGTCCTCCGCGCGAATTCAACTATTTGACAGAAGTCCAGCCGGTATTCGACCAACACTGCGTGTCGTGCCACGACTACGGCAAACCGGCAGGCAAGGTGTTGAATTTGGCTGGCGATCTAGGCCTGGTGTTCAACACCTCCTACTTGGATCTGCGCACGCGCAGCCCATTTCGCTGGCACCCGGACTCGCCCGACGAACAGAAGCCGTTGATCAAAGCCATCGACGACGGCCCACCGGACGTACTTCCGCCTTATGCTTGGGGATCACACCGAAGCCGATTGGTGGAAGCGATTCGCGACGAGCACTGCGACGTTCGTTTGGATCGGGAAAGCCTGGACCGGATCGTGACGTGGATCGACATGAACGCACCGTACTACGGCAAATACGCCAGCGCTTTCACTGACAACCTCTTCGGTCGTTCACCACTCGACGATAGCCAACTTGCTCGACTTGCAGAATTGACCGGTGTACCTGTGAATGCCCGGAACACAGGAGCCGAGTTGAAAGGCTCGCAGGTCAACTTCACGCGACCGGAACTCAGCCCCTGCCTCGCAGGCTTGACCGATCACAATGATCCGAAATATAAAGAAGCGTTATCAATCATCAAAGCCGGCCGCCAGACACTGCAGGCAAGCCCCCGAGCCGACATGCCAGGTTTCGTGGCTTTCGAAGAGGCTCAAGAAACACAAGAGCTGCTTGTGACGGCCTCGGAAACGAAGACAGCCGTCCGCAGCGTGGTGCGAGCCTTGGGGCAGGAGACGGAAGATTAACGGAGCTGAAATGGTGCCTTGAAATCGCTGTCTTCTGGTTCTTCGACAATCTCAGGAATGAGGAGCAAGTCAAGTGAATCCAGAATTCAATATATCCAGACGTGGTTTTCTGGCAACGGCCGGCGCTGCGATCGGTGCGGCGGCCGCTGGGGCACATGACGAAGTATCGGGCCCTTCAGGCACGGTCTTGACACGGCATTCGGACATCGCAGCGTTGCGGGAGGACATCGTCCGCTCGCCGGTTCGCGTCGCTTTGCATCGGGCGAAGACCTTCACCGAGGTGTTCCAAAAGACGGAAGATCAGCCGTGGATCGTGCGCAAGGCAATGGCCCTTCGCGAGTATTTTCAAACCGTGCCGTTGTACGTGCGCGACCATGATCAGATTGCTGGCTCAATATCCGAACTGCCCGGAGCCATGCCTGTGATGGTCGAGTTGGGTATCGGGGAGAACAGCATCTATACAGGCGAGCGGCCGGATCGCGAAGGCTATCTCAAAGACCAGGTGCCGCAAGCGATCCGCGAATACTGGAAGAATCGCAACGCCCGGGGACGCTACCGCACCGAGATCCTCGGCCAACCGCCCTACGAGAATGCGGACGAGGTGCCGCAATCGCTGGGTTACAAGTTTATCTCCAATCAGGGGCATCTGAGCCCGAGCTACGACGAGCTGCTACGCACGGGAATCCGCGGCGTGTTGGAACGCGTCGAGAAACGGAAGAGCACGGAGTCGGACGCAGGCAAGCTGGCGTTTCTCGAAGCAGCCGAGGCAACGCTTTCGGGTTTGTCCTGTTGGATCTCGCGGTACGCGGAGTTCCTTGGGGAAGAGGCTGGGCGTTGTCGGCAGGCGACCCGCTCGGCAGACCTGCGAGAGATGTCGCGGATTGCCCAAAAGGTGGCGACGGGACCACCAGAGACTTTCCGCGAAGCGATGCAGTTGATCTGGTTCGTCCATCAGGCGATCCACATCGAAGGGCACGGTTACTCCAACACGCCCGGCCGCATTGATCAGCTACTGTTGCCTTTCTACGAAACCGACCGCAAGGCGGGGCGGATCGACGACGACCAGGCGTTGCGGTTGGTCGAGAACTTCGTGCTGAAACAATACGACAACAGCTTCTGGGGCTCCGAGCACCATCTCACACAGGGGTTGTGCGTCGGCGGTTCCACGCCGGATGGCGAAGACCAGACCAACCGCCTGAGTTGGCTATTTGTGGAAGGCCACACGAACCTTACTCTCCCGGAGCCGCTGCTCTGGATCCGCTGGCACCCGAATATCGACCAGAAGTTCTTCGATTTCTGCCTATCGCGTCTGGAGCGAAGTACCTGCTTCCCCATGATCTGGAACGACAACGCCGTTCCCGACGCCTTGATGGAGTTGGGGATCAGCCGCGACGATGCGTTCAACTTTGTGCCGGTCGGCTGCAACGAATTGGCCGTTCCGGGGCAATGGTACTACAACCCCGGCGCCCATTGCGGGTACCTCCAGGCGATCGAGGCGACGTTGACCAACGGCAAGGGCTACCGTCGGCAGTGGGGCTGGCATCAGGTGGCACCACCCACGTCGGAATTGAAGAGCTTCGATCAATTCGCCGATGCGGTGGGGGCGTATATTCGTAAGGCCATGACGAAGAGCTATGACTGGAACCTGCAACAGTTGCAGGCCCAGATTCGCTGGGGGACGACACCGCTTACTTCCTGCTTCTTCGATGGTTGCATCGAGGACGCCCACGACATGGCGGAAGGTACGAAGTACAACTTCCTCTCGTGCGGAGGTATCGCCTTTGCCAACGCCATTGATTGTCTGGCCGCGATTCGAGAAGTGGTGTACGAAAATCAGGAAGCAACGCTGGAGGAAGTGGTCACCGCCTGCCAAGCCAATTTCCAGGGCCACGAGCGGCTGCGGGCCAAGTTGTTGGCAGCCCCCAAACACGGCAACGACGACCCGCGACTGGACGCCATCGTGCGGCTGGTCGAACGGATGCGTGACGAGCCGATGAAGGAAATCTGCCGGGATCCGCGCGACGGCAGCCAGTTCGGCAACTCGCACGTTGTCCGTAGCGGGGCCGTCCGAGGCGGCCTCAATACGCCGGCCACCCCAGACGGGCGCTTGGCGGGTACACCGCTGGCCAGTTCCGTGGCGGCTTCAGTCGGCTGCGAGAAAATGGGGCCGACGGCAGTGCTCAATTCGGTGTGCAAGCTGGACTCTACCAGTAGTTGGCAGTGTGGTTACCAGGTCAACATTCGCTTCCACGCCGGCATGATCAGCGACCAAGCGGAACGCGATAAACTTCGCGCGATGCTGAACGTCTACTTCGAAAACGGTGGTCAGGAATTGCAGATCAATGTAGCGAACAGCGACACACTGCGTGCCGCCCAGCAGAACCCCCAGCAGTATCAGGATCTCGTCGTTCGTGTGGCCGGATTTAGCGAATTCTTCGTGCGGCTCACGCCGGAACTGCAGCAAGACGTGATCAGCCGCATGGAGCACCGATGATGTTGACAGGTAACATTTTCGATATCCAGCGATTTTCGATTCACGACGGCCCAGGCATCCGGACGACCGTATTTCTGAAAGGCTGTCCCCTGAACTGTCTCTGGTGCGGGAACCCGGAGAGTATCAGTCTGCAGCCACAACTCTCGTATCTTGCGGACAAGTGCATCGCGTGTGCGGCGTGCCTCACTGCTTGCCCCGAGAAGGCCTTGTCGTCCGACGAGAACGGGAAGGCCAAGCTCGACCGCGAGCAATGTACCAACTGTGGAGATTGTGCTGCGGAGTGTGATCCCAAAGCACTGGAAATGGTCGGCCGCGAGGCCACTGTGGACGAAGTGATGGACGTGGTGTGGCGCGACCGGGATTACTACAAAGCGTCAGGTGGTGGAATGACCTTATCCGGCGGAGATCCGGTTTTCCAATCGCGCTTCGCCGAAACTCTTCTTCGTGGCGCCAAAGCGCGAGGATTCCACCGCTGCGTCGAAACCTCGGGCTACGCGCTTTGGGGCGTTCTCCGCAGTCTCGTCCCGCATGTGGATCTATGGCTGTACGACTACAAAGAAACCGATTCTCGGTTGCACGAGCGATTCACAGGCAAACCGAACACGCTGATTGTCGAGAACCTGCAGCGACTGCACGATGCGGGGGCCAAGATCCTCCTGCGCTGTCCCATGATCCCACAGCACAACGCGCGCAAAGAGCACTTGGACGGCATCGCGAAACTGGCGCAACGCCTGCCAAAGCTCGAAGGCGTCGAATTGCTTCCCTACTACGACCTCTGGCGAGCCAAACTGAAACGTCTGGGCTTGAAATCGCGTTTGCCTGATTCCGTCAAACCGCCAGACCGCAACACGGTGAAATCTTGGAGCGACTATTTGCGCAATCAAGGCGTGCGCATCGTGACATGATTGCGCCGACGGCGGTCGATCTCACGGTCCTGCCTACCGGCCGGTGAAACACAGAACGTTGCCGCCAGCGGTGGACAGGAACAGCCGACCGTCGGCCGCACTCATTCCGTCGAGGACGGGAGGCGTATCGAGTTGATACTCGGCCAACACGCTGCCGTCGTCGCTGTCGATTGACAGCAATGTGCTGCCTTGTTTTCCTTCGTAGGCCGCCCAGGGCTCCTCCGAATCGACCGTGTCCGGTGTACCCGCTGCGAAAAGCGTCTCGCCGGCCAAGACTAGTGAAGTCACTCGTATAGGTATGCGGATAGACCAGCGTTTTCCGCTCGGTTGCTTTTTCTTGCTTGACGGTTTTGCGCTTGGTCGGGCGCCGCGAGTTGCGGTCGACTCACGGTTGACGGCCAACAACTCGTAGCCGCGTGACGCTGGCTTGAAGAATCCGCCGTTGTCGCTGGCTGAGTCCCTCGCTCTAACGCCATAGACCGCGTTGGCATCAAAGACAAAGTACTCCGCGTATGGCTTGTCGTTCAAATGCCAACGAGTACGACTGAACCAGCTATCGTCCAGGAGACCGCCCGTGGAGCGAAGCGGTCCTCCGTTCTCTTGCGTCTCCTTCGACGGAAACACTTTATGCCGACGCATATAGATCGAATCGCCATGACTGACCAGGATGTCCGAAAGCAGGCCATAGTCTTTCGTTTGGTCGCGCCCGATGTCGACATCCATCGCGTACGATGTGGCGATCCGCTCTTCAGACAGCATCTTTCCAGTCCGCGCATCAACCGAACAGGCGAGAATTCCTCCATCCACAAACGAAGAGCGTCCGGCGGTGAAGTAAACAACGCCGTCCCGAACCAGGACGCTTCCGTGAACGGGCCATGCGGATTCGATTCCGTCGAAGGCGCCTACGAGTCGCTGTTCCGGGGCGCCGCGAAAACGCCAGACGAGTTCCCCATCGGACAAACGCACGTTGTACACGCAGCCGTCCGCGCAGCCGAAATACGCTTGGCCCTGATAGATTGTCGGCGGCGTATCCACTCGGCCGTTCGCGGTGAATCGCCATTTTGGCTTTCCGTCGCCGGCATCAAAGGCCAAGACTTCATGCGAATCGACATTGGCCACCATGACGGTGTCACCAACGGCAACGCAACTGGTCGGCTTCCCTCCAACATCCACTTCCCACGCCTTCTTCAACTCGGCAGGCAGGGGCGACGTCGTGGTCCCACTTCGCTCCGCATCATGGCGATACATGGGCCAAGATGAAGGCGGAAGGCTGGAGGCTGAAGACTGAAGGTCGAATGCACCGTACGCGGGGCCCTTCTCCAGTCGTATTTCACTCTTTGACTCTTCGACATTCCGACCTGTCGACTCTGCCTCTGGCGCTAAAGCCACGAAGCCGTTTAGTTTCGCGCTGATGTAACAGTTACAGGGATGAGGCGTCGCATACACCAAACCGTTGCAGGGAATCGCGCCCAGACGGCACGTGCCGCGGACCCAGTGGTTCAATTGTGCTTCGTCACGGTTCCAGGGCAGGAATTCGAGTCCTCGATAGCTCGTCATCATGAAGCGCGATGTGGCTTTGTTTCGGTAGCAACGATGATGGTGCCCGTCGTTGAACGCGTTGAAGTTCGAGGTCTTTCGACGGACATCACCAGTGGCAGGATCAAGGCCCACCACGAATGTGCTCTTCGAGTCGACCCAGGATTCTCCAGTCGCCAAGTCGGCCGCGGATCTGGGTCGCGCCTCGCGTGCATTCCGCGGTCCGCCCTGGTAGTCATGGACCCACACGAGTCCGTCGACGACGAACACGTCGGCCGGATGCCCCCACCCCCACGAAGCGCACGGCCGATTCCACAATTCGCCTCCGGTCCGTGCGTCAAACGCGTGCAAGCGGCCTCGTATCTCGCGCCAGTCGATAGAACGATCGGGATTCAGTTGAGCGAAGAAGAGGAAGCCGCCGTGATACACCAGCGAGCACATGTCGGTGATGCGAATGTTGTACCGCATCTTGTTCTCGGGGACCTCAGGCCGGTCCGCCCGCCAGACTTCGTGGCCGTCCTCCAAATCCAGGCTGACAATCCGGTCTCCGTCGACGAAGAGCACCCGGCCGTCGCCTATGCACATCGACAGATGACTGATGCGATCCATCGAGCCCGTCTTGGACCGCAGCCCCACGTAGTCGCCCACCCTCCAGAGCATCTTGCCACTTTCAACGTCGATGGCGGCCACCCATTTCCGAACCGGCGACTCGTCCACCTCGCCGCGCCGGTCGGCTGAAGCCCCGCCGGGCTGCTGTCGAGCTTTGTTCAGGGCGACGATCAAACGTCCTTCGTGACAAAGGACTTCGTCGGTGAATTCCGTCCCTTCGAACGTACGCCGCACCTCGCCGGTCGCCGCATCCAATTCGGTAAGCGGAGCGTTGAAGCCGAGCGTGACGTAGACGCGATCGCCCACGGCAACCAATCGTCGAGGAATGTGAGTGGGCACCGTAAAACGGCACGTCCATTCGGCGCTCCACGTCTTCCATCCCCACCGCGGAATCGGCTTGCGCCACAACAGCA
>CAZUAH010000299.1:0-16597 GCA_964617665.1 uncultured Pirellulaceae bacterium
CAGGCCCAGTCGCACTGCACGCCGCAGGGCTGGAGCCACGCGTTACGGCGGGGCGGACCGAGGCGTCTATCAAAAGTGGGAGCGACGCCGTAGTCGCTCGACCGTTGGGACGTGACCTGATGGGGTACGTCGTTCCAGATGCGTTGTCCAGGTACGACTTGCCTGACCTTGTGGATTTACTCGAAAAACGCTGAGCCATTGACGATGGACAACTGTGAGTATCAATAGCAATGTACGCGTAGAAAAGGATAGCCTGATGCAATCTTGCGATAGCAGCATCAACCGACGTGACTTCATTCGCCGAGCGGCAACGGTGGCCGTTCCAATGATTCTCCCCGCTTCGGCCTTCGCACAAGACCGACGAGCGGCCCCCAGCGATCGCATCACTCTGGGGATCGTAGGGTTGGGATCCAGAGGTTTCAATCTGATCGATGCTTTTCTAGGCGAAGCCGATGCGCAAATCGTAGCCGTGTGCGACGTCGATTCCATGCACTATCGCGACAGGGCTTGGGGCCAAGGTCGGGCGTTTGGCCGCGAGCCAGCAAGGAAGCTGCTCGAAAGCCGATATGCAAAGCAAACGCCCAATACCAGATTTCGCGGAGTTGGCGTGTACTCGGACTACCGCGCACTGTGCAACCGGGAGGATCTAGACGCCATCGTAGTCGCGACGCCGGATCACTGGCATGCGCTTTGTGCACTAGATTCGCTGCGCGCCGGCAAAGACGTTTACTGCGAAAAGCCGATGACACATACCTTCCGCGAAGGGCAGTTGATCTGCCGCGAGGTCGCCAAACGCAAGGCTGTCTTCCAAGTGGGATCGCAGCAGCGCTCCGACACCCGCTTTCGTCGTGCGGTGGAACTGATTGTCAACGGCCACATTGGCAAGGTCCGGCGTGTCGAGGTGGGGCTGCCGTCCGGATACGCAGAACCGCAAGGTGACACCACAGTGCAGGTCCCGCCGGAACATCTGGATTATGACTTCTGGTGCGGCCCCGCACCAAAGTTGCCCTATATGTGGGCGAGACATCATCGCTGGTGGCGAGGCCACTTGGCCTACGGCGGCGGTGTACTGATGGATTGGATCGGCCATCACAACGATATCGCCCATTGGGCGTTGGGCATGGACGAAAGCGGTCCGCTGAAAGTCGAGGCCGTTGGTTGGACATTCCCCGAAACAGCCGTCTACAATTCGCCGCACAATTATGAGATCCGGTGTGAATACGCTGATGGCGTGGAAAGCACAATCTCCGATCGGAACCGTGGCGGGACAAAATGGATCGGCGACGACGGCTGGGTGTTCGTCACACGTGGTCGTCTCGAGGCGTCCGACTCGCGGTTGACCAAGACCCAATTCGATCGCGGCACGATCAAAGTCTACAACTCGCCCGGACACACGAGGAACTTCCTCGACTGCGTGAAATCTCGCAGGCCGTGCGTCGCGCCGGCCGAGACAGCTCATCGTTCGATCACGCCAGGGCATTTGGGCTACGTAGCCAACGCCCTAGGGCGTCCTTTGCGTTGGGATGCTCAGGCCGAACAGATCCTCGGCGACGACGAGGCAGAGCAACTGCTCAAGAAGGTATCGTACCGCCAGCCGTGGCGACTGGTTGATTGAGAGATCGACCGCAGGTCACTTCTCAGGCGGCGGGTACGCGAGAAACAGGGCCCGGCACAGTTCGCAGGTCACGTCGGTCTGTAGCACGGTTCCATAAGTCTCGGCGTATCCTGCCGTCAACTCGATCAGCAGTCCGAAGCGATTCCGAGCCGACGTATTCATCAGGTAGGGCATGTTGCCGCCCATGCGAACTCGTGTCAGCAGATACTGGCTGGATGTCTCTTCGTCGTTCTGACGCAACAGATGCCGGCCGGCCAGACGCTGATTGGCGATGTATTGGAGGTCCATGGCCAAGTATTCGTTGTCCGGATGCGCTGTCGTCGGCAGGATCGCCACTTTGTTCGAATTGGCGCTGCTGTTGCCGTGGTAATCGAGTGTGCAATACAGGTTCGTGGCGCGGTCGACCATCGCTTTGTATGTTTGGCTTTCGGGTTCAGTGAATGGGGCCGTTCCTTTCCAGTCGTAGTCGCCTGGTGACCACGTGCCGTCTTCGTTGCTGTCGCGGCCGGTGAACTCTTCCCATTGATGGTCGCCTTGCCGGTTCAGATCGACGCCCTGCGCGTTGTGCCGTCGCCGCTGGTCGTATCCAGAGGGGTTCAGTATGGGGACGATCTTAATTTCGACTTTGTCCAGGTCGATTGCGTCGCTCATGCGGCCCTCGGCGATTCGTTTGGCGAGAGTCAGCAGCCCGTATCCCGGTTCCCACTCGCTCCCGTGCGCCGCGGCGTAGAGGAAGTACAGCGGCGCGCCAGGCCGTCCCAGATTCAAGCTGAAGATGCGATAGTCGCCCGACGCGGGACCTTCGTCTTGAAAGCGGATTGCCGAGTGTTCGGCGGCTGTCTCTTTGGCCAAGTCGACGAGTTCCACGTAGGGGAGCTTCCTAGGGTAGTATTCGCCGAACTGAACGCGTTTGGTCAGCGTATTGGTGATCGGTGTGTATTTGTAGTATGCGTCGATGTTGCGGCAGTAGGGCTCGCGAAAAGACAATACGTCGGCGGCAACTACTGCTCCCTGACCAACTGGTATCCGCACCAGCCCCGGTGCCCCATCGGGTCCGGCGGCCGCCACTTCGAGCCCCGGTTTTGAAAATCCTGTGGGCAGCACGAACAACTCGCCCTCGGGATGGCTGGCTCGCGGCATAATCTGGCCGACCTCGAATCCGGCGGTTGCTTCTGAGGCCTTGACCACTCGGAGCCCCGCAGCCATCGCGGCCTGAGGTGAATTGCCCGGCTTCGATCTCACCGACACACGAATGGCCTCCACCCGCTGCCATTGGGCGAAGTTGCGGATATCCATGAATACTCGCCCACCACCGTCGGCGAATTGCAGAACTGCGTCCAACGAGGCCGCCGGCACTTCCGTGGCTTCGCACAGGACCAAAGCACCGTCACAGTTGGCGAGTTGCTTTATTGTGTCTTCCGGGGTGAGGCGGACAAGGCCGTCGGTGAAGAGCGTCTTGAGATTCGCCAGGCACTCGTTGTCGTCAGCCAAGTCGGTCAGCAGCCCGATCCTGGGAGCCGGCGGTCGCGGACGTGGTTTGCGTTTGACGGCAAGTTCGACGTCGTCGAAGATCACGCGGCCGACGCCCTCGCGGATTTGGAGATAGGCCATCACAAACGCAGTCTCGTCGGGTACGAGGACACGGACGTGCATCTTCGTCCAGTCGAACGAGCCCTTAATCCGTCGCGACGTCGGCTGCGCTCGGATATGCTCGTCTTCGTTCATGCAGTAGAGCTGCAACATAACCGCCCCGTCGTCGGTCAGTTCCGATTTGACCCAAGCCGACAGCTCCAGCAAGCTACCCGGCTCGACAACGATCGACCGATCGTTTCCCTGACGCAGCCGCGTGTATGCCGGCCGGACATTCTCAAGAACGGTAGCCGTGCCACCGGACCGCCCCAAGCCTTCGGCGCGATAGAGTTTGCGGCTGGAGTCCTCCGGCGTGCGCTTTTCCCAGGACGGCTGCAGGGCGTCCTCAAACTCCGGGTTGCTGAGCAGGTTTTCCGCCGCTTCCAGCTTTTCGATGCAAAGGGTAGTTATGAGTGCTGCGACGTAGAGAATGTATCGCATTCGTATGGTCCTCAGCCTGCCGCAGTCACCTGACGTCCAGTGCCTCCAACAGTTCGTGATCCTGCAGGAATGAATGTACTTCCTCCGCCGCGATTCTATGCCCGATTTCGTTCGGGTGATAGTCTGTAGGGTGGACCCATAGGGATTCCGCCGTATGCGGACGGAATGCTGGTAGCAGGTCCAGGAGTAGAATATCGTTCTCTTGACAGAAACCGTGAATCTTGTCGTGGATCTCCTGGAATGGGTAGTCGTGGAACTCATGGAGCAGGGGGAATAACACGATTGCCAGCTCACCACCGTCAGACCGTATCTGCCGGCCCAGTCTTTTCAGGAGTTGGAACTTGTCACTGGCGTTCTCGCCTTGGAACGCTTGCAGATAGGCGTTCCTGGTTACTTGGTCCAGTCGAATTCTGTCAAGGCAGTGGCAAACATAGTTGATGGAGGCGTACCGTGTGCGCCAGCGCCAAGACCATGTCCTCCCGAGTCAGGAAAGCCAGCACGTCTTTCCGCACGTCGATGCCCTCCGGAATCCTTCTGGCCGGTGCCCCCGCAGCAAATGCACCCTCAGTGCGTGAGCCCGCAGTGCACATCTCAAGCCCGTAGATGACTCGATTATTATCTGCGCGCCTGACATCGAAATAGCGCCGAGGATTCGAGTAATACTCAAAGGCGTCCGTAAACAACACCGTGTCGCCATCGAGGATTTTCATTTCAGGTGGCACTGACACGGCAAATTGATGATAGTCTGGTCCCCAGATCCTGAGGCCGATTTCCAGACATAGGAAGCAGAACAGCAACGACAGTGCGACCGCCAACAATCTGAAGAGCAACCGCTTCTTCTTCGACAGCCTGCAAGCGCGTGTAGATGCGGGCATGCTTCACCATTGGCGGCATTTTGAACTGGGAAAAGGTAGGGACACTGCCATTTTCGCACAAGTCCGTACTGAGATGAGAGTCATAGATCGTGAACTGAGTATACGAGACAACTCGTACGTAAGGAAACTACCAAATCTTCACTGGTTTGGGCGAGACCTTCAATCCCGTCGATCTGCGACTCGTGGCCCGCCAATGCTGTCGGCCGCGACGGCTTTGCCACCTCACCGGCTTCGTGCACCCTTGACGAAGAGCGGGACGCTCGGGATCATTCGGTGAGGTGAAACCGGTTATCAGAGGCACAACCGTGACGGGAATCCGGAAAGCCGAGCCTGCTGAAGACTATCCGTCCGAAGAAGGGTGTTATTTGCGCGGCAATCACTACTCGCCGGCGGCGGTGGTGGTGATACTTCGCTGGGAAAGGGAAAAGACGCCGCCATCGATTGAGGAACTGACCCGAGTCGCGGTGGAGACCGGGGCCGCGCTGGCCGGAACGCTGCAGACGGAAAACGTGGGATTGGAAAAGGTGATCTGCAACGTTGTGTCCAATCCCAATATTCGTTTCCTGATCGTCTGTGGTCCGGAATCGCCCGGCCACTCGGTGGGCCAGACCATTTTGGCGCTCGAAGCAAATGGCGTTGATGAGAAGAAACGCATCATCGGTTCGGAAGCACCGACGCCGTATCTGTTCAACTTGCCGACGGAATTCATCGAACGCTTTCGGCAGCAAGTCACCGTGATTGACCTGGTGAACGAGGGCTCGCCAGACGTCCTGAGGCAAGCTGTCTGGTCCTGTTACCAAGAAGAGCCAACGGCCTTCCGTGACTACACGCTTTGCGATCCGGGTGCCTTTCCCGAACCGCCGTTGAGTGGCAAAATCACGTGGCGGGTAAAGGATCCGGAACGGGAGCCCAAAGACGAAGGATCGCGAGCACGAATCGAGAATGCGCGGGCACTGATGGAGCGCATCAGGAAGTCTGTCGAAGCAAAGAACGGTGGCGAGAAGAGAGACTCCTAACGCGATGTCCACGGTGACGGATTCATCCGTCGGCTTTCTTCAAGAACGGAGGCTATCTGGGTATCTCGGAGGACGCATGGAGTCTTCTGGTGCCTCAGCGCGAATGCGAGCGGGGTCGCCTTTGATCTGTGGTCGTGGGAGTCGTGACGATCAGAACTTGAGGGCGTCCGATCGAGGGCAAATACTGGCTGCTGCGGCGCCTTTCAATCACCGCACTCAGCTCAGACCGATCGTCGTTGCCGGTACTCCGTGGGAGAAATGCCCTTGATTCTCCGAAATACTTGGGCGAAATACTGACTTGACGAGAACCCATGTTCCAGGGCGACGTTGGTGACGGTCTTTTGGGGCTCAGCCAGTAGCGCGTCTGATGCGGCTTCGACTCGTCGCCAGTTCAGGTATTCCATCGGCGGGACGTTGGTTAGTCCCTTGCAGTGGAGAGCGAATTGGGTCGCGCCCATTCCGCACCACTTGGCCATCTCGCGAACCGTCCAAGGATATGCCAGATTTTCCGTGTTCCGTTCGAGATTTTTCCAGAACAGCTCCACGGTCCGCCGCGTGCTGGCAAGCGATTGATCGAACGAGATGCCACCTTGGCGCAGAGTATCAAGCAGCAGGACGAATAGCTCGTTAAGGTAGGCCGCAAGTCGGGAGGCGTTGCTTCCGGACTGATCCCGGTCTACTGCGGCTGCAATCCGCTGAAAACACTGAAGGACATCGCCTTTCGCATGCCAAATGGCGTCAACGGCTTGACGCAGCATCATCGTCAGCTCGTCCAAATCGGCCTTGGTTAGTACCAGCCACGACGGCCAACGCCAATCCTGGTGTGGCTGGCGAACACCGACATCCAGAATCAGCCAATGCAGGCAGCTGGGCGTTATGTTCGGGCTGCCGATGCGATGAAGCTGCCAAGGACGGGTGAAGGTCAGGTCGCCCGCTTCGAGTTGGTATTCGCCATCATCGACGGCAAATTTCAGCCTTCCTCGTTCGAGAAAAGTCAGTTCGATCCCTTCGTTGCGATGCCAGTCAAGCCCCCACGCTTGGTCGCATTCCACATTCCAGTACCCGAGATTTCGCACCCCTGGGAGTATTCCCCGGGCAAGTTTCTTACCTGGGTACAGTCCACGAACCAAGGCCGAGTAGCGAATCTTCCCTTCTGACACGGCCTGAGCAACCGGTCTGCAGGTGTCTGCCTGGTACGTCTTTCCGTGTTCTCTGTAGCTGGGTGGCAAGGCAGGCATGGCTGGAACGTGGTCAAAATCCTTCACTGGTGGATATTGCACGACAACCGCACTCGGTTGAAGGTACGATACAGCAAATCGTCGGCCTCCCGCAAGCCTCCAAACGCTTCCGCCGAGTGCGGGCGGTCGCCAACCGGCCAGTGTGTCCTTCCCCGTTAGACCACAGTAGGTCGTACATTTCCGGCTCCGGCGATGGAGCCGTAATTCGAGATCAGAATGGAGGAAACGCTATGAACACCGGGCGGACGGACGAAAGAAGCAAGGAGAGACTTCTTCTGCCAAGACGAACGATTCTGGCGGGTGCCGCTTCGGGTGCTGCGGCCGTGCTGATTCGACCGCTCCTGGGCTGTGCCGCGGATGATGTGGCCACTGAAAAACGCTGGAAGATGAAGTTATCCACTTCGACGATCCAGTTCACTAAACTGCCGATCGAACAGGCAATCGAGCGGATCGCGAGTCTGGGCTTCGATGCAGTGGACATATGGAGCGGTCATGCGGGATGTCCACACTTGGACGATGTGGCAAATCGCCTTGGCGCGAATGGGCTGGTGGATTGCGGCAAGAGAAACGACATCGATCTGTACGCCTTTAGCGTCTATCGAGGCGGGTACCCCAGGTACGCCGAACTGATTGGCAAGGCCGGTGGCGGCGTTGCCATTCATGGTGCTGCCAAAGCCTGTAAGCCATCGGAACTGACCGCCAAGATGAAGCAGTTCATCGAGAAGCTGAAACCCGAGATTGAATTGGCAGAGCAGTACGATTCCTACGTCGCGCTTGAGAACCACGGCGGGAACATCCTGAACACGATGGACGGTCTCAAGGCGTTCGTGGACAACAACCGAAGCAAGCGGCTTGGCGTCGCGATGGCGCCGTTCCATCTTCAGGGAGCCAAAGTATCTGTGCCCGGGGCGATCAAGACTGTGAGTGAACAACTGCTGTTCTTTTACGCGTGGCAGCGAGGCAAGGGTGTGGAGCAATTGCCCGGTCACGGCCCGGCTGACTTTACTCCCTGGATCGCTGCGCTTGCCGACATCAATTATGCATGGTATGTCAATCCGTTCATGCACCACGAACCATCACCGGACGAGATGGCCGTAGCGTTGAAGAAGTCTCGTGAGTATCTCTCCGACTGCTATGACAAGGCGGTGCCGCATGGATAGACGGCAGGAGAGACCTCGGAGAGCTGCGACCAGATCAACGTCCTCACAGATTTATGAGCGTTGGCGTCAGACAAACACACGTGACTTAGATGTCCTCGAACGAAAGGAGATTCAATCATGACGAAACCATTCAGCAGACGCGACTTCATTCGCACCACTGCGATGGCCGCTGGTGGCTTGGCCGCCGGGCTGGGCGGGAATTTCTTGGCTCGGGCCGAGGATGCCGAATCGATCAATAAGACGCGGAGCTACAATCCGGACATGGACTACCGGCGGCTCGGAAACACGGGCCTTTGGACCTCGGCCGTCTGTCTCGGCGGCCACTGGAAACGCGTCCCGGACGTCATTGGCCACAAGATTTCGGCGGTCAACATGCCAGGCCCGGGGCCAGCCTTGGATGCGCTGCGGAAGAACCGGTATGACGTCTTGACTCGCTGCATGGAGGTCGGTATCAACTACGTCGACGCGTGCACCAAAGGAGAAATTGCCATCTACGGCCCGGCCCTCAAGGGACGTCGGGACAAGATGTATATGGGATTCGCAATGTGGCCGGAGTGCCCGCGAAACAAGGCATATCGAACGGCCGAAGCGATTCTGAAGAAATTCGAAGAAGGTCTGAAGGCCGCCGAACTGGAATACGTCGATGTCTGGCGACTCGTTGCTTCCACACCCGGCCAGCACACTCCGGCGGAGGAGGAAGAATTCATCAAGGCCTTTGAAAAAGCCAAGCAGCAAGGAAAGGCCCGTTTCACCGGCGTTTCTTCGCACGGGCGGCCGTGGTTGAAGCGGCTTGCAGAGACTTATCCAGAGCACTTCCAGGTACTTATCTTTCCGTATACGGCCAAAACGAAAGAATTGCCCGAGGACAGTCTTTTCGAGGCGGTGCGGAACCACGATATCGGAACCTTCGGTATCAAGCCGTTCGCAAGCGGTTCGCTGTTCAACAAAGCAAAGGACGACGAAGAAAAGAACCGACGAGCGCGTCTGACAATTCGACACATCTTGGGTAACCCCGCCATAACCGCCCCGATCCCCGGGCTGGCCACGACGGAAGAAGTGGACAATATGGCGCTGGCCGTCAAGGAACGTCGCAACCTGAGCGCTGGCGAGGTGAGCGAACTCGATCGCATGAACGATGGAATGTGGGCCAGTTTGCCCTCGGAGTACCAATGGCTCAAGGATTGGGAGTACGTCTAGTCGCAAGGGGTGTTGGATAGAATTCCCAGATGACACCGCACTCGGCTAGATTGGCCCAGTTCTTTAGAAACACGCAGCCAAGCGAAGGTTGGCCGAGTGCGGTATTAAGAGGTTTCGATCTCGGGATGGCCTTCTCGTGTCTAAGTCTATTGAGAGAGTATTGACGTCATGAAACTCCGTATCTCTGCGCCAATGTTCATATGTGTGTGGCTACCTGTTGCGGCTCTGGTTGTGGCGTGGGCAAGCATGGCTACCTTGGCGGACGGCGGCGCATCGGCTTCCGCGGCCGAGGACTCAACGACGGAGGGCTCGCCAGCCGACAACTCGAATTGTTTCGTCTGCCACGCGGACTATGAAGATGAATCGCTGGTGACGCGGCACGCAAGGAAAGGCGTGGGCTGCACCGATTGTCACGGCGACTCGTGGGAGCACATCGAAGACGAGGATCACACCACCCCGCCGGAGGTCATGTATTGCGCGGAGAGCATTGACCGCGCCTGCCGGAAGTGCCATGACACGCATGATGCACCAGCCAGGATAGTCGTCCGCCGATGGCTAGACCGTTGCCGGACAAAGACCAAAATGAGCGAACTCGTTTGTACGGACTGTCATGGTCGGCATCGCTTGGAAACGCGGAAGGTGCGATGGGACAAGCGAACAGGGAAGCTGATCGACGAAGAGAAGTAGGCGGCGAAACCCCCGCGATTCGCCCACCGACTTCCCGAACATCAGGGTCGCCGTGGAAGGAACTCCGTCCAGGCGGCTTAGTGCTGGGGGGTGAGGGGTTGTGGAAGAGGACGCGTCAACTGATCGGGGGCTCGGAATCGCAGGAAGAAATCCGCTGGTGTCGTCGAGCTGACGCGGACGAGGTATCCCGCCGTGTTGCATCACTGGCTGAACAGGAGGCCGACCACCGAGTGGCCATCTGGTTGCGCGTGGGCGGTGAGCGCATGACGGACGTGGCGGTCGAATATGGCTACCGCGATGGCAGCGGCGTCCATCAGGTCGTCAAGCGGTTGGAGAAAAGGGCCGACACCGACCGTGCCCTGTCTCGCCGACTTCAAGAGCTGAGCGCCGCTGTGTCAAGTGTAAAGAGTTGACCCCGTCGCCGAACTTGAAGCCCCAAACCCGCACCGTCCGGCCAGCACCGGGTAGCCGCTATTGCGTGTCGCCCTTGGTTCCCTTCCTGCATCCTGGTCCAAGCGAGCTGCATGAAGTCTTCAGTTCGCCTGCGTTCGCTCCTGCGCGGTGACCTCTGGTCAAGTGCTTTGATCCACGTTTTGTTCTCACGGCCGGCGCTCGGCCCGTGCTTCCCTCGCGAAACCGGCACGTCGCCCTCGGCCGCCCAACCTCCACACGCTCAGCTCCACACGCTCAGCTCGACACGCTCAGCTCGACACGCTCCAACCCGTTAGCCCATGCGATCGCTCACCGATACAGTGGTCCGGGAACTAAACTGTTACAAAATCAACGGACCGAAGCCAGACTGCGAAGCAAAATTCAAAATCGTTTCACCCACCTCGGATTCCCGCAGTTCGAGTGGAGTTAGTCAACAAAGCCCCGAACTTCTGCCAACGACGGTGCCCCTGTGAACGGAGCCGCGTTGTCAATCCTCAGTAGACGGTTTGGCAGCCTGGAGCATTCGGCCCCGAATCGCGTGCGATTGGATTTGAATGTGTCGATTCATTCGTTCGTTGATTGGGTTCTAAGTCGCCGACCAACTTCTTTCAATGTCTTGATATCCGATGGATGCACGGACCCGTCAGGCATATTTCCAATATTCAGCAAGTAGTTCATGTTTTTCTGTTTCGCGAAGTCCAATCGTTTCATCACCCAATCTGCATTCTGATGTTTTGCATCCTTAATATAGCTCCATCCTCTGTTCAGCGGCTCGCATAATTCCGTTGGCTTAGCTTCTGCCTTTTCTACAGAGATCCTCTTGATCTGTCCTGTCTCTGGCGCAAAGAAATCTTCTGTACCTGTGATTCCCCATTTGTACGAGATCAGGGCATGCGGTTGCATTTGATGTATATGATCGTAAAGCTCCTGCAATTTGAATTTCGTATGGTCCCCTGATGCTGGTACGGCAGCTCCGTCAAGCCAAACACCTGCAATCGGGCCATAGTTTGTGAGAAGCTCAGTGATTTGTGCATAAACATAGTCAACGTACTTGTTCATGTCATAGTCTTTTCCATAGGCATATGTCGGCTCGGGTTTGGGATACGCCACTTCGGTAATCCCTGGGCCCTTGGGGAACTCTCGCTTACGTGGACCGTGTGGATGACGCCAGTCAAAGCCATGCTCGTAGAACATGAACAATCCAAGATTACGTTTCCGACATGCATCGGCCATCTCGCCGACAAGATCCCTGTAGGCGGGGGTGTTCATGCTGTTGAATTTTGTTTCCGCAGTCTGCCATAAACAGAACCCCTCACAGTGCCTGGTGACAAAGCAGACATACTTCATGCCAGCTTCAACAGCCAGATCGCAAATGAAGTCAGCATCGAATTTCTCCGCCGTAAAGCGCTCTATCTTCTTTTCATACTCCTTGACCGGGATCTTGTACTGCCATTGCTCGAACCAATGCCTGCCCTCGAGGGAAGCCAGGTAATAGCAGACCATCATTCCGAACTTGGCATCCTGGAACCACTGTAGTGACGCTTCGCGAGGGTTCTTGCGATAGAGTTCTTCGTGTCCTTTCAGATGGACAGGGATGGTTGCATCTTGCCTTCTGGCGATCGAATCTGCACTCGCGCTTGTTCCCAAGGGGACGGCAGTAAGAACTCCAGCGGCGCACTGCTTCAGGAACTGACGGCGAGCATGTGGTGTAGTTTCTTGGGGCATAACAAATAACTCCTCGACCTTTGTGAGGGTGTGATAGTTGACTCAGTAACACCATCCTGGCTATTCAGGCGGCACGGTTTCCTGCACTTCGACTCTCGTCCCTCTACTGCGCCTTTGTGGACGCAGCCGCCTCGACTCCCTCCGTCGGAGGTTCCTGGGGCGCGAGCGATGGGGTCTTGAGCATTCGGCCCAGTTCGGTCAATTGCCGCACGTCCTCGTCGCGTATTCGTCCCGTGTGGTCCGGGGCACAAGCTAGGAGCACATTTGCGGCACCACGATCGCGGGCTTTTTGGATCCACTGATACAGAAAGGTCGCCGGAAACGGTTCACTCGGTTCAAAATTTCGGCCTGCACCATAGGTGAACCAAGAGGCTTGAGAGTAGTCCCACCCGCCGAGTTTTTTGTGGCCGCCGCGTTTTTGGGAGCAAGGTTCATATTCCAACGGTAGGTAGTACGACTTGCCATCCACTTGGCGTCGCGGGTTGTGGCCTCCGGCTGGCGGCAAGCACATTTCGCCGTTGAGTACGTCGGTCGGGAAGTACTTGAGCTGGCGGCCGTCCTGAATGTGTTGATTGAACATAACGACCGTCTTCGGGTTGACGTTTTTCAGCGAATCGTAGATTTCCTGGATGGACAGATCGTCAGGCTTCCAGTTGCCCATGTCGATCCAGAAGTACGGGATCGGGCCGTATTGCGTGGCCAACTCATGCAACTGAGCGAGAATGACGGCTCGGGCGTTTGGGGCGGGATTGAACTTGCCGCCCCACAGGCAGTAGTAGATGCCGGGCTGAAGGCCCTGGCGACGGCATTGCTCGACATACAGTTTCACCACGTCGGCCTGGTTGCCGCTCTGGGCCACGTCATGTTTGCTGGTAGGGCTGTCCCAAAGCAGAAACCCGGAAGTGTGCCGGACGGTCAAGACCGCGTTGTCCATCCCAGCCGCCTTGAAGGTCGAGATCCATTGCTTCACGTCGACGGCTGGCGGATCGTAGATCTTGGGATCCGTGCTCCTATCGATCTCCCGTCCGTCGAACTGATTGGAGTTGAAACACAGAAACGCGCCGAACTCCCATTTCTCCCACGCCTTGATGACTGGGTCGTTGGGATCGGTCGCCGGATGATGATGCCCGGAGAGGTTGATTCGATAGTTAGCAACTTCCTTCTCATGGACGACCACCCGGATGTCGCTGTCACCGTTGTCCAGGCGGGTCTCCGTGATTCTTGAGCCAGATGCCGCAGGATTCTGTTCGGCTGCGAGAAGCTTGACATTGACATTCTCTAACGCCGTCTCGAAGAGAATCAGGTCAACAGCATGAATGCTGCCTGTTAGCATCAGACCTACTAGGGCTATTCGAGCTGTTCTTCTCATATTGTTCCCTCGCCTTTCTCTAATTGGGCAGCGCCACTTTCGTAGCCTGGCTCTCCTGAGCCGGGTACATCTGCCTTGCCACTCCAGCAAAACCCGGCTCTGGAGAGCCAGGCTACAGATCTCGCGGTCCACACTGGTTCCCTCATGCTGCGCGGCCAGGAATGATTGTGCCGCTCGGCACGTCACCGCGTCAGAATCACCATCTCTCCCGCATGAGTTTCGACACAGACGATTCCCTTCTCATCAGGCATCAGTGCCTTCCCGTTCGCCTTCATCCGTTCCCACGGACTCAGCACCCGCAACGTTCCGCCAACAGTCGATTCGATTTCTAGTTTCACGACCTCTCCGCCTTTCTGCTCTGCAGAAACAAGGAATCCGCCCTGTGCTCTCAAATCAACGACGCTCGCATCCCGGTCTTTCGGCCAAGCGGGAAACATGCGGATCACGTCGCCAACGCTCTGCAGGAGCAACTCGCCAATCGCCATCGACGCGGCGAACTGCTCGGTGTAGTGGCCGTAGTTGTTGATGCCGTGCCCCAGGCGGTTGAGCGTCAGCGTGCCGTTGGGGCGTGTGCGGGCTTTCAACTCGCCCCGCATCCAGTCGATCGCACCGGGCATGCTCAGTCGCGCACGGGCCACCGAGAGAATGATGGATGAATTATTCCCATTCCAACGGCATCCCGTGATGCTGCGGGCAAACAGCTCCTTTTCGGCCGCTGGCGAGAACCACGTAACCACGTCGCCGGGAAACACGGGAACGGCGGGGATGGCGATGTTGTAGGTTTGCGGCGGGGCGTCCTCGACGTCGACGACGACCGGTTGATCCGCCGCGTTGGTTGTCGGATACGTCGGCAGACGTTGCAGGGCGTCCTTCCAGCGGGCGACCAGTTCCTTGTCCCGTCCCAAGGTCGTTGCTCCTTCGATAGCTGCCTCGAAGACGTAGCGAAACATGGCGATGTCGAACGTGCAGTTCCGGTTCCGCGCGAAATCTTTGGTCCAGCCCCAGTGTTCCGGCGAAACTGTGGGCCCCAACACTAGCTTGCCCTGCGGGTCCACATCGCAGGCGTCCATGAAGTTCGCTTGAAACAACGCTACGTCGCGCACAGCCGGGTAGGCCCTGGTCTCGAGCAATTCCCGGTTGGGCTGGTATTTGTAGTGCCACCAAATCGGCTGCACGGTAAAGGCGGGCACGCCCATCGTGTACCCCCACACGTGATGAATGTACTGCCGGCCGACCGGGCTCTTGCACTCGTCCGGATTCGGCGGCTCATAGGCGAAGATCACGTGCGGATAGAACGCCCCGTCAAACGAGAAGATTTCTCGGCAGAGCCAACGTGCCCGAGGCAGATACTCGCTCATCAGGCGATCGTACGGCTCCGCCAGTTCCGCGTGGTTTGTATTCAACGCGGTCCAGAAGGTCTGTTGGAGATTGTAGTTGGTGTGATAGTCGCCGTGCCATGCCGGCCGATCGTGAATCAGGCTGGCGAACAGCCCCGGTGCGATCACCCCGGGCTTGCTGACGCAGCGGAGGAAGTACAGGTTGCGGTACCAGGTTTCGCTCAGGAAGGGGTCGTCAAGCCGCACGCCGCTTTTCGCCCAATACTCCGCCCAAACGGCTTCGTGCCGCTGAATCGCTTCCTCCGGCTTTCCGTCGAGAGTGGGCCGGGGCAGTTGGGCGGGGGGCGCGCGCGGGGGCGCCCCCCGCCGGCGGGGGGCCCGGGCCCCCGCCCTCAATTCGCCGCGGGCCGCCATGGCCACCGCGTACGCCATCCCGGGCCAGTCTGCGTCGCCGGGCAGTTCTTGTGTGAGCCAACCGACCCCTTCGTCCTCGCCCGAGACGGACTCCGGCGTATCGGCCGATTGAGTCGGCAGCAGCATGCCTTCGGCAGACGTTCGGATCAAAAACGCGTTGCGGTCCGCCAGCGCCCGGATTTCCGCTTCCGACGGACCGGATACGGCAGCAACCGCGCGGCGCAGGTCCAGTTGGGCGGAGTGGTTGGGCATATCGATCGCCTGCGCGCCCAGATCAAGCGGCACGTTAGCCTGCAACCCCTCGAAGGCCACCGCCAGAAAATGGTTCTCCGCGCGATGGCCGTCTTCAGTCCAGGTGTACAGAATCACGCGGTCCACCTCGCGGCCGGGCGGCAGATCGAAGCTCTGCTCTTCCACCGCCGTCGGCGTTTCCAGCCAACCGGTCTTGAAGACGATCTCCGATTGAGCGTCCATCAGGTCGATGTAGAAACGGGCGTTGGGAGTGCCGCTGATCTTCACCCGCATTCGCTTGAGGACGTCGGTCTTCAGGTCCAGTGGCCCGAGTGAGTAGCCGTTGGATGCCTCGGCGCTACCCTCGATGCTCATCACCGCACCGGATTCGTGTGCCTGCCAGGCGTTATGCTTCCCCTGGGCGCGAATCATCCGCCAGAAGGGCCGCGCCGCCGGATCTCCAAATGAAAGTCGCGCGCACGCCCGAGGGCAAGGGTATGGATGCGCGTGATAGCTGTCGCTACCCCGGTTGGCCCAGCCGGTCGCGCGAAGGCTCGCGCTGCCTCCATGCTGCGGCTGCACCTTACCCAGCTTCTTGATTAACTCCAGCGTGGGAATCGGCGGATCGAGTTTGCTGTCGAGCCGCGCGTCCCAGACGTCGTTCTTCGTGAGCATCAGCCTCAACTGCCCGTGCTCGGAGTAGAGCAACGCGTTGATGTCGCCATTGCCCAGAATCAGGGCGTTATCGAGAATGCTGTCCAGGCGATCGACCGCGATCGCGGCTTGCTCTAGCGTCTCGGGATAGGGAATCGTTCCTTCTTCCGCCGCGGCGGACCAAGTCACACAGCAAACAGCAAAGTAAGCAACGCAAGTGGCAAGTCGATTCATGGCTGGGCCTTTCGGATCTAGTAACCGTTCACGGGGCTCAAGACGTGTTTTCTTTCTCATCCTTTCTTCTCCTTGTTGACGACTCGCCCCCTTTTCAAGCCAGCTCGCAGATAGCCAAATACCCGTCGACGTCGGCAACTTCAGTAGCCTGGCTCTGGAGAGCTTGTCCTTACCCAAGTTTTGAGTATCAAGGACGGTGGTAATACACGGCCATTCATGGCCGTTTTCGCCGCAGGCGTTACTAGGCCCGTCGTTTACGGCGGGTCGCGCAACACCGGCAACGCCTCCGCCCCCCCCCCCGGGGGGGGGGGGGGGGGGGGGGGGGGGGGGGGGGGGGGGGGGG
>CAZUAH010000300.1:0-16304 GCA_964617665.1 uncultured Pirellulaceae bacterium
AAATCCGAGCCGCTACTTCATGGCCACGCGCTCGCAGAGTGCGCCGCCGGATCTTCTGCACCGTGCGACCTTCGAATTGCTCCGCAATCCGTCTCGCGGCGCGTACGTGCTTAGCAAACACCATCACACCAGAAACCGGCCTATCGAGACGGTGCGGAACCCCCAAATAAACCCTTCCTGGTTTGTTGTCTCGGATCTTCAGGAAGCTCTTGATCCGCAGTTCCAAGCTGTCAATACTTCGTGGCGCTTGCGTCAACACACCACCCGGCTTGGCAACGAGCAAACACGGCCCCTGTTCGCATAGAATCTTGAAACCATCTGGACTTTGCATGGGCCCATTTCTGGATGTATTGCTCTCGATGCTGGCATCCTACGTAAAGAAATCCGTCCGTTTCTTGTACGAACACCTTCCGTCCAAGCCACTAATCTTAGTGCGGACTAGGAATCTCGGTCCACTCAATTCCACAGGGAATATCTACCATGAGACTTACCCTTCGCACAATGCTTGCCTATCTTGACGATATCCTCGATCCCAGCGATGCCCAAGAACTGGGGAAGAAGATCGAGGAGAGCGATTTCGCAGGGGGGCTGGTACATCGCATTCGCAGTTCCACACGTCGTCTTAGGTTGGGCAGCCCAAACCTGGAAGGGAAAGGGATGGGCTTGGATGCGAATACAGTGGCCGAATACCTAGACAATGTCTTGCCGCCAGACCGCGTTCCCGATCTTGAGAAGGTCTGCCTGGAATCGGATGTGCATTTGGCGGAAGTCGCTTGTTGCCATCAGATTCTCACACTCGTCTTGGGAGAAGCCGCAGAGGTTAGTCCCGAGTTGCGAAACCGCATGTACCGCATCGGCGCACCGGATACTGATCGCGTGGCAGAGCCGGAGTCATCCAGTGACGGCAAAGCGCTGGGACCATCAACCGAACAGGCTGCCTCGATGCCACCAGAGTCCGGCCTTGAGGACGTGGAAGCTCCACCAACCCCATCTGCTCCACCGATACACTCCATTGCGCCCGCCGATAAGTCTGAACCGGAGATTCCCGCGTACCTGCGGGCCGGCCAGCGATCCAAAGTCAAGCCTCTGGCGATCACACTGGTGCTAGCCTTCTTAATATCCGGTGTGGCCCTTCGACTAATGGGGCCGTTCACCCAAGAACATCCACTGATGCGTCTATTTGGTTCTGGCGCATCGACGCAGGTCGCGGATTCGAAGCCGACTGGCACATCTTCGGGCACAACAGACCCAGGAACCGAAACGCCAGCCGCAAAGACAACTGTATCCGATGCGTCAGAGTCGACCGACGAAGACACAGCCCCGGAGGACGAGGGCACTGAGTCGGCAAAGCCAGACACGCCTAGCAGTTCAGGCGAAGCAGCCTCGTCAGAGGAGCCCCCGGCGACAATCGGCAGCGAGAAGCCAGAGGCCTCGTCGGCGGATGAATCGGGTACACCGCCAAAGGTCGCTGACGGCGAGACGACGCCCAAGACGGCGGTTGCCAAGGTGGATGCAGCCATGGATTTCCCGCCAACAGAGCCCATAACACCAGGCGGCAAGCCCGAATCGAGTGATCCCACAGGGGAAGGCGACGCATCGGGAAAGGATGTCACGAGCGAACCGGAGGCTCCGGGACCACCCGTGCGGGTCGAAGTCGGACACGTGAGGCCATCTGATCAACATTTCCTGGTCGGTCTGATCGCAAGTTCTGGTGAGTGGCATCGGCTGCCGGACCGTACGAAGCTGGCGGCAAATGACCAATTGCGGGTCCTGCCGACTTTCAGGCCCGAAATTGTGTTGGCTCCAGGCGTCCAAGTCGTATTCGCAGGGCCCTCGTCAGCAATGCCATTGCCACCGAGCGAGCAAGGTGAACCAGGCTTGTCTGTCGACTTCGGCCGAGCGTTCGTCGCGACGGCGGGTGTGGCGGGCGCCAGGATTCACCTGGATTTGGGGGGGCACAGGGGCGTGGCGACGTTTGCCGATGCCGCATCGGAAATGGCAATCGACGTCCGTCGTTACCTGCCGCCCGGCGCTGACCCAGAACAGGAGCCAGTGCAGATTGTGGCACGTATCTTCACCACTGCCGGACGGGTCGAATGGCAAGATACGGATGCGCCGACGACCGTTCCGATTGACGCCGGCCAAGTGACTGTCATGCTCGGGGACACTTCAGAGACCGTTGCGGCGGGAGAACTACCTGCCTGGATGCGGAATGAAGACTTGCAAGACGTCGACCGTTCAGCCTCGGCAACGCTCGTGACTTTCCTCACCGAAGGTCGGCCGATAACGCTTTCACTGAGCGAGAGAACCGAGGATCGAAGATCCGAGGTACGGTCGTTGGCCCGCCGCTGCTTGGCGTATCTGGGTACCAACGAGCATCTGGTGAAGGAATTCGGCGATTCGCGTCAACGATCCTATTGGGCACCCGAATTCGATGTGCTGCGGCACTTGGTTTCGGAAAGCGTGGAATCCGCGGTTCGGCTACGGGAGACACTCGAGGGCACCTGCGGCGATGATGCAGCCAATCTGTATCGGATGATCTGGGGATACAGCCCCGAACAGTTGCAGGACGGTAGTGATGCGAAATTGGTAGAGTTCCTCGACCACGAATCCATGCAGATCCGTGTCTTTGCGTACGAGAACCTACGGCGAATCACCAACGAGACGCACATATACTTTCCCGAGGCCTCGGAAATGAGGAGAAAGTCGAGCGTGCGAAGGTGGCGAGAACAGCTTGAAAAGGACGCCATTATCTACGACTCGCTCCCAACACCCGTGTCAGGTGGCAATTGACGGCCGATCTGTGTGGGCGGCCGACCAGCAGGCCGCCGGGTGCCCCGGACTGGCAATCCGATTGCCACCCACGAACACCGCCCATGTTAACCAAGCAGCTGCCCCCTGCGAACCCCCTCGTCTCCGCCCTTTTTCGCATCTTTCGGCATGGAACGCCCCTTTCTGGATATCTGCGGACCGAATAGACTGAAGCGTTTCCCGGAACGCCGAGAATGAGGAGGAGCCGTTTTCCTTTCTCTCGAGCGAACCGTTCGAGGGTAATTCACCACAAATCCCAGCGAGCGTTAACGCCAAGCCACTTAGGAAGTTAGGATTCGAAAGGAGTAGCTTCGGTGCAAGTTAGAATATCGGCACGTCATGGTCATCTCAGCGCGGAAACACAAGAGAAGATTACGGAGAAAGTAGAGAAGTTGCGACGCCTCTTCGACCGCGTCACGGCCATTGAAGTCACTGCGGATCTTGAGCACGTCGAGTCGCCCAGCGTCGAGCTGCGAGTATCGGTGGAGCATACGGACAACTTTGTTGCAACGGCTTCTTCCACCAGCGTGATGGCGGCTCTGGACGGCGTAATCCACAAGCTCGAACAACAGTTACGAAAACACAAAGACAAGATCCGAGACCGTCGCTCTCAGGCACTGGGGCGAGTCGAACCGCCCGAGTCTGCGGAATCGACCGAGGAATAACGGACTCGAGCAGTCCTGTGCGATCGTATTTCTTGACGATCGCAGGTTGCTGCGAATTGTCGAGGGAAAGGATACTGAGTATGAAGTTTTCGAATTTCATTGAAATCAAGGCCATCAAGGCAGAGTTGATAGCGAAAGACAAAGAAGGCGTCATCGCCGAGTTAATTGACTCGTTAGCCGCGGCTGGTGCCATTAAGGAAGACGAGAAGGCCGACATCGTCGAGGCAGTGATGAAACGGGAGGAACTGGGTAGCACCGGCATCGGCCGTGGCGTTGCCGTCCCCCACACCAAACACGCCAGTGTGGATCGGTTAGTCGGTACGGTGGGAATCAGCCAGGAGGGCGTCGGCTTTAACAGTCTGGACGGTGAGAAGGTTAATATCTTCTTCCTGCTGGTTTCGCCACCGGATCGTCCTGGCGACCACCTTAGAGCGTTGGAGAACACCTCCCGCCAGCTTCGCGAGGACATGTTCTGCCGGTTCCTGCGCCAGGCAAAGAACGTGGACGACATCAAGCAGTTGCTGGATGAAGCGGACAACAATCAGCTATAGTCCGTACGCCGATTGATGCAGACTTCCACCTCCATGTCAGACTTTGTGGCAACTAGGAACGTGATCATTGCCAATCCACAAGGATTGCACGCTCGGCCTGCGGATCTGTTCTCGAGGTTGGCGAATCGTTTTGAATCTAACATCAAAGTCATCAAGGATAAGCAACGCGTCGACGGAAAAAGCATTCTGGATATGCTCATGCTCGCAGCAGTCGAAGGGACCACATTGACGATTGAGGCCATGGGAACCGATGCGGACGAAGCTGTCGAAGCACTGGCAAGATTGCTCGACGAATACCGTACAGAGGAAGAAGTTGCGGAATAACCTAGAAACAAACAAACTGGTTCGGCCTGACCGCGTGTCAGTAGATTTTGGTTGATCGCCTGTCGAACGAAATTCGGCCGTTTAGCGATCCCTCCTGACCATGCAGTAGCCGTCCAAACCTAGCGATGCAAATACTGGATGGAATAGCCGTTTCGCCGGGCATAGCCATTGGTGAAGCGCTGGTGATCGACAATGAGGGCTTCCGGATCCCGGAGCACTTCGTCGAACGCGATGCGGTCGAAGACGAACTGGAGCGTCTAGACAAGGCGATCGCCGCCGTCGCCAAGGAGATCGAACACAATCGCGACTCGATCGCCCAGCAGTTGGGCGATCAGTATGGAGCGATCTTCTCCGCTCATCTCCAAATGCTACGCGACCCCAAGTTGCATAGAGAGGTCGAGCAACTCGTTCGCGGCGAACACTACTCACCGGAATATGCCGTCAGCGTAACGTTGCGCGGCTATGCCAAGGTATTCCAGGGGTCCGACAGCCCATACTTGGCCGAACGTGCGCACGACATCTTCGATCTGGAAAAGAGCCTGCTGAGGAATCTACTAGGGCGTCGTCGCGAGGAGCTTTCTCATCTTACCACGCCCGTCGTTGTGCTGGCGCACAACTTGACGCCCAGCGAGACCGCCAACCTGGACCCGAAGTTCGTCCGGGCGTTCGTTACCGAGATCGGCGGTGCGGGCGGCCATACAGCCATTGTTGCCAAGGGGCTGGAAATCCCAGCCGTGGTCGGTATAGGCAAGTTTCTGGCGGATGTTTCCGGCAGCGATCGTGTCATTGTGGACGGCGATACGGGCCGGGTCATTCTTAAGCCAGACGAAGAGACTCGGCGACGCTACGAATTGGAGGCGAAACACCATCACGAAGTGGCCGTGCAACTGGAGGCATTGCGCGATTTGCCTGCCGCGACCAAGGATGGCGAGCGCGTCCAGCTTATGGCGAATATCGAATTCCCACACGAAGTTGGACACTGCCTGGATCGAGGCGCTGATGGCATAGGATTGTATCGCACCGAGTTCCTGTACTTGGAAAACGAAAGTGAGCCGTCAGAGGAGGATCACTACCAGGCCTACGCCGAGGTGGTCCGGGCGATGAATGGACGCCCCGTGGTGATCCGCACACTGGATCTCGGGGCGGACAAGATGGGTCTTGCGGAAGTCCATGAGGACGAAGAACCCAATCCATTTCTGGGGCTGCGGAGCATTCGCTTGGCACTCCGCAATCAACAGTTGTTTCGCCCTCAACTGAGGGCCATCCTGCGGGCCAGTGCATTGGGCCCCGTGCGAGTCATGTTTCCGTTGATCTCGACGTTGCACGAGTTGCGGCAGGCACGAATGATGTTGGCGGACGCCATGGAGGACTTGCACGAACACGGCTTCGAATTCAATCGCGAGATTCCGGTAGGCATGATGGTCGAGTCCCCGGCGTCCGTGACCATGATCGACAGGTTCCTTCCGGAAGTAGCCTTTATCAGCATCGGTACGAACGACCTGATACAGTACGCGCTGGCCGTGGATCGTACGAATCCCAGCGTGGCGGACCTGTACCAGGCCGCAGATCCGGCGGTTCTGCGGCTGATCGACGCGTCGCTTCGGGCGGCCGCCGAGGCCAAAGTAGAAGCAAGCCTCTGCGGTCAGATGAGCGCCGAACCGAGCTACACCATGCTGCTGTTGGGAATGGGCTTGCGCGAAATGAGCGTGCCGCCAAGCGCAATTCCCGAAATCAAGAACGTCTGCCGAAACGTGACCATTCCACAGTGCGAAGCGGTGGCCAAACGCGCAATGACGATGGACAGCGCACGCGAGGTTGATCTGTTTTTGAACGACGAACTGAAGAAATGCGTGCAGCAATAGCTGCGCCCACATTGGACAAAGCGGGATGATACGACAACGTGTACGTATCCGATTTCGAAAGGAAGGAGACCTGAGGCTGATCAGCCATCGCGACTTGGTGCGGACGTTTGAACGCCTGTTTCGGCGGGCTGGGTTACGGCTGAGTATGAGTGAGGGTTTTCATCCCAAGGCAAGGATGAGCTATCCATCCGCCTTGGCATTGGGCGTCGAAGGGCTGGACGAAGTCATGGAGTTCGAATTGGCCGAACACGTTCAAGCCGGCGATCTGCTTGGGCGGCTTTCCTGCCAGGCGCCTCCCGGCTTGACGGTTTTCGATGTGCGATTGCTCGAGTCGGGCGAGGGCAAAGCGCACGTCTGCCGTGCGACGTACACGATCCCGGTGCCCAAATCACATCACGAGAGTCTGGCGGAGAGAATTCGTCAGTTTACCGAACAAAGTTCGTATTTAATCCGGCGAGATGGCCGCAGCGAACCTGTCGATTTGAAGGCGGGAGTGGACCATCTTGATTTCAGTGACGCCAAACTTCAGTTCCGTTTGCACATGGACCGCCAGTGTAACGTGCGGCCCAGAGAGGTGCTGGAAGCGTTGGAACTAGCCGACATGGAGAACGACGGCTACTATCTGACGCGAACCGAAGTGGAGCTTGCGTCATGACCGTACAACTCAAGCAAGAGAAGAAACAGTTCTATGAAAAAAGAAATGCTCATCAATGTTTCGCAGCCGGAAGAATGCCGGATTGCGATCATTGAAGACGGCGTGCTGGAGGAGCTCTACATCGAGCGAGCCAGTCAAGACAACTACGTTGGCAATATCTACAAGGGAAAAATCGTCAACCTGGAACCCAGTATCCAGGCGGCTTTTGTTGATTTCGGTGTCGGCAAGAACGGTTTTCTGCACATCAGCGATGTGGAACCGCAGTACTTTCGCCAGGGCGGTTTTGAACCAAGCGATTCGCAACCGGCTCCCCAGAACCATCGAAACGCCGACATCGATACCGGCGATGACGAACCGCAACGGCGGCCGCCGCGAGGACGTGGTCGAGGCCATCGCTCCAGCAGCCGCCCGCGATTCAAACCTCCCATCCAAGAGATTTTTCGCCGCGGCGACGAAGTCCTGGTGCAAGTGATCAAAGAGGGAATCGGGACGAAAGGTCCAACCCTGTCCACCTACATCAGCATCCCTGGACGATATCTGGTGTTGATGCCTGCGCTGGGGCGAGTTGGGGTGTCGCGAAAGATTGAGGACGAAGAAGAACGCCGCAAGCTGCGCGACACACTGCTGGAACTGAACCCGCCGAAGGGATTAGGATTCATTGTGCGCACCGCGGGTCAAGGACGCACCAAGAAGGAACTGTCGCGCGACTTGGCATATCTCCTGCGGTTGTGGAAGGTGATCGTCCGCCGCGTGAAGAAGAACCAGGCGCCCATCGACATCTACGAAGAAAGCGACATGATCATCCGGACGATCCGCGATATCTTCAGTTCGGATGTCGATGCGATCTTCATTGACCAAGAAGACGCATTCAATCGAGCAAAGGATTTTCTGCAATTGGTCATGCCTCGGCACGTACACCGCCTGCACTCGTACGAAGGCAAGGAGCCACTCTTTCACAAATACAACCTGGACAGTGAAATCAGCCAAATCTACAAGCGTGAAGTGCGGCTGAAGGCCGGTGGTTCGATCGTGGTCGACCAGACCGAGGCGTTGGTGGCGATCGACGTTAACAGCGGCAGTTTCCGCATCGACGATACGGCCGAAGAAGCGGCGTATCAATTGAATCTGGTGGCCGCAAAGGAAATCGCGCGTCAATTGCGGTTGCGAGACCTCGGTGGCGTGATCGTGAACGATTTCATCGACATGCGTCGCGAAAAACACCGTCGCGGTGTGGAGCGAGCTCTGCGCGATGCCATGAGACGTGACCGCGCTCGCACCAAGATTCTCCGCACTAGCCCGTTCGGCTTGATCGAGATGACGCGGCAACGCGTCCGGCCTAGCCTGAAACGCAGCGTCTACGCCGACTGCCCGTGCTGCAACGGACGTGGAGTGGTCAAGAAAGCGGAAAGCATGGCCATCGAGGTGGTGCGCATGCTGATGCTGGCTTGCCAGCAGCCCACGGCTACACGCGTCACCGTCCGCGTCAACGATGAAGTAGCCGCCTATCTGAACAACAAGAAACGCAAAGAGATCACATACCTGGAAGAAGAAGGCGAAATGGCAATCCAGATCCTGGGAAGCGAAGGCGTATTCCCCGAGCATCTGGTGCTCGACTGCCGCGACGCCGAAGGCCGCGAAATCGAATTACCATAGCGTTAGAAGCTCAGCATCTTCGTGTACTTGTCCAGCCTCAATTCCAGGTCGCTTCGGTCGATCTGCTGTAGTCGGTCCAGGCTGAAGTCCTCGACCGTGAAACTGGCCGTCAAGATGCCGTAGGCCATCGCTTTCTTCAGTGATTTCGGCTCGAAGTCGCCAAGTTCCGATAGATACCCCATCATGCCGCCCGCGAAGCTATCGCCGGCGCCGGTGGGGTCGACCACGCGCTCGGTCGGGTAGGCGGGCAACACGTACGTCTCGAACTCAGAGAAGAACATCGCACCGTGTTCGCCCTTCTTGATCACGACGAACCGGGGACCCATCTCGCGAACTTGATGCCCCGCCGACACCAAATTCTCCTCACCGGTCAGCAACTTGGCCTCGCTGTCGTTCAGCACCAGTCCGTCGATGCGCCCCAGCAGAGTCATCAGATCATCACGGTTTTCATTGATCCAGAGATCCATCGTGTCAGCCACCACTAGACGTGGGCCCGTTAGCTGGTCAAGCACTTTGAGTTGAGTTGCAGGCAAACCGTTGGCCAAAAAAGCGAATGGGCATCGTTTGAACGCGTCGGGCAAGACCGGCTCGCATTCGCCGAGTACGTTTAACTGAACGTCCAGCGTCTCGCGGTCGTTCATGTTCGCCAAGTACTTGCCCCGCCAGCGAAACGTCTTGCCGCCTTCAACCACTTGCAGGCCGCTCGCGTCGATTCTTCGCGACTGCAGCAAACGGGTATGCTCCTCAGGCCAGTCTTCGCCCACGGCCCCGACCAATCTGACCGACGTGAAATAGCTGGCCGCATAGGAGAAATACACCGCGGAGCCGCCCAGGATATCGTCTCGATGATCCGTAGGCGTATGCACGCTGTCCAAAGCGACCGAACCTACAACTAATAGTGGCATGTCAACCTCTTCCTCGATACTCGTCACAGCATTTTACCAGCCCATCCGTCGATGGGAGCATTATCAGCGTTTCCCGTCGTCGCACAACCGCACTACGAAGCGGCAAACTGACCACTGCGATTGAGCGTGGATTCGAGTCGTGTTGATACTTCACAGGCTCTGCCAGCGCGCCATTCACGTCGGCGACGAACCGAATGCGACAGGATTTCTTCTCCCGCCGACTACAATTGCTGATTCCAAGAGCCTATTCTATCCAACATCTCGCTCCGTTTCGGCGGGCAAGCGAGTGCTTCCTGAAACGACGGGGTCTCACTTCTGGAGGAAATGCAATGAGTAGTCCATCGAGTCGATCCGACAGTATCCAAACTTCTCTGACGAGGCGTCAATTCACCAAGTCCTGTGCGGGCGCTGCCGTTGGTGCCCTTGCCGCGCCGGCGTTCTTGCGTGGCCAGAATCTAAACGACAAACTGAACGTCGCCGTAATTGCCACGGGCGGACGCGGCGGGGGAAACCTGGGGAGCGTCTCGTCGGAGAACATTGTCGCGTTATGCGACGTAAACGAGAACAACCTGAACCGAGCGGCCCAAAAGCACCCCAAAGCACGGAAGGTTGTCGACTTTCGTCAACTCTTCGACCGCCCTCAGGAATTCGAAGCTGTGGTCGTGAGCACCTGCGAACATACCCACGCGCTGGCCACCATGATGGCGTTGAAGCACAAGAAGCACGTGTATTGCGAAAAGCCTCTGACGCACGACGTGTGGGAATCGCGACAAATTCGCCTGGCTGCCGCGGAAGCGGGTGTCGCCACGCAGATGGGCATCCAGATTCATGCCCGCGAAAACTATCGCCAAGTCGTCGAACTGATCCAGACCGGCGCAATCGGTCCCGTTCGGGAAGCCCACGTTTGGGTCTCGCGAGCGTGGGGCTGGCAAAGCGAAGAAGCGGCGAAGCGGAATCGTGACATCGTTTTTGTGACTGACCGTCCCAAGGAATCCGAGCCGGTGCCCGCCGGTGTGAACTGGGATCTCTGGCTCGGCCCGGCGCCGTTCCGCCCATTCCACAGCGTCTACTTCCCCGGACCGAAATGGTATCGCTGGTGGGATTTCGGTAACGGCACGATGAGCGATCTGGGCAGTCACTTCAACGACCTTCCGTTCTGGGCACTCAAGCTGGACTACCCGTTAACTATCGAAGGAAGCGGTCCGCCACCGCATCCCGAGATCGCGCCCGCTTCGATGCAAGCAACCTACGAGTTCGGCCCACGCGGAGACCTGCCGCCAGTCGAGCTGACGTGGTATCAGGGAGAAAACAAACCCGAGATCTGGAAAGAGAAGGGAATTCCGCAGTGGGGCAACGGCCACCTGTTCATTGGCGACAAAGGCATGTTGCTGTCGGACTACGGGAAACACATCCTGTTGCCGGAGAAGGACTTTGCCGATTTCAAGAGGCCCGATCCGTTCCTTCCGCGAGTCAAGTCGCACCATGCGGACTGGATCGAAGGCTGCAAGACCGGTTCCGCCACCGGGGCCAACTTCGAGTACTCCGGTTGGCTCACCGAGACGAACCACCTGGGCAACGTGGCCTATCGCGTCGGCAAGAAGCTCGAATGGGATCCCGTGAAAATGTGCGCCACGAATGCACCGGAAGCGGATCCGTTTATCTGCTGCGAACGCCGCAAAGGCTGGGAGCTACTCTGACCCTACGAAACGCTGATATTCCTCTTTGAGACGCTCGGCATCCCATCGGTCCGCGTGCACGATGAGACGATATCGCAGCGTGAAGGTCTGCTTGGCCTTCAGCGTATGCGGTTCATAGCAAATGACCGCTGGGCTGAAGTAGCTCATCGGCGTCCCCCGAATCGCGTACCATGGCGTTGGGTGGTTCAAATTATCGGGGTGGTCGCAGACCGCCACGCCGACCGGTCGACCGTCGATCAACCCATGGTAATCCATGGCGGTTGATTTGCCGCGATATGTGGACTGGTCGCTGAACTCGATGGGTCCGTCCGTGGTGGTGACATTGCGTTCCACGAGATCCTTGGCCAAGCGGATCGACAGTCCGGCATAACCGCCCCAGGGCTTGCCGCCCGGTTCGCCCACCAAAGGCGTGCGGTCAAGAACTACGTCCTTTCCGACCGCGGTGAAAGTGCACGTCCAATCCATGTAGTACTGGCCTTGATCATCCGGTGCCGATATCTCGACGATGCGTTTCTCGGTCATGACGGCTTGGCCCTCGGGCGGGCGATAGGTCAGGTCCATCTCGATTCGAGCCGTATGGTCCTGCCGGGTGGTCGCCTTCACATTGTCCCATTCCGTACGGCCCTGAGGCTTGCCGGTCTTGCGATCTGGCTCCCAGTAGTTCAGCCCCGCGATGTACTTCCAGGAAAACCAAAGACCGTGGTGCCAAACGTGGTCCGGCGGGCGGTCCCATGTCACAACGCGACCATCAGGCAAGGCCACGGGGTGGAAGTGCGGCTTCGGCTGCTCGGGGCCGTAGTTGAACTGCCAAACGACCGTCTTCGCATTCTTCAACGCCAACGATTTTCCCGGGCGTTCTTCCCACTTCCAGTCATCCGCTTCCGCCATCATCGCGAGACACAAGGTCAAGGCGGCGGTCCAATACGCGGTCTGCTGCCATCGTTTGACACTCATTGTCCGTCGTTCCTCCGAAAAAGAGCCCCGGTTGCGAGATGCATTTGTGTGAATTATCCGTCTTCAGGAGCCATATTCTAGTCGCCACGCGTCTGTAATAGGTGACAATTCACCGGCGCATGCTCAAATCGGGCGGAATCCGCCAAGATTGACGTTCGTCCATCGAAACATGGTGTAGCCATCCGTATAATGGCGTAGGGCGGCAGGGCCGCCAGCCAATTGCGAGCTACCGCTCGGAAGGCATTGGTCCGCTCCCGTTGGTCGCTGCTTCTTGCCAAGAATGCAGCAAATTCACTCACTACTGATGTAGGTCTATGGTTTCCAGTCACGAAGTGGAGGGATGGAAGATGGTTAGACAACGGCTTATATGTGCAGTGCTGGCGTTGTGCGTCTGTGTTTCGGGCAGCATTGCAGCCAGCGCCGCCGACGTATCGAGGGTGATCCCCGATAACGCCTTGGGCTTTGTAGTGGTCAACCAAATCGGCGAGACGCAAGGCAAGATCGCCAAATTGGCCGACAGCCTACAACTGCCCGACCAGATCAAAGCGGCAATCACAAGAGTGCCAATCGGGACGCTGAAAGGTGTGGACAAGGACGGGAGCCTCGCGGTCGCGGCGATCGTCGACGCGGAAACGCCTGGAGCCCCAGTTGCTGTTTCGTTTGTACCGGTCACGGACTACCAAGCGGCGATCGAACAGATCAAGCCCGAGGACGCCAGCGCCAAGATCACGAAGGTAACGCTTGGGAACAAGGCTTGCGTCGTCGGCAAGAAAGGTGCTTACGCAGTGCTGACCGCCGAAGCGGACGAGGAGATATTGAAGCAGGTGCTGGATTCGACCGACAGCGTCGCCGCCAACACCAAACGTTTGAGAAAGTGGTGCGCGGGCAAAGATGCGTATGCGGTCGCAACTCCAGGCGGCATCAAGATGGCCCAGCAGGGGCTGCTGACCGGTTTGGCCATGGGCAAGGCGACAATCGCTCAGCAAGGTGGCGACCAAGCGGAGATGACGCTTCGTGCACTTCAGATGTATGAGGACTTGTTCAAAGCCATCGACAAGGAGATTTCGCATTGCGCCGTCGGCGTCCAGATCAACGAAGACGGCGACGTACACATCCTTGGTCGTTCGCTGTTAGTGCCGGACGGGACGCTGGCGAAGCTGTCCAAAACAGCTGGCGACGCACCGGCGGACGCGATGGCAGGTTTGCCGCAAGGACCGTTCGTTTTTGCTGGCGGTGGACCGTACCCGGCAAGCTGGGTAAAAGAGCTGACCGGCATGTACACGAATATGATGAAGATGTACATGGGAATGGGCGACATCCCGGCGGATCAGGCCGATCGCTTTGCCAAGCTGATCGCCGAGTCCATCAAGGGCCTCCGCTCGATGGGCATGATGATGGGCACCGTCGAGGCCGGCGAATCGATGTACAGCAACATGATCGCGACGATGCAAACCGATGATGCCCAGAAGTACATGGCTACCTACGGGCGAGTCGTTCGCGAAATGGGCGAGGTGTTCAAGGACGCCGACAATCCGCTAATGAAGATGGAAGCCGAAGAAATCGAGATCGACGGCATCAAGGCTCTGAAGATAACCATGGACATGAGCTTCATGTTCGGCCAGCAGGAGATGCCGCCGGAAGCCGAGAAGATGATCGAAGCGATGATCGGCGAGGGGGGCAAACTGGATATGTACGCGGCCGCGGCGGACGACAATACGGTTATCCTGACCTACGTCTCGAAGGACCGTCTCGTACAAACATTGAAGGCGTTCAAGGCAGGCGATGCCCAACTGTGCGAGGATGCCAATGTGGCCAAGGCCGCTGGAATGCTCCTGCCCGGAGCACAGTGGACTGGCTTCTGGAGCCCAGAAGGCACCCTGAAGTTTGCGGCCGCTATTGTAGCGACGGTTGCCCCGGATGCGCCCGTCGAGATCCCGGAGTTTCCGTCGCCAGTCCCGGTCGGATTTGCTGTGAAGATGTCTCCCGGTGTTGTGGACACAGACATGGTCATACCGGCTGACATTCTGGAAGCAATCCCCGATTTCGTCAAAGCGATTAAGGCGATGGACAACTAGGCGGGCGAACGGTCAGCGAAGAGTCACTTTGTTGACCTTCCGTTGAGTTCTGGTCAGTTTCTGGTTCCCAAGCTCCGGCTTGGGAACCTCTTTTTGTTTGGTTCTTCACGGATTAGTGGGGGCTGCAAGCGACAGGGTGGCCGGGGCTGGACTGAGCGCAGCGAAGCAAGCTCCGGGGTCTCGCTCGTACCTCGCTCCACCCCCGGCCGCCCCAGGAATATCGTGAAGAACCTCTTGCTTCCGGGCTCTCCCATTCCTATGTTTCGCCTCATCGAAAGGACGCCGTCGCCATGAAGCCAAGCACTGGCCATACAGTCGCATTCCTCGGCTTTAGTCTAACGCTACTTGCCACACTCTCAACGACGGTGATTCCGCTGCCAACGACTGCAGCTTCAGAAGACACGTCGAAAGGCCCCCAGGAGCTGAACGACGCGCCGCAGAAGACGACGGTGGCAGCGGGTACCCTCACCGGCAAAGTCGTTGACAGCGAAGACGCCCCTGTCGCGAATGCGTGTGTCGTGCTTTGCGATGACGCCACCGGCGTTCCTCTGGTGCGGGAGACATTTCGCACGATCTCGGATGAAATGCTCGCGGGACGATCGTCGATGGATGTCGCTATTGCCGTCACGGAGCAAAGCGGTCAATTCCGTTTCGATCAATTGCCGATCGGCGAATATCGACTGGTGGCTCAGGCGTGGCCCGGCGCCGGTGCGATCGACAAGCTGTTTGATGTCCACGGGAAGGAGATCGTGTTGCGTGGAATTGCCGACCAAGTGCATGTCCGAGCCAACTCGCCCACAGAAGTCGTCCTGCGACCGCTGGGAACCGGGACGCTGCGAATCGACGAAGATGCGCCCAACGATGAAATGCTGCTGGTGATCAGCACTGCGCCGGTTCGCGCCGACCCCATACTTGGTTTTGTAGGCTGGGGCGGTGCCTTTATGCAGCACATGCTCGGAGGCAACCGCATGCCGCGAGGCGAGACTGTCGTTCGTGGTTTGCCAGAAGGCACTGTGCATTTGACAGTCTTCGCCAGTGACAGTTCGCCTGGCTGGGGCGCATCGACGGCCGAGATAAAACCAAACGAAACGACCGTCACGTACGTTCCCATCGTAGCAGGCTGGTCCGATGCCCGGCACGATGCGCCGGAAGGATTGAAGCCGTTGTTCGACGAAGTCAGAACACTGATCACTCAGAAGGACTTTGTACCGGAAGCGTTCTTGCAGACCAACGGCATCGTGCTTGAGCGTCAAAGGAACATCTGGAACATGCAGCAGCAACTCGCACCGCACCTTGCGAAGCAGGTCGAATTGCCGACGGGCCGCAAGGCGTCCGTTGGTGATCTGATGGCGGCTGCGAGATATGTACAGCTACAGCAGTACCGGCAGAGCAGGGACCAGCGACGCAAGCAACGCGTCGGAGAAACCGCGACAGCACAGGTCACTGCCGCAAAGGTCACTTATGAATACGCATTTCGGGATCTGCACCAGTGCCTCGGTCGTAGCTACCCCTGTTTCGAGCTCAAAGGAATCGATTGGAAGGCCGTCGGCGACGAGTTGTTTCCGCGAGCCAAGGAGATCGAAACCGATGCACAATTCGGCGTACTCTGCATTGAACTCGTCGCACGACTGGAAGACAGTCACGCGCACGTGAGCCCTGGCACGGCCAAGATGCCCTCGATCCCATTCCCTAGATGGGATCCCGGCTTTGCCTGCCTGATCGACGACCGAGGCAAACCGGTCGTCTACCACGTAGACGAAAACGGACCGGCCAACGCGGCAGGTGTCGAGCGTGGTATGACCGTGCTGTCGATCGGCGGCCAGCCGGTCGAGGAGGCTATCGCAAAGTGCATGAAGCAGGTCTCGAAATATCAAGGCTACTCCAGCGAACGCTACATGCGCTACCATGCAGCCCGCTGGTTCGCAAGACGCATGGAACGGGGCGAGGCCGTGTCGTTGGCGATGCAGGACATCGCAGGCAAGAGCCACGAATTCAAGTTGCCCGCCACGCTTGGCGTTCGCTATCTGCCGCGACTGCCCGTACCAATATCCGGCACCTCAGACACTGCAAATGTCTCTTGGACAGAACTGGACGACGATATCGGCTACATCTACGTACGCCGCATCCGCGGCGATCTGATCGAAAGGCTGGA
>CAZUAH010000301.1:0-16297 GCA_964617665.1 uncultured Pirellulaceae bacterium
TGATGCAGGAACCGCACGTCGTTCTTGTAGAACTCGCGAATGTCCGTGATACCGTGGCGACGCATACAGAGGCGTTCGATGCCAAGACCGAAGGCAAAACCGACCACTTCCTCGGGATCGTAGCCGACGGCTCGTAGAACGTTAGGGTCGACCATGCCGGCGCCGCCAAATTCAATCCACTGGCCGTCCCAATGATAGTCCGCTTCGACGCTCGGCTCGGTAAACGGGAAGAACGACGGCCGAAACCGGATATGCACATCGCCGCCCAGATAGCTAACCGCGAACAGCCGCAACACGCTTTTCAAATCGGCCATGGTCACGTGCGTGTCGACCAGCAGCCCTTCGATCTGGTGAAACATCGGGTAATGCGTCGCGTCGGCGGTGTCCGGGCGGTAGACGCGCCCCAACGAGATGATCCGTACTGGCGGCGGCGTACATTCCATCACACGGATCTGGACGGTACTGGTCTGACTTCGCAGCAACAGCGTTTTGTCGTCCGCCGCCCGCTGAGCCGTCGTTAGATAGAAGTTGTCGAGTGGGTCCCGCGCCGGATGCTCCCGAGGAATGTTCAGAGCCTCGAAATTGTGCCACTCATCTTCGATCTCTGGCCCGTCGGCCACGGAGAAGCCGAGTCGGCCCATGATATCCTTCAATTCCTCGATGGTCTGCGTGATCGGATGGAGGTGGCCAATTCGCAGAGACGAACCGGGAAGAGTCGGGTCGAACTGTGGCTCCGCCTTTGCGACGGCCTGTTTGCCACTGGCCGATCGTTCGCCGGCCGCTTTGAAAGCAGCGTCGATCTGCTTCTTCGTCTCGTTGAAACGTTTACCGGCCGCCGGGCGGTCCGATTTGTCGACGCTGCCCATTTGTTTCTGGGCCGCTTTGAGTCTGCCCTTCTTCGCGCCCAGAAACTCGATCCGAGCCGCCTCCAATGCTTCGCCGTCGGAAGCCGAATCGAAGGCCTGAACTGCGTCCGCGGAAAGGTCATCCAGTTGTTTGAGGAAATCCGCTAGTGCCATCGTTGTGCGCACCCATTCAACAAAAAAGAGAGACAGGCCTGACTGTCTGAGACCCATCTCTCTGTGATAAACATCTGCCAGATTGGTTCGGCTCAGGCAGCCAGTGCCTCTTTCACCTGTTCGACCACCGAATCAAACCCCGTCGGATCGCTGATCGCCATTTCCGATAAGGCTTTACGATCCAATTCGATGCCGGCTTTCTTTAAGCCGAAAATGAACTCGCTGTACCGCAAGCCCCGTTCGCGAACTGCTGCATTGATACGAATCACCCAGAGTTTGCGGAATTCGCGTTTTCGCACTCGGCGGTCGCGGTAGGCGTAGGCACCTGCGCGGACTAGTGTTTCTTTGACGGTGCGAAGCAGATTTTTGCGTCCACCGCGGTAACCTTTCGCACGGCGGTACAGCCGGCGTTTGGCCCGGGTGCGGGCCGAACCCTTAATCGTTCTCATCGGTCGCTTCCAATCATTCTGGCACGATAAGGCCCCTCCGAGTGGGTCGGAGGCGTTAGTTGCCCACGCGCGTTATTCTGTCTCCTAAGCGAAACACGACGGGCTGTCAGCGAGCCTTAGGAGCTGTGTTTGCCCAACGCACGTTGAATCGCCGGCTCCATGCACTTGTCGACGCTCGCAGTCCCGCGCAAATTGCGCTTTCGCTTCTGGGACATGCGGCTCTGCAAATGGCTGGTGCCGGCCTGACGGTGTTTGGCGTGGCCCTTGGCAGTCAGTCGGAATCGTTTCTTGGTACCTTTGTGTGTCTTTTGCTTTGGCATTGCGGTAGCAGTACTTACAGTAGACTGTTGAAAGTTGGGGAAAACGTATAAGTTTAGTTGTTGTCGGCGTGACCGCAAAGGGGGATTAGAGAAAATGGAGGCTCGGCCGTCGTTCGGCGCCCCCACAAATGGTTGCGGTTGGGCGGAAAACCCATTGGAGTCGGTGATCGTGCGTGCTGTCCCCCTGCCCCTCTCAGTCCTTGCTCTCTTGGCGACGATCGGTGCTGCATCGGAGCCACAAAAAGAGCCAAACGACAATGCAGCAACGCGGAGTTACAGCCAAGGAGCGCTGACACTGGACGACTTTCAGGCGTCTACCCCCGGCGACACTGGGGGGTTGGATGCTCTGACCACCAGTGACATCCGATTCGATTATGACTACCAATTCAGGTTCACTCGCGATCGGGCAACGGCCTACGCCACGGAACTGAAGATCGAAGCGGTGGTCATCCCGTCCAAATCGTGGATAAGACTTCGATCCGATGCGCGGCTGATGGACCACGAACAGGGGCACTTCGACATCAACTACATCGCGGCGCTCCAGGCTCGTTTGGAGGTGGCCAAACTGGCGAAGAAGCGCCAACGCTTCATCGTCACCGCCGCGACTTCCGATGCGGCAACCGCCCTGCTCGGCCGGAAGGTGCAGGAATTCATGCAGCCGTTCTTTGACGCCGCCTTTGCCGAACAGAAGGAATACGACGTCATAACTAAGCATGGCCGCGTCCGGGCCGCCCAGGCCGAGCAACGGCGCGAGCAGATCGAAACAATCAAGAGCCTGACCGAAGAACTGAAGCGAATCGACCGGTGAAAGTCGCCTACCTTACCGCCGGTGCTGCGGGGATGTACTGCGGGAGTTGCATGCACGACAACACGCTTGCAGCAGCACTCGGTCGACTCGGCGTCGACATCCAGTTGATCCCTACTTACACGCCAATTCGCACCGACGAGAACGATGTCAGCGTGGACCGTGTGTTCTTTGGCGGTGTCAACGTCTTCCTTCAACAACGATTTTCGTTGTTTCGCCTAGTTCCGTCCTGGCTGGATCGAATTCTTGACCGGCCGCGGTTCATCCGCTGGGTGACGTCGCGAGGGATCGAGATCGACCCGAAGGAACTCGGCGGTCTGACCATTTCTATGTTGAAGGGCGAACACGGCTTCCAGCGCAAAGAAGTGCGGCGGTTGTGCAGATGGTTGAAATCATCTGCCAAGCCAGACCTCGTCGTATTGACGAACATCCTGATCGGCGGCTGTATTCCCGAGATCAAACACACATTGAATGTTCCCGTGCTGGTAACCTTGCAGGGCGACGATGTCTTCCTGAACCAGCTTGTCGAGCCGTACAAGTCACGAGCGTTTGAGCAGATCCAGCGTTTGGTCGAGCACGTGGACGGATTCATCGTCAACAGCCAGTACTACGCCGAGTTTGTGCAGCAGTATCTTGGTATTTCCCAAGACAAGTTGGAGATCGTGCCGCTGGGAATCGACACGCGGGATTTTCGGCGGACCGATCCGAAAACCACACAAACACAGACTGCATCGACACGGCGACCGACAATCGGGTATCTGGCAAGACTTGCACCCGAGAAGGGGCTACATGTCCTGGTCGACGCATTCATTGAGTTGCGTGAAAGACCCGATATGAGCGACGCCCAACTGCGAATTGCTGGTTGGCTGGGGGAGGAGAGCCGTGAATATGCAGAAGCGGAGTTCGCCAAACTGAAGGCTGCGGGGCTGGAAGATGCCTTCCATTACGTCGGATCGGTGAAGCGGCACGAGAAAATCGAGTTTCTCGAACGCCTGGACGTGTTCTCGGTGCCGACAACGTATGCGGAACCGAAGGGTCTGTATGTGCTGGAAGCGCTCGCGGCCGGCGTTCCCGTTGTGCAGCCCGATCACGGCGCTTTTCCAGAATTGCTGGCAGCGACGGGCGGCGGGTGGTTGACTACGCCGGGCGATCCGTCAGCGTTGGCCGAGACGCTGTCGGAAGCGTTGGTCGATCGAGAACGCTCGTCGCAGATTGGCGCGGCGGGCCAAATGGCCGTCCGCGAACGATTCAATGCCGACGTAATGGGTCGCAAAATGCTGGAAGTGTACGAGAAACACGATCCAAGGGCGGGGACTGTCGAATGAAGAACGCAATTGTGTTGGTGGTCGACCGGTTGGGGGCCGGGTACCTGGGGCCGTACGGCAACACGTGGATAGATACGCCAAATTTCAATCGTTTGGCCGCCGAGTCGCTGTTGTTCGAGTTTATCATGGCCGACTCGCCACATTTGCCGCTGCTGTACCGGTCATACTGGAAAGGTCTACACGCCATGTCCGACGACACTGCGGCGGATAGTCTTCCGGAGAGTCTGGTGGCGACCGATATCCACACCGCGCTGTTGACCGACGATCGCACGGTCGCGGAGCTGAAATGGAGTAACGCCTTCGACGAGCGAATCGCGCTGTCAACGACGCCAGCCGAGCAAACGGCCGATGAAGTCGGCCTGACGCAGATGGCGCAGTTGTTCGCGTCGGTGGTTGATTGGCTGGCTGACGCACCGGAACCGTTTTTGTTGTGGGTCCACAGCCGCGGTATGGAAGGACCATGGGATGCGCCGTTGGATTTCCGCAACCAGTTTGCGGACGAGGACGACCCAACGCCGCCGGACACAGTAGTCCCGCCGGTCATGCGACTGGAGGCCGACCACGATCCGGACGAACTACTGGGCCTACAGCACGCCTACGCCGGCCAAGTGCGTCTGTTGGATATGTGTATTGGCGCATTGTTGGACGCTGTCCAGACGATGAAAGCGCGAGAGAACACGCTATTAGCCGTCACGTCGCCGCGTGGTTATCCGCTTGGCGAACACGGTCGAGTTGGCCAGTGCGATGAGACACTGTATGGGGAACTACTGAATGTGCCCTGTTTTCTTCGATTTCCGGACGGAGCCAATGCGGCGGTGAGAAATCACGACCTCGTACAACCGCCTGATGTGTTCTCGACTGTATTGGATTGGTTCGACCTGTCAGCGGATGACAAATCGATTTACAGCGCCAGCCTGGTTCCAGTACTTGACGATGTGCGTCCAGGAGACCGTGACCGTGTGGGCTCCATCTCCGACGGCCACAGTGTAATTCGAACGCCCGCTTGGCTTCTTCAGCGGCATCCGGATTCGAAACGGGAACTGTTTGCCAAACCAGGTGACCGTTGGGAGGCGAACGAAGTCGCGGACCGCTGCGGGGAGACGGCCGATGATTTAGAGACGGTTCTGGACGAATATAAGGAGGCCGCTCGTTCCGGAGATCCCACTCGTTTGACGCCGCTATCGAAGGTGCTGATCGAAGGTCTGGAATAAGAGCGGCAGAATAGCGCGACTGCTAGCAGAGCTTCCTCTGCTGTCGGCGACTCGTTCGTCCGAGATTACTCGAATCCTCGGCAGGTTAGCCGGTTTTGCTTTGAATCGGGCTGGCCGTGTTTGGCAGCACACGTCTATAATCCCGCGCCATTTTCTAAGTGGTCTCGTGCCCTCATGAAGAGGAAACCTCGTTGGCCTAACGCAGCGGTTCTCACCTGATCTGACAATGCACGGACAAGGAAGTCCGCACACAACGCAATCGCCCCCGTCATCGGTGGCGAGGCACAGGACGTGCAATACCAACCGATCCATGCAGGTGGTCGTTTGTCTGTGCGCGCTAATCGGTATCGCGCCTCTGGCTTCTGCCCAAGACGCCAATTTGCGATTGTGGATTGCCTGGGGAGGCGGTGCAGCTTGCCAATGGCAAGGCCGGATTCAAATCCGGGACAGGGAGTTGCAGTCGAATCCGCGCAGCCCCTTCGTCGAATTTCGGCCCGTTGGCTTGACGCCGGACGGGCCCGGTTCGATGCACGTTGACGGTGACACACTTCACATCGACGCGCGCAGCCCGCGCACGTACGATGGAGTCAGTGTGCTGGTCAACGCGACACCTAGTGCCACGATTACAGTGGAATTGACGCCCGCGGATCGACCGGACGCGGTACAGCGAGTGGCGCTTCCCCTGGGGCGACTCGCCTCCGAGGTCCACAGCACAGATCCGGACGAGCGCGGGAATCGCCTTCTGGTACGTCGTGCGCCCGGGGACGAGATCCGAGTGCTCCACGACCGCCCATCGCTCGTGTTCGCCCCAGGCCAGCAGTTCGATTTTCACGTTGATCCACACATGATCGACGTCGAAGCTGATACAAGCCTGATGTATGCGGTCGAATTGCAGCCGGCGCGAACCGATGACGAACTGTGGAGCGACCAACGCGAAGCTCGCACCGACGAAAACGGCGACCCGCCGGCGGTTGGATTTTCCATTGCTCTCCCCCAGACCCAGGGCGTCTATGACGTCGTTGTCTCGCTGAAACAACGAAGACTGCCAACGCGTCTCGCACCCACCAAGACGTTGCACGAGCGAATTCTGCAATTGGTCGTAGTCGACTCAAAGCCCCCTACCGCCGACATGTCCGCGTGGGAAGTCATCGGAGAAATCACGCCCACCGTGGATCAAGGGACTTCGGATACCGAGGATTCGAAGTCGACTATCCTGAAATCGCTTAGCAAGCTACGCAAATGGTCGTTGATCCCCGGTTCCGATTCGAGCGACAAGTTGGAACGGTTCGGGAACGGCCGCAGTCGCAGACAGATGCATCCGGACCACGAGTTCGTCGAGTTGTTGCCAAATGGCTGGCAGGCATATCAATTGCCCGTGAAACAAGCGGGCGTTCCGCACGTACTGGAACTGGGATACCCAAACGACTTTGTGCAGACGCTGGGTATCTACATTGTCGAGCCAGACGCCGCCGGAGTGGTTCAACCGCTGGGTCCTCATTCCGGTTTGGACACACCCACCACCAGCAGCGTGAATCCACCGCAAATCGAACGCCATCGCGTTGTGTTTTGGCCACGAACCGAAACACCGCTGCTGCTGCTGGCGAATCATCGAGAAGATGCATCAGCCGTTTTCAGCCAGATCCGAGTCTTGGCGGGCCCAGCTAATCTGCCCGTACGGCATGTGGCGAGGGGCGAGAATCTCAGGCTGCTGGCCGCCTACCTCGACCGGCCGTTGTTTCCGGAGAACTTTTCTGCCAGCGACGTGATTGACCCTGAGACCAAACGCAATCTGACCGATTGGTACACGTTCCTGGATGGCGGGTCACGTCTAACGCAGTATTTGAAGTACGTGGGCTACAATGGGGCGATGGTGTCGGTGCTCCGCGAGGGTGCTGCGATTTATCCTAGCGTCTTGTTGGAATCGACGCCTAGGTATGACAACGGCATCTTCTTTGGTACTGCCCAGGACCCGCAACAGAAAGATGTCCTGGAAATGCTCTTCCGTCTATTCGATCGCGAAGGGCTGCGGATGGTGGCTGCATTGGAGTTGTCTACGCCTCTGCCAGAACTCGAAGCACTGCTGCGGCAGCAGGATAGAACCGCCAACCGTTCTATTGAACTCACACATGCCGACGGCCGGACCTGGAGGCAAATGCACGGCGACGGACGCGCGAGCGGACCTTTCTATAACCCGCTGGATCCGCGAGTTCAGCAAGCCATGCGTCGAGTCATCGGCGAGTTGGTCGAACGCTACAGTCACCATCCTTCGTTTGCGGGAGTGGCGATTCAGCTTGGTCCTAACACGTTCGCACAGTTGCCCGATACGGAATGGGCCCAGGACGAGACCACCGTCGGTCGTTTTGCCAGGGACGAGAAGATCGTCATTCCCGGACATGCCGCTGGCGAACGGGACTTGCAGGCCTCGTACCTTCGCGCCGAAGGACGAGATCGTTGGTTGAGCTGGCGAGCCCGAAAGTTGGCCGAATTCTACGAGTCCACTCAAAAAGACCTGGCCGCGCGCCTGCCTTCGGCTCGGTTGTACTTGGCCGGCGCCGACATGCTCAACGGGCAACAAATACAAAACGCATTGCAGCCGAAACTGCCCGTGCGGTTGGACGTACGTCGTGCGATGCTTCGCGTGGGGATTGATCCAACCAGTTACTCCGACCGATCAGGTGTTGTCCTGCTGCGGCCCTACCGCTGCGCACCTCTCGCTTCGCTGAGCGAACAGGCCGTCAACCTGGAACTACGGCAATCCGACGCAATGGACGCGCAATTCGCCAAAACAAGCGTTGGAGACACGGCATCGAGCGCCCCACGCCTTCGACAGACGACCGGCTCGCTGTTCTACCACGAGCCTCAGTCGCTGAAGCTTGACTCGTTCACTCGCACAAGTCCGTTCGGTTCAGAGACAACCAGCGGTTGGTTTAGGACGCACATCTTGTCCGCTGGAGCAAGCAATCGGCAGCGATTTGTCCATAGTCTCGCGGCGATGGACAGTCAAGCCATGTTTGACGGCGGCTGGATGATACCGTTGGGTCAGCAGGAATCGATGATCGATTTGGTCGAGGTCTACAGTCGTTTACCGGACGGCCGTTTTGAGACAGTTCGCTCGAAGAGTTCCGAGGTTGAAACACAGCCAATCGTCGTGCGCAAACTGACCATAGGGAACGAGACTTACGTCTACATGGTCAACGATTCTCCTTGGCCGATCTCGGTCGCGGTGGATTTCAAAGTAGGGCGCCCCTTCCGAATGCAGCCTCTCAGCAGCAGGGAGTTGCCGAAGCCGACTTTGGACGGTCAGAACCTGTCCTGGCGGCTTCGTCTGGAACCGTACGATTTGATCGGCACAAAGTTCAGCACCGCGGATGCAGACGTCGTTGATTGGAGGGCGGAGCTGAGTCGAGAGGTGTTTGACGATCTGAAATCGAGAATCGCCGATATACTCCGACGGGCAAGGCTGTTGAAAGAGCCCAAACCGCTCCTAGCGTTGGCCAATCCAGGTTTCGAGGCCCCCAAGCAACAGAACACGATACCGGGCTGGAGCCATGCGAGCGGTAACGGGATCTCCGTGGATTTGGATTCCATTAACAGCCATACCGGGCAGAACTCTTTAAGGGTTGGCAGCACCGGCCCCGTGGCGTGGGTACGCAGCGATCCGTTCCCAACGCCAAAAACGGGCCGGATATTCATCTGGATGTGGCTGCGAATTGCCAATCCCCGACAACAACCTCCGCTGCAATTGGCCGTCGAAGGACGACGTGCGAATGGGCAGCCGTACTATCGTCCCGCGCTTGTCGGTGCGAACCATGCGGGCGCCCGCATACCTCCTCCTTTGCTGGGTACCAAGTGGGCGCCGTACCTTGTGCGCGTCGACGATCTTCCCACCAGCGGACTGACCGATCTGCGCGTGGCCGTCGATCTGATGGGCAAGGGTGAGGTCTGGGTCGACGATATCCAGGTCTTTGATTTGTGGTTCGACGAGACCGAGATCGATCAATTGATCACCCGTAGCGGTCTGGCCAATTGGCAATTGGGCAAGGGCGAAGTGATCAAGTGCGAACGGTTCGTTCGCAGCTACTGGGCGGAGTTTCTGCGACGTCATGTGGAGTGGCAGGCACCCCAAATGGCCGAACTCCAGGAGCCTGATACCGGCACGCAACCTCAACGCCCAACGACCGAAACGCCCGGCACGGAACAGCAGGACGAGGCCGCTCCCTGGTACAAGCGGTATATGCCCAAGCCTCCAAAGCTGCCGAGTTTTTTGCGTTAACCGCTACGCCGCCTACTGCAGCGAGTTGCCAAGCACGCTTCGCTGTGAGTAGAATCATTAGTGTAGCGTGGCGAGCGAAGTGCAACTCGCACACCGAGGCATTCAGTCCCTCTTATCAATAGTGCCATGAACTTCATCAGTTCTCTCGCGCCGTGGCAATGGGTGGTCCTGGCGTCCGTACCGCCGGCCGTCATTGCGCTTTACTTCTTGAAGCTGAAACGCCAGCCGCTGGAGGTTCCGAGCACGTATCTGTGGAGCCGGACGATTGAGGATCTGCACGTCAACTCGATCTGGCAACGATTGCGCCAGAGCCTGCTGCTGTTCCTGCAGCTCCTGTTGTTGATTCTATTGATGTTCGCATGCCTCCGGCCCGGATGGCGGGGGGCTAAATTGACCGGCGACCGTTTCATCTTTCTGATTGACACATCGGCCAGCATGAGTGCGACGGATGTCGAGCCGACCAGGCTGGAATTGGCAAAGAAGCAGGTGCTCGGAATGATCGGTCAGATGAAGTCGGACGATGTAGCGATGGTCATCGCCTTCTCCGACTCGGTCGGCGGCGTGCAGTCGTTCACTAACAGCCGTTCGCTGCTTCGCCAGTACGTCAACCAGGTCAAGCCGACCAACCGCACCAGCGATCTTGGCGGAGCTTTGCGCGCTGCGTCAGGCTTGGCGAACCCTGGCCGTACCAGCGACGCCAACAACGTGAATGATGTCCAAGTGGCCGATCCATTGCCCGCCACGTTGTACCTCCTGACCGATGGCGGCTTCTCCACCGTCCCCAACTTTTCACTCGGAAACCTTGAGCCGGTTTACATTCCAATCGGTGTCGAGAAACCTGAGAACATCGCCATTGTGGCATTCTCGGCAGAACGCAATCAAGAGAGACCAGACGAACTTCAAGCGTTCGCTCGTTTGGAGAATAGCGGCGAAGAAGACGTGACGCTGGAGGTCTCACTGTACGTGGACGATCAACTGAGCGACACATATGGCGTAACGGTGGACGGCGGAAAAGAATCGGGTGTCAAATTTCAACTGGAGGATATCGAGCAGGGAGTGCTCAGACTGGAGCTCGATCACAAAGACGCGTTGCTGTTGGACAACACGGCTTACACGGCGATCAATAAATCTCGCCGTGCCCGTGTCTTGTTGGTCACGCCGGGCAACCAAATGTTGGAATGGGCTCTGGACACAGACGGGGTCCTCGAATTGGCCACCGTTGCGGTGGCGGGCGTGGCGGATTTGGACAAGAAGGATCATCAGGATCTGGCGACTGCGGGCTACTACGACCTGATCATCTACGATCGGTGCGTACCGAAGAAAATGCCGCAGGCCAACACAATGTTCATGGGGCGGTTGCCGCCAGTCGAAGGCTGGTCACTCGGTGAGAAAGAGATTCTGCCCATCGTAATCGACACCGACCGCGTTCACCCGTTAACTCAGTACATCGACATGGGTAACGTAGCCATCCTGGAAGGGCGTTCCGTCAAGGCGCCGCCCGGCGGTACAGTGCTGATCGATTCGGACGTGGGAACGTTATTCGCCGTTGGGCCACGCGAGGGTTTCGAAGACGCCGTATTGGGCTTCGCCATTATCGACGACGACGAGAAGGGATCACTGGAACCGAAGACCGATTGGCCAAAACGCCGCAGTTTTCCGGTTTTTGTTATGAATGTCGTTCGCTACCTGGGCGGCAGTTCCGGTTCGACGGTCACTCCCACGGTTAAACCGGGCAGGGAGATCAAGCTTAGGACGCAGTCGCCAGCCGATCGTTTGACGATCGAAGCTCCGAACAAGAGGCGGGCCGAGGTGTCTCGAAAAGGCCAGAACACGTTCAACTACAACGACACGGACCTGTTGGGGCTGTACAACGTTTTCGAAGGTAAAGCAAAGAAGCCGTCGCAGCAATTCGCGGTGAACCTGTTCGATAGTCGCGAAAGCAATCTTGCGCCGACCCCAACGATCAAATTTCCCTATGACGAAGTCGAAGGCCAAGTCGGTCTCGAACCGGCTCGATCGGAAGCATGGAAATGGCTGCTGATTGCGGGATTGGTCGTGCTGGTCTTCGAGTGGTACGTCTACAATCGGCGCGTGTATCTGTGAGACGCGATGCGGGACTCGGGATACGCGATGCGAGTGAAGAGTCTCGGGTCTTGGTGTTCTAGTTCGGAAGTTCGCCAGGTATCTCACCTCCCCGAAACCCTCTTGCCCTGAGGTGCCCACATGACGCGAAAACTCTCTATCGCTGTCACTTCATGTGCGGTTTGCGTGTTTCTGGCGTGGCTGCATGCTGCCGAGCGTGACAGCAGCGTTGGCCTGAAGAAATGGCAGAAGGGCCAAGGCTGGGGTTGGGTCTGGGGCAAACAGGACGAAGTCGGCTCGTTGAACGAAATGACGGATGCTTCGCGCCTTGCGGCCCTGCGGACGGCCAAACAGGGCGAGGTTTACGATCTCGGCGTGTTGTACGACCGACGGTCCTACAAATGGCCGGGCCACAGTCCGGGCGAAGTCATGTCGTTCCGCACGCCCGAAGCGGTGTGTTCATGATGACTCCCATTTCGCCTTGCGTCATTAGTGTGAGTGTTGGCTAGCACCAAACATGGATCGAACCTAAGTCTACATGTGCCCCGGCAATCCAAGAAGCATATCGTCGAAAAACTGCGCATTTCATTGCGAGACCGAGACTCCGCCATGCAAGCTATGTCTGTTGGCGAGGGAGCAATTCTTCTACTCGGCAACGAAACCGCTTTTCAGCAAGCTGAGATAACTCAGCCAGAGATTGGCGTCAGTCGCGGGCAAGCGTTTGAAGATCCTTGACGGCCGTGGTCTGTGCTACATCCGTGGAGCTTTGCCAGTGCGTCACCCAACGGACTCGGCGAACTGCCGTTTCCAGCGACGTGGCAGACCTCCGTGCAAGAAAGTACGACTGGGGATCCAATACATAAAGCCACGGCGTGACGAGAGACGCTTCAATGCACGAGAATCACGCGGGCAAACAGACCGTCAAGTCCAAGATCCGCTGACGTATTGGTCAGGTTGCCTCGGTTGATCGCATCGGCGCCGGTAAAGTTCGTGCGCTGCGGGAAGTTGAACCAGGCTGTAGCCTCATAACCAACCTGTAATGCCACACGCCCCATCTCCAGGTTGAGGCCGGCGGCGATATCGAGTACGGGAACAACATCGTAATACTGATACGAGATATTCACGTCACCGGCACCCGCGAAAGCTGCTTCGCTCTCGACGTATCGCAGCGAAAAATCGCCGGCGAGCACCGAGGCCGAAGTGCGGCAGAAGAGACTGAAGCGATCACCCAGGAACCAGTGCCCTTCGCCTCCCGCTCGCAACCCGATGGCGTCGAGCTGGGTTCGCAGTTCTTGAACGCGACTTCCGACGATAGTCCCACCTTGGTAGTTCACTGTGAACTGATCATCAATGGTGGCTCCGCGAACACCGCCGAAAACGCGCAAAGCCGTATTCCGATTTGGATAGAGCCAACGTCCAGCCGCGAGATCAAACACATCATAGCCAAGTCCCGCTGCGGCTGTTGCCGAGTCGGCGTGGTTGTTGCCGCTGGCCGGGTTCGAGCGGGTCAACCACAAGCGGCCACCGGCGGGCTCAGTGACGCTGCGTTGAGCATTGCTCTCGAAGAACGTGTAGGTGAACACGATGTCCCATTGGCTGCCGGTCACATATCCCAACGAGGCACGGACTCCCGTATCGGCTCCCATTTCCAACGCTTGAACGGGGCCCTCGATATCGTTGTCTGTGTTCGGGTCGGAAATCGCAAAGTCGAGACCTGTACGTCGCGGCCACCAGGAGAGGAAATCAGCGGCTGCGAACAGACCCGGGCGACACACACATGGAAAGTCGGGAGCTGACGCCAGAGCTTGGTTGTCGGCATGGCTGACATGGCTTGCTTCTACAAGAGCGCGCAGTTCTCGTAACTCGGCTTCCAGTGCTTGCGTCGCATCAAGACTTGCAAACTGTGGTTCGGCTAGTGAGAGAATGCCGTCCTGTGAGGATTGGGCGGAAGCGCTCAAGGCAAGGGCCAGCAAGATGCTCGCGAGAAGTGAAACAGATGTTTGTTTCATGGTGACCCTCCATGCAGCACCGAGAATGTCGCTCCGTCCAGTTCATCAAACGCAACCAATGAGTCGCGTCTCCACTTCTTTATCGAGTGCGATTCATCCAAGACGCCAGTTACAGGTTGACCTCTACACCAGCCAATACAATCAACACACGTCGCAGCCACTCCGACGAGACGGCTTTTCCGACAAAACCCACACGACTATGCTCAATCGTGATAATTCAAGCGGTAGAGCAGCTCGTACAGCTTCGCATAAGGCGTGGCCGGTGACTGGATGGGAACGGCGATGGTGTCAATCCTCGCCATCCCCTGATTAGGATTCTTCCGCAAAGACGGCGTCAACGGCACTCGTGGACACGTCGCGACGGATGCCGACTGGTAGATGGCTGTACATAACGTCGTCTGTCGCAAGTTCGTCGAACAAATCGTCGTAGCCCAAAACGTGTCCCAATTCGTGTAGTACGACCGTCAGCAGATCCATCTTGGATTCGGCAGGTCCCGAAGAGTCCGCGACCAGGCCCAGCCGAGATCGGCCATCGAATTCATCGTCGTCCTTGGGCGTCGCGTCCACGAACCAGCCGTATCCCGCTGCATCGATGTCCAGAAGGACGGTCGTGCCTGCCGCTTCAGCCAATCGCATTCCCGGCAGGTCTGTGATCAGGAATTGGGTTTGTTGCAGAAGTTCTCGGTGAGAGGCGGTTGCGTCGGCATCGAGCCAGATGTCAAGCGCGGCATCCACCACCGGCTGGAGAGCAGCGACTGTCAGCGGTACTCCGCACGCGCCACCGGTCATCGGGCTATCCGCAGCCAACAGCGGCGACGCGGTCACGGAGATACTGTCGTGGCCCCAAATCAAGTTTCCGCCGATGTTGTTCGTCTCATTCGTTTCGACGACTTCATCCAACGCGTCAATGAAAGTGACGATGAAGAAGTCCGAGCCGGACCAACCCGCCGGCGCTGTAGCAGGCAACACCACCTCGACGGTCTGCGAGGGGCCAAAGCCGTTGCCAGCAATGCCGGCCTGAGCGAATGACGTTGCGCCACCAACAAGCGTCAAGAGGATATCGTCGCTGGAAATCCGATCGTCTTGTGATAAGAACCACTGCAGGTTGAATGATCCCGTGGCAACCGACCCGGCGTTTTGAACCTGGACCTTGTCAAGCAGGATGGTATCGCCCCACGAAGCGTCCTTCGAACCGGCATCGACGCGCGTCCACCAACCACGCACATCCACATCTTCGGTGATGCGGATCTGGTCATGATCCCAGGCGAACCGTCGCCCAGAGTTGTTGGCCTCATCGAGTTCAGCCACTTCGTCGTCCGCGTCGATCGATGTCAAAATGTAGAAATCTACACCCTCAAAGTCGGCGGGCTGTGCACTGGGTATCAACAAATCGACGGTCTGCAGCGGTCCCAAAGCTTTGCCTGGGATGCCGGCATGCGTCAACGACGTGCCACTGCTACCGAGTGTCAACAGCACGTCATCATTTGAGAGTACAGAGTCTTCGGACAGGAACCACCGCAGCGTGAATGGAGCCGACGGGTCAGAGCCGAGGTTCTGAACCTGTACTTTCTTCAGAGTGCTGGTGCCGCCCCAAGCAGAGTTCTCTGAGCTTCCGTCCAGACGCGTCCACCAGCCCCGCAGGTCAACGTTCTCGCCCTCGTTGGCGACGGAGATATCGTCATGGTCCCAAAGGGGCAGCCGCCCTGAATTGTTTGTTTCGTCGGTCTCGGCCACCTCGTCCAACGCGTCGATCGAGGTCAGGATGTACAACGTTCCGTTACCGAAACCGGCTGGTGCTGCCGCAGGCAGCTGCAGATCAACGCTCTGCAAAGGCCCTCGGTCGCCACCCAGGATGCTGTCCTGCGGACTCAGGTTCCCACCCGTGGACAGGTTCAGCAGGACATCGTCGTTGGACAATGTGTCGTCCGGCGAGAGAAACCACTGCAGGTGGAAGGAACCCGAAGGTGCCGAGCCAAGGTTTTGGACCTGGATTTTGTCGAGCGTGATCGTTTCGTTCCAGTGGGCGTTCGCCGAAGCAGCAGCCACCCGCGTCCACCACCCCCGCAGGTCAATATCAGTGGGATCGATTATTGACAACCGGTCGTAGTCCCACAGCCGCGCTTGGCCCGAGTTGTTGTCTTCATTTGTTTCCGGTACTTCGTCGAAAGCGTCAGCTTTCGTAAGGACGTAGAACTCGACGCCGGTGAATCCTGCGGGAACGGAGTCCGGCAGCAGCAAGTCGACAGCGAATAGCGGGCCCCGCTGGTATCCACCGATGCTGTCATGAGCGTAGACAGTCCCCCCGACGTTCAAAGTCAGCAGAACATCATCATCAGATAGGACTGGGTCTTGGGACAAATACCACTGCAACTGGAAAACACCGGAAGGATCCGAACCAAGGTTTTCAATGCGCACTCGATCGAGCGTGATCGCATCACCCCAGAAAACGTCCTTTGAATCCGACTCGATACGGCTCCACCATCCACGCAGGTCGGCCACCAACCCGCCCCGGATCGCAACCCTCGCGAGATCGAATAGGTGCGGGACGAACGACTCGAACGACATGCAGTTTGTCAGTGCACCGGGATCTGCCGTTGGATCATCGTTGGCGTGCGGAAATAGTTGGTTATTCCCTGCCCCGCCATCGAGGATGTCGACACCTTCGCCACCGAAGACTTCGTCATCCCCGTCGTCGCCGAAGATGGTGTCGTCACCTGACAGCCCGAGCAAGACGTCGTTCCCTCCATCACCGTTCACGAGATCGTTCCACGACACGAGGTCCTTGTTGAGATGCTTGAAGTCGT
>CAZUAH010000302.1:0-16182 GCA_964617665.1 uncultured Pirellulaceae bacterium
ACTTTTTTCGGGGGGGGGGCCCGCGGCGTGTTCCGCGCCCCCCCCCCGGGCCCCCCCCCCCAAAACGGCTAATTCAAAGTGGCGCTGTCCAACTAAGCAGTGCTTAGAAACAAATGCGCGGTTCCCGGTGCCACAACTGTGGAAATAGCCGTGTTTCTCCCTAATTCAATTGTGCAAACATTAGTCAACTCCGCTTAGTTTCTTTTCATGCCAATCACGGTTGTTTGCCCCGGTTGCCACAAACGGTTCAAAGTCAGCGACGAGCACGCTGGCAAGAAGGGACCGTGTCCAAAGTGCAAGACGCAAATCAAGGTCCCAGACAAGATCGACGAAGTTGTCGTCCATGCACCAGACAATTTCGGCCCAAAGGACGCTGCCGGCCGCGCGGTCTTGAAACCCATCGAGCGTACGGAGACGAAATTCTCGCTGGTTTTGACCATCATCATCATCGTCGCGGTTTTGCTCACCCTGGGGATCGCCTGGATGTTTCGTCCGGCAGAAGGAGAAGAGGTCGCGATGCCTCTGTTGGCGTTCGGAGCCATCATTTTGGCACCGGGGCTGGCGTGGGCCGGATATACATTCCTGCGGGACGATGAACTAGAGCCACACCGCGGATTCGGGCTGTGGATTCGCGTCGGAGCTTGTGCTCTCGTATACGCCATCCTGTGGGGACTCGTGGTGTTGGTTCGGGTCTACGTCTTCGAAAACGACCCGTTCGAAGTGGTCCACATGGTCGTTATTCTGCCCATCATGGTGGCTATCGGCAGTTTTGCCGCCTATGCGAGCCTCGACCTGGAATTCGGCACGGCAGCGATCCACTACGGAATGTACTTGGGCGTTACCGTCGTGCTACGGCTGATCATGGGCCTTCCGGCGATCTAGTCGAAGCCCAGCCCCCGCTCAAGACGTGAACAACGATGTTCAGCTAACCCACCGTCGTTTTCGCGCGTTCTCCACCAGTGCGGATCACTGCATCTGCTGAAATTGCTGCATGATGCTCGGCACGTTGATCACGATGCTGAGGATCAATAGCCCGATGCCCAGGACCAATGCGGCCACACCACAGATCAGGCCAGCCATAGCCATTCCTTTGCCGCCGCCGGTACCAGCTTTCACTTGGTTCAGCGCAAGGAAACCGGTGATGATTGCCGCGATGCCAAGAGCTCCACCGAGCAGCGTGCAACAACAGTTGCTCACAATGCCGACGATACCAAGTACCAAAGATGTAACCGCCAATCCAGTGCTTGGCGCCTGTCCTGGTGGCAGACCACCAACGGGAGCGCTACCTACGAATTGTGGTGAGTCATAGGGGTTCTCGCTCATGAATGTTCTCCAGTGGTCTTTGAGCCGGACGCGTGAAGGCGCGGAGAAACCGCCACCTCTTGGTGCAGCCACGGAATCTAAACGACATTGTGGCAGCACCCAGGTCAGCCGAAAACCACCCTTCCGACAAGTATGTGAGGGGCGAGCCCTCCCAAGCTGATTGACCGCTGTAATCGGGCAGTCGTAGAATGCGCGGCCGTCAAATGATGGTGTGCGACACATTCCCTAGGACCCGGACGGTGCTGAAATGACGCAACTTCTCAAAAAGACGATTTCCGTTTTCACGCTGCTTCTCATGGTCCCTTGTGGCGAGCTGCCTGCAGCCGATCTCACGCCCGTACCGAATGCTCGGTTCGAACAAGGCGACCAATCGCCAGCGCATTGGCAGTTGACGGGCAAAGGTCGGTGGGTGGACAAGAAGTGGCTGGAAGTGACCGGCAATGGCGACGACTCAAGCTACTGGCGGTGTGACGATGTCCGTTTTCAGCCGCGAAGTCTTTACCAGTTCCGGACATTTGCTCGCCGCACCAGCGGCAGCGGGACGGCAATAACCGGACCGACGTTTGCCAACCGGGACCAGAGCAAAGTAACCCGCAACTGGCAATGGATCGGCCATGTTTTTCGTGCGCCGGAAAAGGTCGATGGCGGTTACCTGCGTCTTGGGCACTGGCATGCCACCGGAGCCATACAGTTCGATGCAGTCGAAATAGCGCCGGTCGTGCCCGTGCACCGGCAGTTCGGTGAACTGACTCTTGGCGAAGGAGAATCGATCCAGGACGGCGAGTATACATTTGCCGGAACGTTCAGCCACCGTGGCAGCAACTACCATCGCACCTTGGACAGCGCCACCGCGTCGTTCAACTCAGACCGTTGGGTCTTCGGATCCGGCAGCCAGATCACGTATCGTTTCGCTTTGCCCGGGCACGAATTCCAAGCCGGTACGGTCCAGGCAAACGTCAACTATCACGTGCGCGGCAGTTGTCAGGTCGAAGCGAGTCGCGACGGTCAGATGTGGCATCAGCTTGTCTTGCAGGAAGGATTGGGTACCGCGGTTGCCGACCTGCCCGGCGAATTGCTCCCGGCCAGAGAGTTGTTGGTTCGTTTGCTCCCGTCAAACGATACGGGCTATTTCCAAGTTAACCGAGTCGACTTCCGCGCACGACTGAGCAGCAATGCACCAGACGCCGTTGGCGAAACGTTGTACGCCGAAGCCGAGGAGTCCAGCGACAAGGTCTCGTTTGAATCGATGACGATTCATCGCGATTCCAGTACGGGAAACGATGTCTTGCGTATGAGCGTCAAGAATACTGGCTCACAAACGCAGCAAGTAACGTTGAACGTCCACGATCCGCTGCTGGATGCGCCGACGGCCAACTCGCAGGCGGTGGCGGCTGGCAAAGCGACTCAATTTGATGCCGTCCTCTCCGCTGGGAAGTCCGGCGAACGGGATGTGAGATTCCGTGTAGTCGCTGCCGACGGTTCCGCGTCAGCGGCCAAGTTGACGATCACCGTGCCTGACTTCTACCGCACCGACTATGGCAAGCGGATCGAGGGAATCGTGGGCGATACGGCGGTGTGGTGGTGCGATGCGACGCACAAAGTGCCGCGCCGAAGACCGCTGCCTGCCGCGACCGCGCCTGCCGCGCAACTAGAGGCCGCTCGGCACGACTACGAGGCTGTGCAGATCGTCGTTCGGCCCACCGAGCCGCTGGAAGGTCTCGTGGCCAAGCCCAGCCCACTGGCCGGACCGGGTGGCGCAAAGATCCCTGCGGACAACGTTCGCATCCTGCAGGTCTACTACCACTTTGTTCACCATCCAACTGATGACACGGGCTTGCGCGAATGGTGGCCCGATGCGTTGCCGCCACTGGACGAGCCGATCGACGTTGCGGCGGGGCAAAATCAACCTTTGTGGATTCTGATTCATGTTCCGCTGGACGCAGCACCCGGCGACTATGCGGGCCATATTTCGCTGAGCGCGAAGGGCTTCTCGGCGGAGGTACCGCTACGTCTGCACGTGTGGGACTTTGCACTGCCGAAGCGTAACCACTTGGAGACGAATTACGGTCTGAGCGTGGGCAACATATTTCGTTATCACGGGCTGAAGACCGAGGCAGACAAACGGAAGGTGTTGGACCTTTATCTTCAATCGTTTGGCGAGCACCGCATCAGTCCGTACGATCCCACGCCGCTTGATCCGATCCGTGTCAACTTCTTGTCCGAGCAGGATCCGCCGCGTGCCGAGGTGGACTTCAACGGATTCGACCGCGCGATGGAGCATGCCGTCGAGCAGTACGGATTTACGGGCTACCGATTACCGATCCAGGGAATGGGTGGCGGCACGTTCCACAGCCGTCACGCGCCTAAGATCGGTTCATTTGGTGAGGAGACGCCCGAGTACAAAGCCATGTTCTCCAGTTACGTGAGCCAGCTCGAGAAGCACTTGCGCGAGAAGGGTTGGCTGGACATGGCATACGTCTACTGGTTCGACGAACCAGCGCCACGAGATTACGATTTCGTGGCCGGTGGCATGCGCCGGCTGAAACAGTACGCTCCGGGCCTGCGACGCATGTTGACCGAAGAGCCGGACGACAACGTGCTGGCCGGATTGGTCGACATCTGGTGTCCGGTCAGCCACAACTACGAGCATGAAGAGGCTGAAAAGCGGCGAGTTCACAAAGAGCGTTTCTGGTGGTATGTGTGCACGGGGCCCAAGGCGCCGTATTGCACATTGTTCATCGATCATCCGGCCACCGACCTGCGAATTTGGCATTGGCAGACGTGGCAGCGATCGATTGTCGGAACACTGGTGTGGCAGTCGAACTACTGGACGTCCAGTGCCGCTTTCCCGGACCAGGCCCAGAATCCATATGAAGATCCGATGGGCTATGTAAGCGGTTATTCGACGCCGCGCGGCGTTCGCCGCTATTGGGGCAACGGTGACGGCCGGTTCATCTATCCGCCGCTGGCCGCTGCCGTTCCCGGCAGGTCCGGATCGGAACCCGTGATCGCTCCGCCTGTATCGAGCATCCGTTGGGAAATGATCCGCGAAGGCGTTGAAGACTACGAATATCTGTACCTACTGCGAGAGCTAATCGAAAAGAACCGCGATCGGATATCGGAAGAGGAGATCCGTCGCTACCAAGCGCTACTGGAGGTACCCTCCGCGATCACGACAGACATGACCACGTTCACGACCGACCCAACGCCGATCTACGATCACCGACGTGCCGTGGCCGAGGCGATCGAGGCGTTGGTGAACTGAACCGTGTCTTCGAGGCCAGTCGTCTCCGGGAGGGCGAAGCTCCTGCTGAGCCGTTTCCTGGCACCGACGCACGGCTCGGCAGGAGCCTCGCCCTCCCGATTTTGATGCTATCGCGTCGGCGAGGGTTATCGGACTTTCATAGCAGCGGTGTAGATCCCATCGGGACCGATTGCACAAAGCCGCAGCCACCCGGGTTTGTCGACGGTGCCTGTCCATGATTCCGACTCGGAACGAGTCGCGACCGGGGTGAACGCGAAGGCCTCATTTGCCTCCCGAAAGGCATTGTGCATTTCGTCCTTGTCCGTGCTCTTCTTGTTCCGGAACGGTGTTTCGTTTGTGGCTGGCCGGAAATCGACGTGTAGGTTCGTTGCACCGTCTGGGCGAGTTGCTTCCCAACGCCAGCCATCGTCCTGACGTTCGACGCGCGCTTCAAACGGCTTCGGGATACGCAATTGCGTTGCCGGATCGCCGAGCAAGACGTACATAAGTGCCTGATCTCGCTGAAGCTTCTGAACATTGATCTGGTCTTCCAGCTTGCCTTCCACATCACGCAGCACCTGCTCGACCAGGAAGTTCCGGGCTTTCAGAGCCTCGCGCTGAGCCTTTAGCCAAATCGTGCCAATGCGGCTCTCCTTACCATCCAGCGCGCCGAGCAAGCTGGTGGCCGTGTAGTAGTTTGTCAGCGGATGCGACTCGGTCGTTGCGGCGATCGTTGCGACGGGACCAGCGGGAAGCAACAACAGGGATTCGGCCATCGAACGAGATGCCCGATCGAAGTAGCCGGACTCGCACGAGAACACGACAAGAGGTGCGGCGGGTTGACCTTTCGCGAGCCTCTGTTCCGCATCTGCGGACGTGTACCAGATGATCCTGTCGTTGTGCCTCATCGAGTAGAAGCGATCGGCGTTGGCGTGGCCCGCCATGATGTGGCAGATACCGCCCTGTCCGATCATTTTCGTGAACTGTACAGGTTGATCTGGCGGCCAGCCGCAAAGCGGATGCTTTAGATCCGATACGATCAGCCGGGCCTCGACCCACGGCGGAACGGTTGTTCGCATGAACGACAAGAGGAATCCCATCGCGAGTGTATCAACTGCCGTTCCGTATCCTGGTGATCCACACCATGCGGCCATGCAAAGATCCTGCACGGACGGCTCCCGCTGTTCGAAATCCAGGGTCTTCTTGACTGCCAACTCCACTTCAGCCGCTGTCCGGGCAGGAATGCGGCCAACGGGTATGTCGGGCACCAAGTCGCCATCGACGTCTCCCCAAACTGCATCGGAAGCGAACTCGTGACGTTGCACGTTGCGCCATCGGTAAAGTGCTTGTCGTTTCGCCGGCAGGTACCATGGTTCGTTTTCCTTGCCAGCTTCGTCGTCACCTACCAGCAGCAAGAAGGCCGGTCGGCGCGGCGTGCTCGCAAGCGCCTTCTCAATAGTCTCAGTGGAGAGAATCACTTCGAACCCGTCGGCGCGACGCTTGTCTGTCAACGGGCCAAGTGGCGCAACCAGTTGAGGTTTCGCGACGACGAGCCAAATGGGTTTCTCCTCAGCGCCCCACGCGGGATAGAGGGTTCCGGGCACGATGATAAGATGCGCCAACAGCAACGTAGTGCCATGTCTCGTAATGATCACGGAGTCGCTCCTAGTGTGGCGCTTTGCCGCAGCCAAGGTTGGACGGAGCTCCAGACCCGTCCCGGTCGGACTTGGAAGTCCGTCCTACAAGGACGTGCGAACAGCGCGTTCTTGATGTACAGTGTGCTGAAGGGTCACAACAAGAGCGGAAGTCAAAGACTGCCTTGACGTTCAATGCTCTTGTTGTCCGTAGAATTCCATCAGCCGTTACCATTCTGCCGATGCACCATGCTTGTAGCAACCATCCTGACTTCCGTACTGCTCCTGCCAACTGCCGACAATGCACTGATCGAAGTAGCCGCCGACGGTCGCGCGATTCCAGCTGGCGCGCATGCACAAGACAACGACCCGGACCGATCCGTGTCTGGTGATCTGTACGTCGAGCCGTCAACGCTGCACTCGTTGGGATTCGAGTGGGAGGTTCGTGGAGACGACAACCGAAATGGACGAGTATCGGTACGATATCGCGAATTGGAGCAAAACGCATGGAAACAAGGAATGGACTTGCTACGCATCAAAGGCGAGCGAGTCGGACGCAAAGCGAAATCGCCCAGAGACAATCCCACGTGGGAATACGTCTGCGGCAACTTGTATGCGGGAAGCGTTCTGTTTCTACAGCCCGGGACGGCGTATGAAGTCAAACTGACGATGGCCGATCCGGATAACGGATCGAGAGGTTTGGTCGACGAGAAGCATTTGGTCGTCGCTACCAAGTCTGAACCGAAGACATTCGTCGATGGGCGAAAGTTGCACGTGTATCCGCCGGGCCACGAGGGCCAGAAGATCCAACCGGCTTACGACGGTTTCTTGGCTGCCTACGAGCAGGCCGAACCAGGCGACCAGCTTCTGTTGCACGCGGGCCGGTACAGCGGTTCGTACAGGCTGGACAAGAGTGGGACTCGCGAACGTCCTATTGTGATTCGCGATGCAGGTGACGGCCCGGTCGTGTTTCAAGGTAATTCAAACGCGGGCAAAGTCACTCGCGAGCCGATCAAGGGGACGGACGATGTCCATTGGCACGAAAACGTATCGTTGTTCGACGTCAGTTCCGCCAACCACCATTGGTTTCAGGGCTTGACGATTCGCAACTACGAATATGGCATTCACAGCGGCGATCAGGGAACGACGCGCGGCCTGACCGCTCGATATTGTCGCTTCGAGGACTGCGGCTGGTCCGGCATTCTGATCCGCTCGGCAGCGTGCCGCGATATCTACATTGCCGATAACGTGTTCCGTGGCACGCGAGGCACTTGGTTTCGCAGCGAGCAGAAACCGTTTCCATACAAAGGTGTCTGGGTGAACGGCCAAGGTGTCGACGTCTGCCACAACTTGGCTCAAAACCACAAGGACGGGATAAGCGTTTTCGGCAAAGTGACGGATCGAAAGGTCTTCGAGAAGAAGGTCGCGTCCATCGACTTCTACAATAACGATGTTGGCCAGAGCTGGGATGATAACGAAGCAGACGGCGGACAACACAACATACGTTTCTTCTGCAATCGGCTGGTGGATCAGCACGTGGGCCTGAGCGCCCAGCCGATCTATGGCGGGCCGTGCTACTTCGTTCGCAACGTGCAGTACAACATTACTCGTGGTGTGCCTTTCAAAACCAATGTCCAACCGGCGGGTGTGCTGATCTATAACAACACCAGCGTCTCTTGTGGAATGATCAGCGGCAAAGGAGTGGCGACGATCACCGCCGGCTATTCCAACTCGCGGATCTTCAACAACCTCTTCTTGGGCTTAGCCGGCCCTACGTTGAACAGCGGGTTCTTTGATTCAGGGGTCAGCCAGATCGACTGCAACGGCTACACGGTGGTGGGACCGATCGAGTGGACCACTTTCGACGAACGGTGGATGCCAAAACGTCGGCAGAGTTACAAGACGTTGGAGGAATTCGCTGAATCCACGGGCTGCGAGCGACACGCGGTCACCATCGGTTTCGAGGATTTGATGAACGTGCCCGAACCGCCGTGTGAGTCGAAGACACATACGAACCTGAACTTCGGCGATGCACGGCCGAAAGAAGGTTCGCGTGCCGTGGATGCCGGCACTGTAGTTCCCAACGTCACAGACGGCTTCTCCGGCAGTGCTCCGGACCTGGGTGCGTACGAACTCGGGCATCCGTTGCCGCATTACGGTCCGCGCCAGCGGTAGTTCTTTGAGACGAGATCATTAGGAGCCTTGGATATGCTGCTACGACTGCGAGTTGCTGTACTGATTCTCGGTTTGGCGAGCGTGATGGTCGGAGTGACCTATGCCGCGGAGAAGCCGAACATCGTCCTGTTCCTCGTGGACGACATGGGATGGCAAGACACATCAGTGCCCTTCCACACCGAGGTCACCCCGTTCAACAAACGCTACCATACGCCCAACATGGAGAAACTGGCCGCCGCCGGCATGAAGTTCACGCAGGCATATGCGTGCAGTGTGTGTTCGCCGACGCGGGTCAGCCTGATGACGGGGCTGAACGCCGCGCGGCATCGTGTGACGAATTGGACATTGCGAAAGAACGCGAGCAATGATCGTCGCCATCCGACATTGGAATTTCCCAAGTGGAATGTGAACGGACTGAGTCCTGAAGCCGGCATCGAACGAACGGTCCACGCAACGGCGTTGCCTGCGGTTCTGAACGAGGCAGGCTATCGGACGATCCATGCTGGCAAGGCCCACTTCGGCGCCGTCGGCACGCCGGGCAGCGATCCGCGGAACATAGGATTCGACGTCAACATCGGCGGTCACGCAGCCGGCGGACCGGGCAGCTATCTTGGCACGCAGGACTTCAGTGCCGTATGGCGTCGCGGCGATCGCATTTGGGACGTTCCTGGACTAGAGCAATTTCACGGCAAAGACGTCTTTCTGACCGAAGCGCTGACGATCGAAGCCAACAAGGCCGTCGACCAAGCCGTAGCGGATGGCAAACCGTTCTTCCTTTACATGGCTCACTACGCGGTACATGTGCCGTTTGCACCGGATGCTCGGTTCTACCAGAAGTACCGGGACAATGGACTCGACCATACCGAGGCCATGTACGCGGCGCTGGTCGAAGGAATGGACAAATCACTGGGCGACATTCTGGCGAACGTCCAGCGACACGGCCTGACGGATAACACGATCGTGTTGTTCATGTCCGACAATGGCGGACTGAGCGCACATGGTCGAGGCGGCAAGCCTCACACGCACAACAAACCGTTGTCCAGCGGCAAGGGATCGGCACACGAAGGCGGTGTGCGCGTTCCCATGATCGTCAAATGGCCGGGCGTGACTCAGTCAGGCTCAGCCAGTGGCCGGTATGTGATCATCGAGGACTTCTTTCCGACGATTTTGGAAATGGCGGACGTCGAAGAGTTCCAGCAGATCGGCGGGGTGATGGATGGGATCAGCTTCGTGCCGATGCTTCGACACACGGATGGCGGTTCGAAAGACCGAGCGCTGTTCTGGCACTATCCGAACAACTGGGGACCGAAAGGCCCAGGCATCGGACCGTCTAGCAGCATCCGCTGTGGCAACTGGAAGTTGGTTTATTACCACGTGGACCAGCGATACGAACTGTTCAACTTGATCGATGATCTTGGCGAGCAGCGCAATTTGGCAGAGGAAGACTCCGAAGTCCGAGAGCGGCTGGCAAGCCAACTGCGGCAATTCCTCGCATCCGTCGATGCTCTGATGCCCGTGGACGAGAAGACAGGCAAGCCGGTGCCTTATCCCGGCCAACACGACGATTGAGTTAGGTACGGCTCATTCCTGAGACGGCTCGTACTCCAGAATGTCCTGCACGGTCAGGTCGTATCGCCACTTGTCCATCCAGTGCCGGATCGTGGCGACCGGCACGCGGTGCGTAGAGCGGCTCAATTCTGCCAGGCGGTCAGCCCACTGGTACAGAATCTCTTTCGTGACGCGCTTGTATTTCAAGAGCACACGAATCTCCTGCCACCATTCGGAGTCAGGTTCTTTCACCGCGACTTGGTACCCATGATCAACGGCGTATCGCGCGAACTGCTGCGTCTCTGGATTCAATCCATTTCCTCGGTCGACAACGATCGGCGACACACCTTCCTCGATCGCTTGTCTGAACCGCTCGAAGTTCCAGCGACGCGCCTCGGGCAATAGATCATGGCTGTAATCGTAATGCGCGGGATCTTCGCCTATCTCGGTATAGAAATACTGATCCGTTTCGAGAACAACGCCCGTATCGCCCGCCAGTTCCCGAGCCGTGAAGCTCTTGCCGCAAGCCGGCAGTCCGCGCATCAGATAGACGGTTTTCTCGGTCATGCGAATGTCTCGGGAGTTTGACCGGCAAGCGAAGACGGCGTCGCGCAGCGCACGCATAGGTTACGCTTGCTGATGGCTACAGCTTAGGGTCAGTCGAGCATACTCGCAAGAGAACGTCGGACCGCGCGAGCTAGGACTGTCCTAGTGCGAGTCGCACGTACGCGTAGCATCTCCGGCGCTGTGGTTCATGGGCCCAAACGGCGAAGAACTCGCTACAGCTGCGCCACACGCGCACTAGAGAAGTTCAAACAGATCTTCGTAGCACTGTAGTTCAAGAGAGAGCGATTCCTGAGCCAAATGTTCACCGGCTCCAATATGAGGGAGACTGCTCCCCATAAGAAAGGAAAGAAGTACCTTGGCCACGCGAGCAAAAAGGCCAGCATCAGCCAGCCTGCGACAAACAGTGTCAGCACGACGGCGGTTGTGGGCGGAACAACCGGTCCGGTTCTGACGCGACGTAGCCAGGAGAAGGTGCTACGAGTTCTGCCGTGCCGAATACGGCTGGCATTACCGTCGAGAAGCTTAGCGAGCAGAGCAGAAAGTACTGGAGCCGAGTGAAGTCTTCCGCTCCGTCATAGAACCAGTTCTGTGTCCTTAGATTCAGAAGCTCGAACAGCCACCATCCCGGGGCCGAAATGAGAAACATCACGAGGTAGCCGCCCAGACTCCTGGTCAGCATGGATGTGCCCTTACGCATGACCGTCAGCGCGTCAACTGAAAGACCGTATCCAAGCCACAATGGAAAGAAGCCCCAGTGGGTGCGCAATCCCGTCAACGACCAATTGAGCCACCAGAAGACCCCGATCAACAGTAGGCCAATCCAACCGTGGAGTGGCCAGCGTCTTCTGCTCGTCGTGCCTTCAGTGGGGACGGTCATTTGCTGGTGAGACAGGCGGAATGCGGCGCTTCTTGTTGGCGTACCGTGACAATCCAGGAGGCCGAAAGCCGTGTCGCGAGAAAGGCCTTCGCTGTCACGAATTGTCGCCTTTGCGAGGCCGCGAAATCAAGCACAATTAGTCGATCGGTGGAGGAATCCCGCCGGAGCCCCTGGCAGTGAAATCGGCCCCTCGCGTGAAGCGGCTCGCCGATCGGCGAATGCCGTGCCTCTTCACTTTCCTTTCTTTTGGTGAAGTCGGATGACCTTTGCGCCATTCGCCAAACGGGTTTCGATCGATGGATGTGAACTGAAAAACCGCTGTGTGATTTCCGATTTGTCACCCGAGAGTAGTCGAAGCCGATCGAGAAAAACTTTCGCCCCTGACGCCTTCAGATTACACCTGAGCAAGAGCTCCATTGCGAAGGTATCAGCTTCCAGTTCGCAATCCTTCGAATACTCGCTGAAGACATAGGTATCACAAAGCGAATTGAGAATATTGGCAATTGCGGCCTTGGGATTGAGAAGAGACAAGGTGTTTCGCAGCGTGTTGGCCACCAACTGGTCCCTGGCGTGCCGGTGTACGACATGTCCGATTTCATGTGCCACAGCGAATGCTACTTGGTTCTGATCCCATTTGGCAAACTCCATGAGCCGGCGCGAAATGAATACGCCACCGCCCGGCAGAGCGAATGCATTGATCGACGGTGACTTAACTGCGGTGAAGGTAAATTCGTAGTTCTTCGCCCTTGCGTTTCTCGCGAGGAAAGAGCCCATATCGCTGACGAACTTCTGAACTTTGGGGTCAGGATCCGAAGGGAACTCTTCGGAGAGAATCCTTGCGAGCGACTTTCCTGCCTCTCGTTCGGCCTCTAGCGATTGTTCCTCGGTTCCAGCGAACTCGCTGAAGAGCCATTTGGCTGTTGATAGTCTGTGATCGAGGTTAGCACCAAAGTTGAACCAGTTGGCCATTGGAAAACGGAGCCCTTGCTAATCTGATGCGTCGGCGCGGACGGAAAATGGTTCAACCATCGACGTTGGCACCAGAACCTGTGAATGTGGTAGGTGATTGCACGTACGGCCGCGGGTACAGCCATAGTTTCAGCCACCCAGCAATTGTCGCTTGCACTATCCCGCTGATCAACAGCCAACGACCGGGATTGGCGGGATCAGCCACAGCAGATTCTTACGACCGGGAGCATGTCACCGACTGACGATGGCAGGCGCACTCGGCCGACATGTGGGCGCATGAAATGCGCCCCTTGGCCAGTTACTCTGACCCAGGGGCGTTTCGATTACAGGAGGTTTACCACCCGATCGGCCAAGCCCTTCTCGCCGAGAACGACGTTCAGGTTGCCGGCCGATGCGATCTTCTCCAGAACCTCCAGCTCACGGAGTCGCATCAGTGTCGGGTTTTCCGATAACAGCTTGGCCGTGTTGGCCTGGCTGCGCATTGCCGCCGTCTCCTCGCGGCGGACGATCAAGTTGGCCTCGGCTGCCTTCTTGGCTTCCGTGACCTTGTTCATCAGGTCCTTCATGTCGCCCGGCAGGATCACATCACGGATACCCACCGAGACGATCTCCAGACCCAAGTCGCCTGCTCGATGTCGCACTGCGTCCCCGACATCCTGAGCAACCGTATCCTTGTCGGTCAGGAAGGCGTCGAGTTCGCGTGCGCCAACCACGGCCCGCAGTGCCAACTGCGATTCGCGGTAAAGCGACTGGCGGGCGTCGTCCGTCGAGCTAACGGCCTTGCGAGCATCGACGACGCGGTAGGTCACCACAGCGTTCATGCGGAGCGTGACCTTGTCAGAAGTAATGATCTCCTGACCGCTAACGTCGACCATGGCCTCGCGCGTATCGACCTCGACCACGCGAGCATCGGCCGCACCCTTCCAGAATGCGTACTGACCCGGCGGCAGCGTCTCCACGTACTCACCCTCCTGGAACAGTACGCCAACGTGGTTTCGCTCCACCGTGCAAATGTCAAGCAACTGGTGCGCCATGTGCGACCGGGCGATCACGTTCAGGTCGGCGTGCTCGAAGCGGACGTTGCGCGCGTCAATCACTTCAACCTTAACTTCCTTCTGGCCCGTCCAGTACGCGTAGAGGTTAGACGGCAATACACGGCTGAACCGGCCGTCGATCCAGACCAAACCACGCTCGTGTTCCTTCAGGTCAAGCACGACAGCGCGGTCCGCCAGCGCACCCGACTTGACGATCATGTCCAACTTGTCGTGGGTCAGCCACGGATCACGCTGCGAGACAACTTCGACTCGGACCTTCATCAGCGGGTCGAACAGCCAGTGCCGACCTTCGCTCAGCAGCCCCTTGAATTCGCCGTCGCGGAAGTACAGACCCATTTCGTAGCTGCGGATCTTGATTCGCTTGAACAACATCGTCAGACGGCCCTCCTCTCTGTGAAAAAGTCGAAAGCCAGGAGATTGACTTCCCTCGCTGCTCTAGCTTTCGACTCTGGATTCTCAGTTCTCAATTATTCAAAGACGCCGTTGGGCGACGGGACGTTCGCGGATCACATGGAAAAACACGGAGTGCTGCTTGAGCGGTCACCGCTGACGGTTTTCGACTGCGTCGGCTGACGAGGTCGCGATGGGCCGCAGCCTGTCGCGGTCGCTCGTCAGCGCCGGCAGCCTTCCACCGACAGTGGGCGAAGGCGGTATCCACGCACTACATGGTGTCCGTTCATGCTGCCACTGGCGATGCCGGCAACGGCTTTGTCAAAGTGCACATTTCGGCACATTGCCGTTCCGTGACTCCGACGCTGCCGCGTTCGACAGACAGCCAGCGGCTGATCTTACGTACGCCCGTCTCCCGCGGGCCTTTGTGGTAACGCCGTGCGGCGTTCCTGGTGGTCGGTTACCAGCCGACAGTTCTGGTGGTCGGTACGGGAGTCGAACCCGTGACTTCCAGATTAGCGGTCTGGTGCTCTCCCTCTGAGCTAACCGCGGGCGACATCGTCATCGTCAGATCCCATGTCCGGAACACACCAAGCGCAAATCGTCAAAGACGGCTCAGTGCGCCGCTGGCCCAAACGATGTCGGAACCTCGCTTGTAAGAGACGCCGGTGGGAGTCGAACCCACTTGATGCTGCTTTGCAGGCAGCCGCCGTACCGTCTGGCTCCAGCGTCAAAAGGACTCGCGGTTTTCCATTGCCGATTTGCGATTTGATGAGATGTCGTTCCATCGCCAATTACAGATTCAACAATCTGCGGTGTCGTGCATCACGACCGCAAGGCAATTGATCTTCGTCTTGGTATGGCACCCACTTGATGCGCGTCCGAGTAGACGATCATTCCAGGTTCCGTTGTCCAGATTTTGCGGACGTGTACTCCTTCCTCGTTCAGTAATGAAACCAAGTCCCAAAGCCGGTGAATCAATGGCTGCGCATCGGACCTAAACCAGAAGATGCACCGCCAATCGCCTTCGCCTAGTGCTGGGACCGCTAGGTTTTGGTTGAACCATCTAAGGATCTCCTGCAATCGTTCACGCGTCGTATCCGGCAGATGCGGCGAATCCTCAATACGGCCGGCCGTCGCGAATACGCCAGCTGGGCGTCCGGTGTTCCCGCACCGAAGTTGGGTTTGAAAACGGACGTAGGCGTCCATGATTCATGTTCCCAACCTTCATGCGGCAAATCCAAAATCGACAGTTTACTAGTGGGCTGGGTGGCGCTCGAATCCACGTCTCCGGCTCTTCAGACCAGCGCTATACCGTCTCAGCTACCAGCCCAACAAAAAGACCCGATGCCGCTTGCGACACCGGGTCTTGATGATCCCCACAGAAATTGGCCAAGTGTCACAAGCGCAGGTAACGCACGGGAAGCGTATTGGCCGGCCCGCCGGCAAAACACGCATCGTTGCGTCGTTCGCAAACGAGATTCGGCCGTAACGCCATCATCGTCTCAATGCTCCTATTATGCAGGCTGGCGAGGCCGCTATTCTCACGCTCCAACTCCAAAGACGATGTAGGGCGTGGAAAGGTTCACTGGGACCGACAAGATATCGGCCCCTCGCGCACGCGACGAGGACACGAGGAGTCCTGCTGCCTCGTTGGAGGATCCGACGAAGCTAAGAGCGATCGCTGCGGCTACGAGACAGGAAGTCCTCTACCGCCCGAAGGGCGCTACCCTGTTGCGTATAGTCCGGCAGTAGCCGGCTAGCAGCGCCGAACCCAATGGTGAACGCTGCCAGCGCGGCGACGTAGCCCCAGCAAGAATCGTTTTCCTTGAAACACGCCGTTCCAAAATGGAAACCGAATGACTCCGGCGTTACCCTTGTGCGCAAACCGGTGACGCACAGAGGCCCCAAAACACTTGACGGCCGGACACTGAAAACTAGCCGCTCAATATTTGCAGCATACGCGGCACAATCAGCAGAGTCCGCAATCAGCCAACACTACCCTACTGATCACAGGGTTTCTTCATTGCAGTCCGCTACACTGATGCAGAAGGGTCGTTCTCATGGTCGACATCGCCGCGATAGTTGGGGTGGCGGCGACGAGATTGGGACATGTGCGACTCCTTTCTCTCGTCAGAGTAGTACCGGTACTACTTCGCGAAGGAGTTCATGGCCGCACTGCCCAACGCAGACAGGTACGCTACGTGAAGCGTTCGGCGTGAGTTAGACCCAGTATCCCCGAGAGGATTCGAACCTCTAACCTTCGGCTCCGGAGGCCATCGGTTCATCCGGTCGATCTACGGGGACTCAATGATCTAACCAATTGCCCTGCAACCGGTTACCGCGAGCAAGCAAGTTGCTCTGAACTCGCCGAACTTTCCAGATTCTACGCACATTACG
>CAZUAH010000303.1:0-16162 GCA_964617665.1 uncultured Pirellulaceae bacterium
TGCAGCGTGATGGTGGCCAGCGTTTGCGTTTCTTCCTTGACCTTCACGCCTTCTTTGGCTTCGACCGCTTGATGCAGCCCATCACTCCACTGGCGGCCTTCCATCAACCGGCCGGTGAATTCGTCCACAATAACGATGCGGCCTTCTTTGATGACGTATCGTACGTCCTTCTGGTACAGGTGATGCGCCTTCAGCGAGTTGTCGATCAGGTGCGGCCAGTCCATATTGCCTGCTGTGTAGAAGCTCTCGACACCGGCCAGCCGCTCGGCCTCGCGAACGCCTTCGTCGGTCAGGTGAGCGGAGTGGTCCTTCTCGTTGACCACAAAGTGCTTGTTTTTCTTCAATTGGCGAGCGATGCGATCCGCTTCACTGTATTTTCGCACGTCTTCGTAAGCGGGACCGGAGATGATCAGCGGTGTTCGGGCTTCGTCGATCAGGATGTTGTCCACTTCGTCTACAACGGCATAATGCAACCGACCTTGCGACTGCTGCTGTTGCTTGGGATAACGCTCGTCGCCGCGCGCTGCCGGCCGCATATTGTCGCGCAAGTAGTCGAAACCGAATTCGTTGTTAGTCCCATACGTGATGTCACAGGCGTAGGCCTTCTGTCGGTCTAAGACCTTCATATCGCTCTGAATGGTACCAACCGTCAGACCCAATCCGATGTACAGCGGTCCCATCCACTCCATGTCGCGGCGAGCCAAGTAGTCGTTCACGGTCACGACATGAACGCCTTTGCCTTCGAGGGCATTCAGGTAGACCGCCAGGGTGGCTACGAGTGTCTTGCCTTCCCCTGTGACCATCTCGGCAATCGAACCGCTGTGAAGCACCATGCCGCCGATCAACTGAACGTCATAGTGACGCATGTTCAGATACCGGCGACCGGCTTCACGGCAGACGGCGAACGCTTCCACGAGCAAGTCATCTAGAGTTTCACCTGCACGCAAACGCTGGCGGAATTTGACGGTTTGCTCCTTCAGTTCGGCAGCCGTCATTGCCTCGCATTTCGGTTCCAAATCGCTAATTGCGTCCACTCTGGCCTGGAGTCGCTTGATGAAGCGCGTGTTCGAGGAACCGAATACGGACGTCACCGCTCGCTCGAATCCTCGAAGGATTCCGCCGAAAAACAGGCCCACAAGTTCCCAAATGCGTGCTAAGACTTCCATCGCTTATCGTTTCCTAATAAATCGCGCAACATCTTCTGATTAAGCAGTTTATAGCGATCCATGCAGTACGGTCAACTACGTTTGGCCGAGTCCGGTGGCCAACCGGCCCGCCAGTTAGACGCGATGTCCGCCCCCCCTGACTTCTACTGCCCAGATGCAAACAATAGACAGATCTGCGGTTTGAAGTCGCACTGCCGCCAAAATGAGCGGGGCCCCTCGTCCTTTTCCGCACAGTGCGCCTTTTTTCTAGCCTTAAGCACACGGAACACACGAAAATATTCTTGGATTATCCGTCTTACACAGTTATGCTTAAGGGCAGGGGCGTGCGCTACGGTTGTATCGACCTGGCGCATTGGGCTGGCAAAACTGGTCAACCAGGCAGGAGTATCGGAACATGAAATCGTCATTGGTCGGTGTGTGCACTATTTGTGTGGTCGTTGTTGCCGCATTGCTGTTGGCCCCGTCCCTCGTCGTGGCTGATGGAAAGGCGCCTGCGGACGCCAAACAGGTCGAATTCTTTGCTGCGATAAAGGCTGGCGATATCGCCGTCAAGCTGATTCCCAAGGATGTGAAACAAGCTAACTTGCTGATCGAGAACAAGGCGAAGAAGCCGCTGGCGATCAAGTTGCCCGAGGCGTTTGCCGGGGTACCCGCCGCGCGTGTACCCGCAGACATCCTAGCCCAAATGGGCATGGGAGGCATGGGAGGCATGGGAGGCATGGGAGGCATGGGAGGAGGCGGCATGGGCGGAGGCGGCATGCAAGGCATGGGCGGAGGCATGGGAGGAGGCGGCATGGGAGGCATGGGAGGAGGCGGCATGGGAGGCATGGGAGGCATGTTTAACGTGGCCCCCGATAAAGTTGGGAAAATCGAGGTGCCTATCGTCTGCCTAGAACATGGCAAACGCGATCCCACAGCGAAAGTGCCTTACGCAATCCTCCCGATCGATTCGTTCACTAAGAACCAGAAGGTGATTGAAGTCTGCAAGATGCTGGGCCATGGCCAAGTCCCGCGGAACACAGCTCAAGCGGCCGTCTGGCATCTGGAAAGTGGGTTAACTTGGGCCGAGTTGGCGAGCAAAGATAAGGTTCGACTGAGTAACGGCTATTTCGAGAAGTACTTCTCGCCTCAAGAAATCGTGCTGGCGATGCGCGTGGCGACGGAAGCCACCAGGCGAGCCGAAAAGTACGAGAAAGACGATCCAGCCAAGTATGATTCATTGAGTCGAAAATAGGCGAAACGGACTGAAACGACCAACAAGGGCGTCTTGCCACACAATGTGGGAGGTCGCCCTTTCTGTTGCGCCTCTCAGAATGTCGACACCTTCCAATAAACTTTGCTGCCGGGAACGGTCGAAAACAGGTGGTAGAGAAGGAAATCGCCCTTTCCGCCAAACTTATCTAGTTTGCTGAAGCGTGGTCGAGGTTAGTTGATTCGACTGCCCAACGCATGGCCAAGGAAGGTTTACCGTGTGTCGACTTTCGATCATTGTGCCATTTCTCCATGATTCTCAGCAGTTCGAGGACACATTGGCGTCCGTTCTGCAGAACCGCCCCGGGGACAGCGAAGTGCTCGTTGTCCATCGAGGTCCGTACGACGACCCGTACGACCTGGATGGCGAAGTCCAGTTTGTCGAGATTCCAGTAGACGCCCAGTCGATCGAAGCCGTCAATGCTGGTTTCTCGGCCGCCCTCGGCGAGATCGTGCATGTGTTGCGGCCTGGCGTGCGTGCGATAGAAGGCTGGGCAGAGCCCGCGTTGGAACAGTTCGATGACCCTCTGATCGGTGCTGTTTCGCCGGTGATGTTGCAGGCAGATGACGAAAGCACGATTCTCTCCGCAGGCGTCCGCTATACATTTGGAGGGTGTCGGCTACTCAACGGTCTCGGCAAGAATGTGAAAAGAGCTAGACGGATCTTCCATCGAAGGACGGCGGGGCCTTCGCTCGCGGCCGGATTCTATCGACGATCTGTGATCGAAGCACTTGGCGGCCTTTGCACGACCGTTGGTCCACGGTTTTCAGATGTAGATCTAGGATTGTGCTTAAGAGCGTTGGAATATCATTCCGTCGTCGAATCGGAGTCTGTTGTTGTCGGCGACGTAGCGGACGACGCCACAATTGATTGCTTCCGGAGCGGTCGTTGCGCCGAACGCGCCTTCTGGCGTCATGCGGGCACGAATGGATGGTTGGGTTCGTTGTTTTTTCACCCGTTCGTGGTCGTCGGTTCGGTGCTGGCAGGCTGGAGACGCCTCGGGACCTACACAGGTCTGTTTGGGCGAACGGTTGGTATGATCCAGGCTTTCTTCAGCCGAGGGAAGGACCGAGCGCGAATCGAGGAGGCGACGGAGTTCCTCGAAGGCAATCGTTGGTCCGTTCCGATCCACGAAGACTGGGACGAAGACGCGGCGGATCAGGAAGAGCCTCAGCGCCGAGCGGCTTAGCCCGTCAACTGAACATCTGCCAATCGCCGACGGGCTCGAAAGCGTTGGGGAAGTGTTCAATCTTTGGCTTGCGTTCACCTTTCGGCCAGGTTATCGCTACTACGTCGAATCGCGCGGGGTGTTCCAGTAGACTGTGACGCTTTAAGTAGGTGAGGGCAAGACGAGTCAGCCGGCGCTGTTTCTCTTCATCAACCGCGTCGGCCGGATGTCCTGTATCGTGCGAGGTACGCGTCTTCACTTCCACAAACACGACTGTGCGCTGATCGACCGCAACCAAATCGATCTCACCCAAACGTCCGCGATCTGAACGGGCGACGATGACGAAGTCCTGCTTCTTCAAGAATCTGGCCGCCTCTGCCTCGCCGCGTTGACCGAGCGTTCGAGGACGACGCAATCGGCCTAGCAGAATGGAGAATTGCTTCCGAAGGAACAAGTTCGTGTCATTCCTGCATGCTAAGAGCTTAATGCAGAGACTTCAATGGAATTTGTTTAAGTGTCGCCTTTGGCGTCAGCTTACTGGGCGGACGGTTTCTTGCGGCGTTCTTTCAAGCGGACAGCTTTACCAACGCGGTCGCGGAGGAAGTACAGCTTGGCGCGGCGGACGACGCTGGATCGCTTCACATCGATCTTGTCAATGCGCGGCGAATGAATCGGGAACTTTCGCTCGACGCCTTCACCCGCTACGATTCGACGAACCGAGAACATCTCGCGAGTGCCGCTGCCGCTGCGCGCGATAACTGTACCCGAGAAGACCTGGGTGCGCTCTTTATCGCCTTCCAGAATCTTGGTGTGTACGTCTACGATGTCCCCGACTTCGAATTGGGGGGGCTCATCCCTCATGCTGCCTTGTTCAGCCAGCTTAATCAGTTCTTCATTCATGGTTCGTCCTTTCTTGACTGCTGGTCGACATCGTGCTGGTCGTGCTTCTCCAGCAAGTCGAACCGACGTTGTTTTGTGCGCTGGAAGCTCTGTTCTCGCCGCCAGCGGGCGATTTCTTCGTGGTTTCCTGTCAGCAGGATTTCCGGGACCTCGTGTCCACGATACTCGCGCGGCCGCGTATACTGCGCGAATTCCAGTATCCGATTCCCCTGCGAAAAGGAATCGTCGACGCTGCTGTCCTCGTGTCCCAATACCTCAGGAATCAAGCGGATAACCGCGTCGATCACAACCATGGCGGCCACTTCTCCGCCGTTCAGTATATAATCTCCAATAGAAATTTCGTCGGGCTTCAATATGTCGATTACCCGCTGATCGAAACCTTCGTAACGACCGCAGAGTAAAACCAATCGTTCCGCCTCTGCTAACCTTTCAACGCCCTCTTGCGTCAAACGACGTCCTTGAGGCGTCAGTGTCACCACCTTTCCCGGAGCATCGCCTTGCCGCTGAACGTCTTCGACGCACTCAACAATCGGCTCGACTTTCAGCACCATGCCGGGGCCGCCGCCGTAAGGCCGATCGTCCACCTTGTGGTGTTTGTCGGTTGTCCATTGGCGGATGTCGTGTAGGTGTACCTCCACCAAAGATCGTTCAATGGCCTTGTTCAACAAGCTTTGACTCAGGTAACCGGGAAAAATGTCCGGAAACAGAGTCAAAATATCAAAACGCATTGCTCAGTCGCCGCCCTTTCCGGCGGCCTCTGCATCAGGAGCAGCCTCGGCTTCCGAAGCAGCTTCAGCCTCAGGGGCAGCTTCAGTTTCCGAAGCGACTTCAGCCTCAGGAGCGGCCTCTGGCTCGGGAGTACTCTGTGCTTCGGCGGCGGCCTCGGCTTGCGGGGCAGCCTCAGCCTCGGCAGCGACCGGTTTCTGTTCCTCGGGGGCTGCTTCTTCTTCGACCTTGGCTTCCTCCTCCTTTGCCTTGGGCACAGCGACGGGTGGCGGAGCGGTTGGCTTGTTCAACTTCAGCCGCTCGATCGCCTGCCTCTGCTGTTCCAGGTGCGTGCCGTCTGTGCCGTACTTCTTGATCAGCACCCCGACCTTTTCGGTCGGTTTGGCGCCGACGCCGAGCCAATAGTCAATCCGCTCACCGTTCAGCACGGCTCTCGCGTCGGTTTCCCTGACCATTGGGTCGTAGTGACCCACTTCCTCAATCACGCGCCCGTCGCGAGGCACTCGGCCGTCCATAACGCAAACTCGAAAGAACGGTCGATGCCGACGTCCCAATCTCTTCAAACGGATACGAACTGCCACTTAATTTAGCTCCTCATGCAAATGTGGGCATCGCCCACCACTTAATTTCTACAGTGGGAATAGCCCAGCCACCGTATCGTTATTTCCCTTTTTGCTTCCGCTTTCTTCGGCGGAGTTCTCTATCGCGTTGTTTCTTCAGTTTCGCTCGCTGCTTCGGGTTCAGCCGCTTTCCCGTACCTTGTTTGACCTTCGGCCCTCGACTCCCAGGGTCCAACATCCCAGAGTTCTTCAAGTCGCGGAGCGTGCTAAGCCGATCGCCCATTCCTTTGCCGGCCATGGCTTTCATGATCGGCGCCATCATATCGTACTGCTTCACCAACTGATTGACGTCGGTAGCCTGGACACCGGCCCCGGTGGCGATGCGATTACGGCGACTGGGATCAATAATCTTTGGATTGCGCCGCTCGTCTGGCGTCATCGAGTTGATGATGCCAACCGTCTGTTTGATGCCACCTTCTGTGTCTTCCTGCTCCATCATCTTCTGTAATTCGCCCATGCCCGGCATCAGGCCCATCATCTTCTGCATCAAGCCGGGCTTGGACATCTTCTCGAGCTGGACCTTGAAGTCGTCGAGCGTAAACTCGCCCGACCGCATCTTCTCCTCCAGCGCGGCTTGCTCCTTGGCGTCGACGACCTTCTGCACCTCGTCGACCAGAGCGAGCACATCACCCTGGCCAAGAATTCGACCAGCCATTCCTTCTGGGCGAAACGGTTCCAGCGCGTCCAAGTGCTCGCCGGTACCGATGAATTTGATCGGTACGCCGGTGACTTGCTTGACGGACAGCAACGCACCGCCACGGGCATCGCCATCCAGCTTCGTCATGATGACGCCGTTCAACTCCAACGCTTCGTTGAACGCCTGGGCGCTGTTAACGGCATCCTGGCCCGTCATGCCGTCCACAACCAGATACACCTGATCGGGTTGGACTCGCGTGTCGATCCGCGCGAGCTGCTGCATCAGCTCTTCGTCAATCGCCAGCCGACCGGCCGTATCCAGGATGACCACTCGAATTTCGTCATCCTTGGCTTTCCGTACGGCGTCTCGGCACAGCTTGACCGGATCCTTGGCGCCCTTCTCCGAATAGACCGGCACATCCAGTTGGCTACCCAACACGTGCAGCTGTTCGATCGCCGCGGGACGCTGCAAGTCAGCCGCCACCAGCATCGGCTTGACGTTGCTCTCTAGCAACAGTTGGGCGAGTTTGCCGCAGGTAGTCGTCTTGCCAGAGCCCTGCAGGCCGCAGAGCATGATGACCGTCGTACCCGACTTTAGGTGCAACGAAGCGTCGACCGGTCCCAAGAGCTTGATCAGCTCCTCGTGTACGATGCCCACGAGTTGTTGGCTGGGATCCAGCGCGAGCAGCACCTTTTCACCCAGTGCCTTCTCGCTGACCTCCTTCATGAAATCCTTCACGACGGAGTAGCTGACATCAGCTTCCAGCAGCGACCGCTCGACCAAGCGCAAGCCATCGCGCATATTGGCCTCGGTCAGCTTGCCCTTGCCGCGCAAGCTTTTGAAAGCTGATTTAAGACCGTCTTGAAGTGTTTCGAGCATGGCTCAACTGGTGCTATGGATTGCACCTCAGGACGACACCGACAAACGAACGTCGACCCTCTCCCCGGTTTGGGGATGGGGTGTTATGGCAAACTTCACAGTTTATCCAACGGGCCGCCTGGTTGTAAATGCCCGCTGAGGCGTTTGTTGCGCGGATTCCAGCGGGTCAATCGTCTGCTTTGTGAGTCAGCGACACCTCAGAGCACTGGACATCGATGGCGATCCGATATCCTAACGGACAGGTATGCGACCGAAAATCGTTCACGCAACAGACTGCCGGCATCCCCAAGGGTCAGTCATCTTCAGGAACCCGCCGATTGCCTTGACTCTTATTAGGGGATACTGCCTGCCTCCCCGATTGACCCTGAGCCTGCCCGGTACCGGTGGAAAAAACTGTCTGATTCATACTGTGCAACCGATATATTCGAAGTGTCACTTGGTATCGGTACAATGTGAACAGGCCGGATGTCGGCTTGCCAGGTTTGCTGATCCTCGCCCAATTGACACCGAATTGGACAGTTTCGGCGCATCTGAGAAACCGTCGAAGCTAACCGCCTAGAAGCCGGTTCCGGGAGGTACCGAGACGTGAATCGTTGTGTTGCTTTAGCACTGACGTTCATCTTCATGGCAGGGTCGCATGCTGCGGCCCAGGAATGGGCCAAGAAGATGTTCAAGTCGACCAAGCACGATTTTGGGACCGTGGCTCGCGGCTCGAAACAAGAACATGTGTTCAAATTCACGAACATCTACAAGGAAGATGTTCACGTAGCTAGCGTGCGATCCACTTGTGGCTGCACGACGCCCAAAGTGGGCAAGGATCTAGCGAAAACGTGGGAAAAGGGTGAAATCACTGCAGTGTTGAACACCAAGTCGTTCCTTGGTGCCAAGAGCGCGAACATTACGGTGGTCATCGACAAGCCCTATTACGCCGAGGTACAGCTCACCGTCAAAAGCTACATCCGCCGTGACGTGGTGTTCACGCCCGGAGTGATCAAATTCGGGACGATTGACACTGCCGCGGGCGCGGAAACGAAGATCAACGTTGCCTACGCAGGACGAGATGACTGGGAGATTGTAGACGTCCGCAGTGCGAACGAATTCTTCGAGGTCGAATTGGCCGAAAACCACCGCGGCAGCGGACGGGTCAACTACGAAATGACCGTGCGTCTGAAACCCGGCGCGCCAGAAGGATACATCCAAGATCAACTGGCGATCATTACGGACGATTCCAAGTCCAAGAGCGTTTCACTACCGGTCGAAGGTCGCGTCGTATCGCCACTCACGGTCAGTCCCGCCTCGCTGTTCCTCGGCGTGCTGAAGCCGGGCGAGAAAGCGAAAAAACGACTGGTAGTGCGAGGCAACAAGCCGTTCCGGATCTTGTCCGTGAAATGCGATGACGTATCGTTCGAGTTCGAAGAGCCAGCCGTAGCTAGCAAGACACTGCATTTCGTACCAATCGAGTACACGGCAGGCGAAGACTCGGGGAAGGTCACCCGGAAGATAGAGATCGAAACCGATCTGGGTGACGGGCTGTGCGCCGAGTGCACGGCAACGGCAACGGTAGCGTTAGAGGAGTAGTTGCTCGTCCTGTCGCCGTTTGCCGGCCTTCTATTCATCCCCTCCACGTGCGCCGAAAGTCCATTCCTACCGCGCACGCTAGCATTGCGGCTTGGTGAAACCGCTATTGACCGGGCCATACCGTCTTGCTATTTAGCACGCCCTTCGTAACCGATCTGTATCGTCACTCTCTTCATCATGGCTTGAGCCCGTGTCGGGAAAACTCCAAAGAATGCTGTGCGGACTGGCCCTCGTGATCTTCCTCGGGGCGACCTCCAATTCGCTTTGGGCGCAAACGGGATCGGGTACCAGGAACACGGTGCCGCTGACTGGCGTCCCTAGTTTGACACCCATTCCGTCTGGCCCCATGTCTGGGGCGACGTCAACGCCTCAACCATCGACGCACGACCCGTATGCAGCGCCCTCGCTGTTGAGTCCTGGCGCTCCGTCCACATTCGGTAGCGGGACGCCTGCTGTCACGCAGCCGTACTCATACAGCCAACCGGGTATGCCAGCGCTCAACCCCCAGCCGTATCCCCAATATCAGCAGTCTCCACCGGGCTTCGGGTATTCGAGCCCGCCGGTCCTATTTCCAGGGGGGGTGTTTGGGTCACGTCAACCGGGTGCGACTCCGGCGTACGGTGGGGCGTTGAAGCTCTTCCAACACGTACGTCTAAGTCATGACTGGTTGAGTGGCGAGAAAGACAACGATCTTCGCATTAACGACACGTTTATCACCACGACCATGGCATTTCCAAACTTCCTTTGGAGCGGACAGCCATGGTTTCTGTCACCTGGATTTGGATTGCACCTTTGGAGCGGCCCCTGGATGACCACTGGGCCGGCGAGATTCTTTCCCTCTAAGGCGTATAGCGCGTTCGCCGACATCGGATTCGAGTCGGACCCGAATCTTCGGTTCGGAGTTGAAGCGTCGGGCCGAATCGGCGTTTTTTCCGACTTCGAGCACGTAACGAACAACAGCGTCCGCCCAATGGGCTTGTTGTTGTTGCGGTACAACATGACTCCGACGGTGGCATTGAAAGCCGGTGTGGAGTACATCAACCGGGCCGACATCAAACTCCTGCCAGCCGGTGGTATCGTCTGGACTCCGAATACTCGGACCAGATTTGACATCTACTTCCCACAGCCGAAATTCGCCTCATACCTGACGACCCTTGGAAATCAGGATTTGTGGTGGTATGTCGCAGGCGAGTACGGCGGGGGCGTCTGGACCCTGCGGTATGATGATGGTAGGGAATCGCTGACGGACATCAACGATTTCCGCTTGATGCTCGGAATCGAACTGGGGCCGCCCAGCACCGGTGGAGTTGGCCAACGCGGCGTCTTTTTTGAAATTGGCTACGTCTGGAATCGAGAAATCGTGGTTGTTGCTGCCGCCGACCGCCAGCAGCTAGGTGACACCTTCATGCTGCGAGGCGGTTTCGCATTCTGAAGCGAGCTCGGGATAACCATGGCGGGTTTTTCGCCGTTCGGGCCTATGTTTCACGGCGCCGTAGACGCTACACGTCCGTGCGACACGCACTAGGAAACAACACCGTGTCTTTCCTCACCGCCGCACGCCACTTTCTTGTCGTCGCCGCTTGCTTGTGTGCGGCCGTGGCATTTGCGGCATCTGCGACGGCCCAGTCGCCGGAGATCATTCGACGATTGCCTCCCATCGAGTTGGAACCCGTCACACCAAGCGAGGTGTCAAACACAAACCTGCTACATCGATTCGCGAGTGATCCATCCGAGTACCGCACGCCGGAAGACGTCTTGGTGCCCGATGAACCCCATCTGACGTCCAACAAGACAGGCTTCTTTCAGAAGCTGTCTTTGACGGGCACCCACATCTTCCGCGGTGGATCCGATGGCGTAGGGATCACGGAAACAGAGTTGTTCGCCGCGTTCGCTCTGCCGGCTCCCACGACCAAGTCGCCGTTGGTATTGATACCGACGCTGGAAATGCACTTTCTGGACGCTCCCAGTTTCGCCCGCCTGCCGTCAAACCTGTACGCCACGTACTTCGATTTCATGTGGTTGCCAAGATTCGGCGAGCGTTGGAAGGGCATGTTGTCGATCGCTCCCGGTTGGTACAGCGACTTTGAAAGCGGAAGCGATGATGGATTTCGGTTCACCGGGCGAGGCATCGCACGCTACTACTGGGTACCGGAAACGCTCGAGGTGATACTGGGCGTCATATACACGAATCGTTTGAACAACAAGGTGATTCCTGCCGCCGGTCTGATATGGAAGCCCAGCGACGACCTGAATTTCGAGTTGGTCTTTCCAAGGGCAAAGATCGCCAGGCGATTGTCCTGGGGCATGGGGTTCGAGAACTGGGTTTACGTGGGCGGCGGATTCGGCGGAAACACGTGGGCGATTGGGGCTCCAGGCGGCGGTCAAGAAACGCTGGACATGCTTGACTGGCGTTTGACGTTGGGCTTAGAGCGAAAGACAAATGGCGGTGCAGGCGCGCGTTTCGAAGTGGGCTATGTCTTCGCCCGCGAGTTGGAATTCGCCTCGACCGCCACAGAGGTCAAGCTGGACGACACACTGCTGCTGCGCGGTGTCGTGGTGTTCTGATGAGACTGAATTAGGGCACGGCCTCTTTTGTTGGCGGTACCTCTTCAACGGCCGCACTGTCTGCGAACGGATTCTCGGTTTCGTCCATACCGCCTGTTTCATCGTCGGCTGTGTCTGTGTCCTCGGCGACTCTCTCCAACTGCCGCGTGGCGTCTCCGACTTCGTGCATGCCGGACATCAACTGGTCGAACAGCGGCATCGCCATCTGACGATAGACTTTGCTCAGAAGCGGGTTGTTCTTGATTCGCTCTAGCGTCAGATAAGCCACCTCCGCCTCTTCCTCGTCCATCTCAACCTCCTTTGTCCGGCCCTCTGCGTCCAGTAGTACCGCGACGTAACGCCATCCGCCGCCTTCTCTTGGGTACCGCTTGATGTCATGAAACTGAGAACTGCTAAGGTCAAATGCACCAGCCACCGGCTCCTCGGCCGGTTGTACGGCTCGCTTGTCCGTTCCCATCAATGCGCTAACCGCACTGGCCATTGCATCAATGGAACCCTCGCTGGAGATGCTCGTCAGACGATCGGTCAGTTGGTCTAGCCTATCCAGATTCTCTTCGTCACTGGTCGATTCCGATTCTTCGATTACCTCCTCAAGTCGCTTCTTGAACATTTGGTCGGTTACGTCCGCCGGATCGGACACGAACGTGACCGGTGGGCTATCATGTGCGGCGTCTCGCGGTCTTTCCGTCTCGGTGGAGTAGGCAAGACGGATGGCTCGAGCTTCGCGTGCAGCCCACGCGTCATACCACCAGGGGATGCACGAAACGACAAATAGCACAGCGATCAGGCTGCCGTGCAGGACGGTCGAAACCACCACGCCATGCACGCGATATCGCAGGTTGGAGCGTTTTGGTGGTTCGGGAAACTCGAGCATGAGCCGCTTACCCGCAACTGCAAACAAGAATCGAGCCGGTACCTATCGACTCCGGAGGTGCCTTCAGGGTGCAATGCTATTATCGTCCGTTTACTCAGTACGTGCCAGTCGCTCGGCGGCGATGTCCGCATAGGAGCCAGTCTGCAGATCATCGTCGGCAATACCGAACCGCTCGCGCAGGTACCGAACTTGCGAATTGCCTTTGTCTGCAGTGACATCAGGTCCCAAAACGGCTTCGAATTCTAGGAATTCGCCCAGATCGGCGACCCGGTCCAAGTGGATTCGGACGTTGTGGTACATATGGATTTCGCGGTGCTTGTCTACAACCTGGCGCACGCCCAAGGCAGCAACCAGTGACTGTTTGACCGCAGCGAAATCCTCGACGGGAAGCAGGCAGTAGTTGCTGGCCTTGGGCTCAGTCTGGTCAGGCCGGTCGTACCAGATCAGTTCAGCACGTTGGCCGTTGATTTCACGTAGCTTCAGCCGACCTTGGTTGCAGTGAAAGTACGTGTCGATTTGGTGCTGGTCCGACAAACGCTCGGTTGCCAGACGTTGCGCAATCTCGCGAGCCTCATCCAGAGAAGCCAAGCAGGCTTTCAGTTCGATGTTGCTGTTCGGTGCCGAAGGTGTATCAGGACTGCTGCTCATGATGATCAGTATAACACTGTTGTGTAACGCTCGTCAGAGGTTGCAGTCAGCTCGCTGCGACAACGCTCGCGTGACAGGAACAGGGTTCGGGAGTCCGGTCCGAAAACGACTCCCGCCCCTTCTCGTCGTCTTTCTTGCTTCCGCGACAGAGATTGAGACGGGGAATCGCAGTGGAAACTGCAGGCGACCGGAAAGGCACCAAGTGGCGTCAAGGTGGCGTGATTCGAGAACGCGGCACTGTCTTCAGGGATTCCGTAAAACGCTAGCACCTACTTCCATTCAACGATTGTTCAATTGGGCAAGCGACATCGACAACCCAGCCACAGCCTGCGATACTCGGGGCTGAATTGAATGGAATCGAGGCAGGTTCAGCGGACCTGGAACGGTCGGTGCCCTCGGTCTGGCCGAACGTGCTCGTCTGATCGCACTCACCGCGTGCCGTGCGAGATTCTGTTGTTGGGAGTCGATGCGGGAGAATCCGTCGTCATGTCAACTGCTATTGTTGAACCCGTTGTTACTCGCCGCCAGAAGAAGCAATTCCTCCAGTATCCTTGGCGATTGTATCGAGGCGATCCAAACTGGATCCCGCCACTCCGCCGGGATCAAGAAGAGATGGTTGGATACCGGCCGCATCCCTTCTACGAGAAAAACCAAGCCCAGACCTTTCTAGCCTACCGCGACGGTAAAGTTTGCGGACGAATCGCGGCGATCGCAAACCAGGCACACGTCGACGCTCAGGGCGAGCGACGGGGGTTCTTCGGCTTCTTCGAGTGCATCGACGACCAAGAGGTCGCCAACGGGTTGTTTGACGCTGCGCGGACTTGGCTTGCCGAACGCGACCTGCCTTGTATGCGCGGTCCGATGAACCCGGGGATCAACTACACGCTGGGTGTATTGGTCGAGGGATTCGATTCGCCGCCCACCTTCATGATGACCTATAACCCGTCCTACTACGGCCGACTTGTCGAGGGTTATGGATTCCGCAAAAGCCAGGACTTGTATGCCTACCTGGGCACCGCGCGCGACATGCTGCCCGTGGCGAATGCGAAGCTATTTCCGCTGGCGGATCAGATCGAGGAACGTTTCCAAGTGAAGATTCGCATGATCGACAAATCGCGGTTTCGGAAAGACGTGGAAGATTTCATGAACGTCTACAACCTGTCGATGGTGAACCATTGGGGGTTCTCGCCCATGTCTTCTGCCGAGATACAACACGCGGCCAAGAGCCTGAGTCACCTGATAGTTCCCGAATTGGCCTGCACGGCCGAAATCGACGGCAGAGTTGTCGGGGCGGGCTTTGTCATACCGGACTACAATCCCCGCATCAAGAAAATTGACGGTCGGCTGTTTCCTTTCGGCTTCATCCGCCTCTTGCGGAACAAACGCTCGATCAAGCGGGTTCGCAACATAGCAACCAACGTTCTCCCCGAGTACCAAATGACGGGCGTGCTGCTGGTGTGGGCCAAAGCGATGGCGCTCCAGGGCGTGGCGTGGGGCATGGAGGAGATCGAATACTCCTGGATCGCCGAATCGAACCGAGCCTCACGCGGCAGCGCAGAGAAGGCCGGCACGAAGCGAACCCATACCTATCGCGTTTACGATTGGGATCCGGCCTGACAGAAAGTCGCTCGTAGCCAATACTAATCACCGTACATGTCCAGACTACTGCTCTTCAGTGGTCTGGTCGTCAGGGCAACGGTCAGCCGCAAGTTTGGTCTCGGGGCCACTCTCGCTCGACTCCAGGCAGCGAATGTAGACGTACAACCTGTCCACGAAGAAGTCCGCAGTCAGTGTTGCCGCCAAGGCCATAAAGAATATGGTCGGCGTGAAATGCTGATGTACTCCATCGATCAAGGCACTCAGTTCCAAGTCGCATAACCAAACGACTGCTACAAGCCCGCCGTATAGTCCACAGGGCAATCCAAGGATCACCGCCGACCATCTTCCGAAACCAGACTTGGCAAGCTTCAGCTTCGCGCGGCAATTGGGGCACCTGAAGGGCCAAAGCGGCGGTCGCCAGTAGAGCTTCCAGAATGGAAATGTGTGTGCCTTGCAGTTCGGGCACGTTAAACGCGCCGAGACGCTCAGATGGGCTGTGGTTATCGTACTTGGCGACTTGTACGGATTGTCGTCGTCGATCGCCATTGTGCACCTCAGTTCACCCAGAGGTTGCCAGCCATACGCCAACTGCCGGCGTCAGAATAGCAGCCGAAGGAGCCGCCAGATGATGCTCACCAAAATCATCAGGCCGCCGACAAGAATCACAAGAGCTGATACGGGATCGCCCCCAGCCACGATCCTGCAGATTCTCCACAATCTCGTCGTCCGACATATTGGGGTCGATCACCCTCTGATCCCCGCCAGGCGGTCTCCTAATAGCGGCGAGAAAGAAGCCGACAAGCAAGACGAAGATGCCGATCGAGAGAAGATACCAGGGAGCAGCAATCATTTGCGTCTCCAGTCAGAAAGACCACACGGGCTATCCAAGACCATGACGAGACGTGAAGAACTCCCTCAGCCTATCAATATCTGAATGGCAAGAGAAGAAGAATGGAAACAGCCGACGGTTTCCGTATGGCTGCCCCGGTCCACCTCGGCTACTGAAGCCAATGGAGAATCCGGCTGGAGCTGACGCACGCTGGATTCTGGTCGTCCGCGCCGGTAGATTCATAGAACATAAGCTGCGGCGTCGGGCAATTCCGTTCCGATCGTCACCGTGCAGAATACGCCCTGACCAGGAGACATGCCATGCGAACGCTCGTTATCGTCACGTTCTTGTTGCCAGTTGCGATCGCGGCTAGGGGTGGCGAAGCCGAATGGGTCAAGGCAATGCGCCAGGTCCATGCCAACAACGAGGGCGAGAAGGGCGTATTCGTACACTTCGGTGATTCGATCACTTACTCGATGGCATATTTCGCCCCGCTGCAATACGCGGGCAAGGCGAAGATGACGCCGGACGCCCACGAGGCGTTGAGACTAGTCGATGGGTACATGAAGAAGGAATGCTATCGCTGGAAAGGCCCGGATAAGGGCAACTACAGCGGGCAAACGGCAGCTTGGGGTCTGAAGAATGTGGACGCCTGGATTGCCACACTCAAGCCCGAAGTGGCGCTGATTATGTTCGGCACTAACGACATCCGCCGAGGCAG